>JBAZQU010000006.1:0-47498 GCA_041645035.1 Candidatus Altimarinota bacterium | reverse complement strand
TTAACAGATTGAAAAACTTCAGAAGAGTAGCCACAAGATACGATAAACTTGCCGTGGTGTATGGCGGGTTTGTAACGCTTGCAATGATAGTCCTTGTCCTAAAAGTTATATGTTAACAGCACCTAGACCCGAGTGGCCAGCCAAGACGTGCGGTTTTAGAGCCTATGACCCGCCTCCCTATGGAGAAGGTGATTCGAATTTTTGTTGAAAAACCACTTCAATAGGATTACACTCTCGGTGGAATGTAATATCCAAATTACATGAAGAACTTCTACATGGTCCTCGCTATGAGCTTATTTATATTCTCAGCCTGTTCAACAGAAGAGATCGAAACTTCGTCTACAACAGATGACCAAGCAACTGAAGATCCAATTACAGACGGATACTATACAAACGAAGATTTTGGAATAGCCTTCTCATTACCTACAGATTGGAGTGCAAGCACAGATGAAAATGGAAATTTGTATGCATACACAAACAATCCATACGAATCTGTAAGTTTTACAGAATTCAAAACTCAAACCGAATGGCAAGATAGTTTAGATTTGTTTAGTGAAAGCCAAGATTCTTTCACAACAACTGAAACAACAATCGGTTACAACGACTACGCAACAACATTGTTAGTCTTCGCTAGAAACGGCAAAGCCTACAACGAATATTTCGTCAATGCAGGAGGCGTATGGTTTCGCATCAGCTCTTCAGCTGAAAGTGCTGAAGTGGCACAAATCATCGATACATTCCGCGCAATGAACGCTGATGGTGAGAAAGACCCAAACAGCTAAAGTTTGGAAAGAGGCTCTTGTTATCTCACCTATTCCAATAGAAGATATGTATTGTGGAGGGTACTAGACCCGAGTGGCCAGTTTTTATTTTAAAATATCTGGAGCTAGCTTTTCCGCCTCTTCTATGAAGAAATCTTGCCAAGTTTTTTTGTCGAGATCTTGGGTCATCCGGGGATAGTCTTTTGCTTCCGTGGCTTTGATAAATTGTGTGCCGAGTTGGATTGGATCGATATGCCAATCAAATTTTATTTTTGCCGTTTTAATCAAGTCACTGATCGAGAGCTTTTCTTTTTTGCAAATGCAATAGAGATCGATGTAGTCGCGGGCTTTGCAACGCTGATAAATGGTGAAGAGTTTATTTGTGGCGATGTCCAGAAGGCTGTCGATGGTGATGCCGAATTTTTGCTGACCTTTTTTTACTCTTGGAAATGGGTAGTAGGTGAACTCCATCTTCAGAATTTCATCGTCAAAATGAAGGAAGAAAAGATTTCGGTTGTAGCTTTGTTCGTAGTCGATTTTTTTGATTCCGAAAGTCTTTTGTATGCTTTTGAAAAAAATGTTGATCTGCATGGGATCCACTTCGTTCTCTGAGAAGAAATCTAAATCTTCGGAATACCGATGGAATAGGTAAAAACCTGCGAGTGCGGTTCCTCCACTCAAGTAGAAATTTTTCACTAAAAAAGGTTGTCGCCCTATTTCTTCAAGTAAAGCAATTTGTCGTTCAGTGAGGATTTTTTCCATTGAGTAGCAATTGAATGAACTTTCCACGAAATGGATCTAGGGTGAGTTTGGAGACGTATTTTTTTACTTCTTTTTTATCTAATTTTTTACCATTTAGGCCAAAATTGATAGCTTGTTCTAGCTTCCATATCTTATGATCCTCTGGATCTTTTTTTAGTCCAGCCGTGTTAGTATTCCAATTGTACATAGCTTAATTCTACACTATCCTGACAATGGGTACTAGACCCGAGTGGCCAGCCAAGAATTATTTCCATCACACTTCAATATGAAAAAACTCCCCGTGCGTTTAGGAAAAATATTTCTGGCAATTGATTTAGTTTTCTGGATCATATTGCTTTTCAGCAGTTTAATTTCTCCTGAAAATGCAGCAGACGCTTTTGTTTTCGGACCTACGTTTTGGTACTTGCCTGCCAGCTTAATCCTGACTTCCATTCCTCTGCCCTTCTTGACAAATATCTCTTTGACCGTATCCTTGATTCTTCTTGCTCTGATTGGCAGCCTACAACATTTTATATTCGGTTATCTTTTGGGACTAATCATCGATTCTTTTAAAAAGAAGGCTAGAGGCTAAAGGGTACTAGACCCACTTAGCCACCCAAAATAATCAATTTTTTTATGACTCAACGGAATTTTTCTTCAGTTTTATTGGCTGCGGTCTTGTTGTTCACTTCTTGCGTCAGTCAATCGCAGACCTATATGGAATCTGCCTTTGATTCAGGAGCCGATTTGGATTTGGGTTTTACGAAACGAGCACTTGAAAATATGGAAAGAGAGCAAACCCTTCTCAGCACGGGAAGTTCGGTTCTGGAAGATGAGGGTATGCCGTATGATCCCGCCATAGAGAGCTACTCATGGAATGGAAATCGTTATCAGGTGGTGAGTGAAAGTAACGGCATGGTCGGTCTTTATAAGATGATAAATAATAATGAAGTGTTGTTTGAGGCTAACATGGATTTTGGAGCCGAAGGTCCCATCCAAGATTGGCGCGTGGTGGACGGCAAACCAGCTTTTACGTTCTATTCCAGCTGTGAGGAGGGTGTTTGTGCCAGCGACGTTTGGTATGACGGTTCTTTTCTCTCTAAGAAATATTCTGTAGAGAATCCGCGTTACGTTTTTTCTTACAATGGAAAACTTGGCTTCGTTGCAAGCAAAGATGGAATGGATAGTATTTTTTATAATGGAGCTTTTATTACTCCGGGGTTTTCCAATATCTGGACTCACAACTGTTGCTCTTACACGGAGATTCTGCCCACTATCTATGACAATGGAGTACTTTTGTTTTACGCAAAGCGCGATGAACAAAATTATCTTGTAGAGGTAAGTCTTCAGGAGTACTAGACCCGAGTGGCTAGACCAGTTAGCAATACTTCCGATATTCCGGGAAATTCGTTTTAATGTGTCCAAAAATCCATTGGGTTTCTGAATGTTTTTTAGTGCAATGGTCTTTTCCGTAAACCAATAAAATATTTATAGTCCCCGTGTTATTACAAAGAGAGAAAATGGCGCGATTGCCTGAGGTTTTGGGAGAAAAATTGGTGCCGGCAACTTTAAAATCGAATTTAAAAATTCCTGTATTGTCTTCTTGAGAATATTTCAAAACGTCAATAAGATTTGTCTGTTGTACCATAAAAGCTCTCTGCAAGGTTTCCGTGATTGTATTTTTTGTTGCGATCCATTTTTTCTCTTTATACTTCTTACAAAAGTCTTTGCAAAAATGAGTTTCGGCATACTGTGAAAAAATCACCTGAAAAAATAAATCTTTAATAAACATCTTCAGGTGCTTCGTTATTTATGAGTGAATAAGGAATAGGCTCTCTGTCTTTGCAAACCTTCCACGGAATTTGTTTGTGAGTGAAGTCCACAATTTGTTTGGTGGTCGATTTCTTCCATTTTTTGCAAATGGCTTTAACAAGCTGGAGTTCTTTTTTATTCAGCACGGAATCATCCGGTCCTTCAATCAAAGAGATCATTATTGCGTCACCGTTTCTATCCGCACTAACAGATTCATCGTTATCAATCATATCAAAAAATTCTATAGCGACCGGCCCCTGTGGAAGCTTCCGGTATTCGAATCCGGAGATAGGGTTCAAAGTCTGATAATAGCTAGCAAAATCACAAAGATATACGAGTTTTGCCAACTTGGTTTTTGTTATCTTACCATCGGTATCAGATCCGTATTTTATGCACTGCAAAACAAGGTTGTGAAATTTATTGAAAGCCCTTTCCCCGTAATTTCTCAGAGCGACCTTTTGTGACACCTTGAGCTCTTCATCAAGAATTATCTCAACAGGAATATCAAAAATTTTCGATATTTCCTTGAGCTCGGTAAGAGTGATATCTCTTTCACCCTTTTCGATTGCAACAAGTGTTGGCCTGGAAAAACCAAGTTTTTTGGCGAGCTCTTCTTGCGAAAGGCCTGTCGATTTGCGCAACTTAAGAATAAAATCTTTCATTTGAAGTGTGGTTAGGTCTTGCGCTTAAATGTTACATTGCCCTAACAGGAAAGTCAAGAATTATTACATTTTTACTATATTTTGGGTAGAAACCTTGTTTTTGTAAAGAATGCTTGACATGCATTATGAATTAATCATGATTATGTATGTGACTATATCACCCGCTTTCGGTAGGATGGTATAGTTCCAAGAGTTTTACCCTCTATGACCCATCATCAATTTATAGTTACCGGAGTTTGTACGGCGGGAAAGTCGACGTTTGCGCATGAGTTGGTCAAAAAATATTTGGTGCAACATATTTGTATAGATCCGATTATTGAGGCGTTTGAAGATGTGTTTCCCGAACTTGGTATTACGCACAAAGCTCCTACCCCCAAAGAGCACGACCAAGTGTGCCAGCAATTCAAGCCTTTCGTTTTCCGTATGATTGATGGACTTGTGGCGGACGATTTTGTTATCGAGGGATTTCGACTGCCTCTTCGCGATTTGTACGCAAGGTATCCGCATTTGCAATATTTTGTTTTTGGATTGCCCACGGCGACTCCAAAAGAAATGGTGGCGCGGTGTCGTAAATTTGATACGAACAGTTGGACCAATGAGATGAGTGACGAAGAATTGTCCAAAGTTTTTGAATTCCTTATAGAGGAAAGTAAAAAGCTACAAACTCTGTGCCAGGAGCTTGGTGTGCCTTTTTTTGATACGAGCAAAGGTTATTGGGGAAATATTAAAGCGGCCTTAGAGGTTACCAGGTAGGGTACTAGACCCGAGTGGCCAACCAAATGTTTTATTAGTGAAATTTCAAATGAATTATGACGTAGTCATTGTGGGGGCCAGTTTTTCCGGATTAACGCTGGCTCATCATTTGCCGAAGGACTTAAATGTACTTGTTTTGGATCTCAAGAAAAATCTTGATGCTTATATTGAGTCTACCGGTTTGATTACTCAGGCTACGTATGATTTATTGGCGGGATTTGTTAATGTTGAGCGTTATGTTTCGAATAAGATTATAGCCATTGGCGTTGTTGGGACTGATTTTGATCGCAATTTTTTCTCATATTCTGATTCTCCGTGGATTTACTCAACCGATACTCCTCAATTGGTAAAACATATGTCTGAGACTTTGCCTAAAAATGTTACTTTGAGTATTAATTCGAAATTTACGGATTATAAAACTGACCAAAATGATGATTTTCCGCTAGAGATAGCTTTCTTGAAAAATGGGCAAGAGCATACCGTTAGATCCAAATTTATTGTTGGAGCTGATGGGGCTAGGTCTTCAGTGGCGAAGAGTAATAAATCATTGTCACGAAATAAAAAGTTTTTGATTGGTTTGGAAAAAGTTTTTTATGGAGATATTTTGTTGGGATCTAATCCTGACAAAACTGTTTACCATTATTGGTTTGGTGAATTTTCTTTGGGTTATGGGGGTTGGCTTTCTCCTACCATAATCAATGGGAAAAGGGCTTTTCGATTGGGTCTTGCGAAATTAAGTAAAAATGCAAATGGGTTTGGGAAAATCAAAGATTTTGTTGAAATGTTGAAACGCAAAAATATGATAAAGGTTGAAGATTCCACTGATGAAATTTTAACTTTCGCCAGCATGATTCCAATTGGTGGTCCATTAAAAAATGTTTATGACGATTATTCTCTTTTGATTGGGGATGCGGCTGGGTTATGTGGGGCGTTTGCGACAGATGGGATAAAGGGATCTGTTGTCTCAGGAAAGGTTGCGGCAAAACTTATTTCTGCGCATTTGAATGGGGGCAAAAATGTATTAAAAAATTTCCATAAAGAGATCCAGAAATATAATAAATTGATGAAATACTATAGAAAGCAGGTTTTATATAGATGGCTATGGAATCGCATGAAAAGTAATAGGACTTTCGATACTATGTTCGATATTATTTCTAGATCAAAGGAAGATTTTTTGAGTCAGTTCTGTGACAGTAAAGACAGGCACAAGAGCCTATTGAGTATTGTTTTAAAGTTATCAAATTTTCCATTACTTCTGAAATATAGTTGGTATATATTTTTAGATTTGTTTAAAATAAATCGGCCCCCTCCTTGTGGAGAGAGCCTCGGAGGCCGAAGCCAGTAATGCTTAAATTGTAATTTATAGGACTAAAATAATCAAGTTTTAGTTGTTGTGGCTTTACCACGTTACTGCTTAGTTGAATAATACTTTAAAAGTCTGATATAAAAAATTACGGTGGCAAAAACGAGTATCTCGCCGATTAGAATGGATTTAACCGGGCCAATTGTGTCGGCCATTGTACCGAATAAAACGGCACAAATACCCATAAAGATGCTTCCGCCAAAAGAATTAAGTGAGCCCATGGTGGCACGATGAGTGGTTGAATATTCTTTTTGCAATAAATCGCCTCTGGCGGTTGAGGCCAATCCAAAGAAAAAGGAAGTAAAAGACATCAGCACGGGTGAGGCGACAGTGGGATAAGCAACGGCGGAAATGCCCAATATTCCATTAAATACCTTCCCCGCAATAAGAGACTTGATAGCGTCATATTTTTTAAGAACTTTGCCGGAGAACCAAAATCCTATGGCTGCAAAACCGTTGTCTAAAGCTCGGGAAATTCCCAATGCCCAAACGGGCCATATCATTTGTATAAAGACCGGAGTGAATTGGAATAAGGTTTCTCCAATGCCGTAACTGGTGATTTGGGAAAGGCTAATCAGTCTAATTTTGGGATTTTGTAAAAAGAGTTTTAGTGATTCTTTCAAATGACTGTAAATATTCGTGTTCGCTTTTTCGTGAATTTTTGGTGCGGTTAACCGCAAACTTATTATCAAACATATTACCTGTGGAATCACCGATATCCACATAACAAGGCTTAAAGACCGAGCCGCAATAAAACCTCCGATCAACGCTGAAATGGATAATGCGATTTGAAACATGGAGCTTGTCTTGCCCAAAAATTCCGCGAAATGTTTTTCCTGTCCGTGCTCGGCCAATTCTTCATGCAAAAAAGCTTCATTGTTGCCGCTATATAAAGACCTGCTTAGCCCTTCAAACATCGCTCCCAATACCAGAACCCAATAAGCAGAACCCAGGGCGTATAAAGTTAAGGCGATAATGCTCGCAATACTTCCATAGACAATGGACATTTTTCTGCCGACTTTGTCTGAGAAAATACCCGTTGGCAGTTCCAACAAGGCTGATGAAATCATCACAATGGAAAAAACGGAAAGACCCAAGGCATAAGAGCCGGTAATGTTTGAAAAATAAATTATGGCAATAACCGAGTAAGGCCTGAAGTCCAGAAAAAAATTGAACCAAGATAGCAACTTTATATTTCTTCGCATTTTCATAAATTTATTTTATCTTACTGGGTGAATCCGAATATAGCCAGTTGGCGCTGATTGTGTCTCACGGTAAGAAACGGTAGGATGGGGTGGTCCAAAGGGTGCTAGACCCAAGTGGCCAGCCGACTAGAGCACTACCGGCACTCCAAAAGTGTACACCTACGGCCGTGAATAGTCGGACGGTTATTCCGGTATTGTAGCTGTAGTGAAGCCGCTCTGTATGGCGCTTTTTATGGCTGCTTTTACAAGTTCTTCGTCTTGTCTTGCCACTCCAAGAGCGAAGGGGCGGCCTGCGTAATCTTTTCCTACCGCATCTTGACCTTTTGCTGCCCATTTCATAGCTCCTCTTACTAAATTACTTGCCATGGCGAGAACAGCCAAAACAGGCAAATCACTCTCTGGCACGCCTTCAGGAAGACCTTGCTCGATTAATTGTTTCAATTCATCTTCTAAAACACCATCGGTGAGTGCTGTAGTCACTGTTCGAGCATATTCAGTTAATAACGTAGTTCTATCTATACCTCCATCCGGGCCTGATATGGTTGGAGCCCCACAGTTTCTTAGGTAATGTCTTCGATCAATAGGTAATTCAGGTGCATTATGTTGCGCATTAAGCCCGTATGTTGCTAATTCATGCCCCAAAAATCCTGGCATTTCTGCAATAACTCGCTCCACAACTTCTTTCAAAATAGTATCATCACGCTTCATCAGATCACTGGTAACTGCCCAGGCTGCTTGTGAATCCGCTACTTTGTTATCAAAAACACTTAAAGTGATCCCATCTTCGGCTAACAGAGCCACCATCCTATCCATGCACGCAACTTGAGTTGGATTCCCAGCACTTACATTAACAGTGAGTGTTGTTGTCTTTTGTTCTGTGGCTACTCTCTGGAGCTCTGCAAGTACTGATTCGTCTCCTTTTTCTATTGCTGGTTGTAATTTTGATAAAGTTGTTGATTCAACCGGCGCACCGAAGCTGCGTACTGTGTCGGCTGTTGTTTGTGATGGGAATTCTCTCATATTTAATTTGGTTAATTGTCCCCAGTTCTAATATTGTCGATTTAATAAAGGTGCAACAGTATTAGTACGTCATAGTGTTGCCAACGAGACAACTGGAGCCTACATTTCCCAACCATTGCACGGTCATGTTGCTGTCAGACCAAAATAAATCTCCCGAGGTCACCACGCCGCTACTGGCTGATCCGCAGTCAATAGAGAATGTGACCGGATCGTCTTCACCCGCGTCTTCGGCGAGTAAGTTCACTGTAGAAAGTGTTACCGTAAAGCTCTTCATAGTGCCGTCAGCAATTTCCAAATCGCCGTAAGCGGCGTTGGGTACAAACATAACGGTAGCGTTCGCTCCATCCGTGCTGTCTTGGACTCCATCCCCATCGCTGTCTATGGCCACGGTGTCTACGTATCCAACCGCCACAGTAACCCCTGCATCCTTGAGGTAAGCTGTCACGGGGCTTTGGTTGCGATCAAAATCGTTGTCTGAATCGATATCTACTTCGATTTTTTGGTTATACACACGCGTTTGATCCACATAAATATCATCGGCACCGGCCAGAGTGTCTGTGTCTTGAAAGGCCAAACCAATGTAGTCATCTGCAGAATCGGTCCCCGCAGGCATTTGCACGTCTCGAATCATGTACCAAGTCCCTTCGTTGAAGTACGAAGGAGAGCCTGCTACGTTGCTGAGGCTCAGTGCTTGGCTGTTGTCTTCAACTCCATCATTGGCATCCGCAGTAAAGACGTCCAATTCAGAAGGCAGCAAAGTAGCGGCATTGGCGCTGTCGTCATTCCAACGGAACCAGAATGAAACGTAATCATAGTTGGAGAGGTCGGCCGAACTTTCATAACTCAACGAGTCTCCTGCTGTGTTGACGTCCGTCACTTCACAAGCCGAACCATCAACGGAAATAGAAGTCGTGGCTGCGCTTACGAGTGTCGTGCCCGTACCGGCCAAACAAGTAGCAAAATCCTCTGAAGTTCCAAAACTGACCCTTTCAGCGGAATCGGCAGCGATATTAAAAATAAAAGCGGAATCTGAAGAGCTCACAGTCCTAGAGCCCGACGGTGAGCTTGAACTTAAAGATAAGGTCGCGAGGGTCTCATGCACGTGCATGAAATTGGTGGAGCTCAAGAATCCTCGGCCTGGAAGCGCATAAAGCAGAGGGTCGTTGTCGTCGTAGCTGCTGTCACCCGCGTCGTCCATATTCACCAAAGTCACTCGATCAAAAATTCCAGCCGTGGTCCCGGACCATGCAGTAACAATAAAAATATCTTCGTTGCTGCAAGCTCCATCTCGATTGTCGTCCACACAAACAAGAGTACCTACGGGTAGTGTGTTTGTGTTATCGCCTGAGCCATTATCCACGCGGAACGTAACAGCAGCACCCGCACGCACAAAAAGTGCGGTGAAACGGCCTTGTATCTCTACTACATTATCTCCATTTGTGTAGGAGACAGTACCAAAATCCAAATCAGCGGCGCTAGAAACACTTGCGTCCAAATCAGCCGGATTTAATGTCTCCCCGCTTGTCTGACCGATTGCGGAAAAGCTATTGAATGCGAGGTTTAAACTGACTAGTTCGCCTGAAGTAGCAGCGCCCATGACGATTGGATTCACATCTGCAGTAACGGTCAGGGTGGCTGAACCGCCTTCAGGTACATAAAGATCTAATCCAGAGAATGTAGCGGTGCCGCCCACCAAGTAGCTGCTATCTTCTTCGGTGTCACCGTCTGAATTTTCATAAATTATATGGATTGCGCTAATGTTATTGTCATAATCCCCCAGATCGTCGATTGCCACGCCGGACTGGATATTATTAACGGACAAAGAGCTAACTACGAAATCTTCGTTGCTTGCTTCAAACTCGTAAGCTGATATTTCAACGTCCGAAGTTCCCGCCACTACAATGTCTTCACGAGGAGTATCGGCATTCACGGAAACCGTTAAAGATCCGTTGGCAGCTGTGGTCACGTAAGTAGCGGCAGAAGTATTCACGGAACCGGTTACGCTAATAGCGGAGCCCTCCTCATCTTCTGCGGTTACATATGGCCCGCTTGGAATACCAAATGCAATATTTTCAGCATCATTATTTGCAAAAGCTGACGTAGTTAAGTCGCCCATTACGTAAAGTACATCCGTGTCACCCGCAGACACCGTCCAAGAAAAGGACGAGAAAGTTGCTCGATAATTTCTTGAATTTACGGAAACAGGAGTGGCTACCACATTGCCTTCTGCGTCTTCAAGCCAGACGCTACTCACGATTCTGTTTAAGGTAGTTGTATGATCACCACGGTCGTAAACCGTATCAAAATCACTAAAATCTCCTTCATCGTCATAGTAGCCTTGCGTAATAAGATTGGAAATTTCACAGTCGCTGGCAGACCCGCAAGCAAAGACTATCCCTACAAAAGGAACGTCGTGCGATCCTCTTACATAGGTGTTAGCACCGACTGGTGTGCTCGCCAAAGCAATGGAAAGACTTGGAGCAGCTGCCAAAGCGGGACTGACCATCAAAAATTGAGCCAAAAGCCCCACGAGTAAAAACCTTGCAAAGAAGGCTTTGAAGGAATGAAAGTCATTCATAGAAGATGTGTTAAGGAGTGAAGGCTACACTTTTTCTCCGTGAATCGTCAAGTAGCCGGCCAAACCGTCTTAAAACGGGCGGGCTTGATAAATTGGCTTGTCTTATCATCTTTAGAGTTTTTCGATTGCACCTTTCTCCTCCAGATAATTTTCGCCACTCACTATTTTATTCCCAGTCTCTCCCTCAAGCTCCAATCGTGCTTTTTTGGCAATTTTGCCACCTTTTTTGCCAGCAGCTTCGTTTTCCCCCATCCCTGTTGCATCAACACCTTCAGCGATCTGTCTTGTCGACAGCTCCGCAAGAGCGGTGAAAATCAATTCTGCTTCGCTCATATGATCGCGTAGGTTTTGTGCCTGTAAGCCCTTTAATTTTTTATGATCTTTTATACTTACTTCCGCCCATTCCTGGTGGATTATATTAGTCAGAATAGCAAACTCCTTTCCGGTTTTTATTTCGTGGTCACCCCAATAATCGGTAAGTTTGTTGCGAGCCAAAGTTTTACAGGTTCAGCTTTTGGACTTGGGACCGACTGGATTAACCTTAATATTGTTTCCACATCAGCCGTATCGGTATTTCTCAATTTTCCATCTTCAGCTGCCATTTTCAACCGGTTACAATTTGTAACCACTTCACTTCCTTCTTTTTTCAGACGATTTTTAAGCACTTTCCAGTAATTTCTAGACAATTGAAAATCCGCCTGTTCTGTTAATATCGCAATAATATCGATCACAGAGAAAAACCATTTTTCCCTTTTTTCATCCCAATATCGCCGAATTTTAAAATTTTCAAAGATAGTTAAAGAATTATTTCCCATAAACAGTCATCTTAAATATTAAACACGCTCATTATAGGTGAGTGTGCGCTCACCGTCAAGTGTATTTTCATTCTCATTCTAAATATCATTGACACGTAGAAGCTTTATCCATACAGCTAGCCTCCCTAACTAATTTCATGGAGTCCAGTTTGCCTCGTCTGTTTATGCAGGTTATGCGGCTGATGCGGGATCGGGCACCTTTTGGAGCGGATCCGAAAGAGCTTTTTCCTCCTGAATTTATGGCGCTCAAATATTTTCATGAAAATCCCTCCACTTCCCTCTCTTCATTTGCCAAATTTATTCATGTCCGCAAAGCAGCGGCCTTGAATCCCATTGAGGCGCTGAGGAGGGAGTGAACTTTAATCGTTGATTCAAGCCAATTTTTCTGTTTTGATGTCGGCATGAATAAAATTATTGGCCTGACCGGATACATGGGGAGCGGTAAGGGGGAAATTGTGAAATATTTGCAGGACAAGGGTTTCAAGTATATTTCGCTTTCAGATATTGTCAGGCAGGAGGCTACCGCTCGCGGACTCCCCCTCACAAGGGATGTGCTGCAAAATGTTGGTAACGAATTGCGAGCTCAAAATGGTGCCGGTGTACTTGGCAGAAAAGTGCGGGAAATTGTGGCCGCAGATTTGGACTCGAATTGGGTTATAGACGGCATCAGAAATCCTGCCTGTGTTTTGGAGTTAAGGAAACTGCCCGGATTTAAAATGGTTGGAGTCAGTGCGAATGAGGAGCTTTTGGTCAACAGATTGCTCGAGCGCGAACGAGAAGGTGGTGTTCTTACAAAAGAGGAGATTTTGGCCAAATTGAATCGTGAGAAAGGTTTAGGTGAGCCGGAAGACGGACAACAGGTTAAAAAGTGCCTAGAAATGGTGGATTATTTTATTCTGAACGAGGGAACGCTTGAAGATTTATATAAAAAGTTTCAGCATTATTTGAATTTGCTGGACGGACTTGATCGGCCCACTTTTGACGAGGTTTTTATGGAGATTTCCTACACTTGGGCAAAAAGGGCCACCTGCTTACGGAGACAAGTTGGAGCAGTGATTGCAAAAGACGGTCAACAGCTAACGGCCGGATACAATGGCGCGCCACGAGGCGTTCCCCATTGTGCGGAAATGGGTGGGTGCATCCGAATTAAGCTTGGCATCCCATCCGGCCAGAGGCATGAAATTTGCAGAGGAACTCACGCGGAGCAAAATGCCATTACGCAGGCAGCAAAATTCGGGATAAATATTGAAGGTGGCACACTTTATTGCAACACTTTTCCTTGCGTGATTTGCGCAAAAATGATTTTGAATGCCGGAATAAAAAAGGTCGTCTACGACAGCGATTACGACGATCCCCTTTCAAAAGAAATCTTAAGTCAGCAAAACCTGCTTGAGATGAAAAGATATGAGGGAGTGAGGGCACAGCGTTAGACTCGAAAAATTATTGTGGGGACATAGTTTTTGGTTTATACTTTTCTGGCATAATTCATAATCTCCTGGCGTATGGGCAAAATTCTTTGGGTAATTTTTTATTTTCTTGTCGGTTTTGCCTTGATTGGGGGCGGAATTTATATTTGGATAAGTGGTGCCGGGAATGACCTCGCCTATTTAATTGGAGGAATAATTTTGGGACTAGTCGTCTGTTACGAAGGGTACACGGTTATAAAACCCCCAAAAGGAAAGTAAAAATATTTTTTAACCAAGATTTTATGAAAAAAGTTCTCTTGCCCGGAATTGTCGTTGGTTTGTCTTCTCTCATTTTAGGAATGGCGATAAGTTATCTGTTTATGCTGTTCCCCACCGTCACCGCTGATTACAACAATGCTGCAGTAATGAGGCCATGGGATGATCCGTTAATGTCACTGTTTTTTGTCTACCCATTCGTTCAAGGAATTATTTTTGCGTGGGTTTGGGATAAATCAAAAGCCCTTTTCCAGGGAACCTCTGCAAAAAGAGGAATCCGTTTCGGTCTCGCAATGTGGTTAGTTGCTACGGTCCCAGGAATGCTCATAAGCTACAGCAGTTTTCCACTTTCTCTTCTGACAATAATTTCTTGGACGGTTTCTGGATTGATAACCAGCATCGCGGCTGGAATGATTTTCGCCAAGATAAATCGCTGAACCAGAGTGCGGTATAAGCTAGTGTTTTGAGCCAAGATTGAAAGCACCCATACATTTGGTCACAAAACTTTGTACGCTTGCCCGCCATCCACCTACTTCAGGATTGGTAGGTTTGACGGATTCGGCAGTATCGAGTTCATCTCTCAAGCGCAGCACCCCTTCAACGAAAGCTGCATTCTTTGACTCACGATCAGCACGGGTAGTGGCATCGGCACCCGGTTGGGCAGAGTCCCAGCTCAGCAGCATCCTAGTTTTACCATTTTCTGCTGCTTGACTCAAGCGATAGCCAACCGAATTCCCTGTTCCTGTTTTAAAAATTATGATACGTGGAGTTGACCCACTTTGATAGACGTGAACCTCACTCACTACTAATGATCCCGTTGTTTTTGGCCACTCGGCGTACCACTCTTCAAATGCAGTCAATGCTTTCCTTTCCTCCTGTGTTAGCTCAATTTCTTTAGGTTCAGTTGTAGGTGCGGGTGATTGGTCCATAGAATTTGGTTAATGTAGCGCGCTACCGTACCAATTTCCGAAGTTTTTGGCAAGCTTAAACTAAATAATTTATTGTGAACTCCTTCTAATTGTAATATGATTTCTACCAGAAGTTTTTTACCCTTAACAAGGAAAATATGAAAAAAAATTTCTTGGTCTTAACGATGGTACTGGCCATTGTCGCTCTTTTTGTTGGATGCGGTAGAGCCGGAAACCCATCGGATGCAACCGGCTCGGATACAGCAGATGAAGAAGCGGATGTCTCTGATCTTCTGGAGGCTCAGCAAGAAATTGCGGAAAATTATGATCCAAATGATCCTGAATCTGTAGCGGATGCCATGGAAGCCTATGCCGAATATGCTGCACAAATTGAGCTTGAGGAATTTGAAGAAATGGAAGCGGTAGATGCGCCGGAGTATTTCCCTGAGGCTCTGATATACAACAAAGGGAAAATTACAGAATCTTCCGACTACGGGGACGAAGGTTACATAGATAAAAGCATCACTATAGAAACAACGGAAGATTTAAAAACGGTCAAGGAATTTTATAAAGATTTGTTCTCACAAATGACATGGGATCTCACGTCTCAATCAAGTGAGAGTGACTCGGCCTCTTTTGATGCAACCGATTCCGCCGCTATTGACGCATACATATATATCTATGCTGACCCATATTCTAAATTGGTTCGCATATCAGTCTCATATTCAGGCTATATTACTGAATAAGAATTCCTTTTATTTAAAATAACTCAAACAATATATGTATAACTATCCGTATGACGCAGTACCGACATGGATACTTGCGTTTTTACCTCTGTTACTGCTTCTAGCGCTATGGAGTATTTTTTGGAAAGGACTTGCCCTATGGCATTCTGGAAGGCGTGGGCAACCCTGGTGGTTTGTGATACTTCTTGTTTTTAATACCGTCGGCATTCTTGAGATCATCTATCTTTTCTTGGTTCTCAAGTTGAAGCTTTCGGGACTTTTCAAAAAGTAGAGTGACTGTTCAATTACCTTACCCTCCCTTATGAAGCTAAAAAAATACTTGCTCGCTTTTGCCGTTGTACTACTTGTTTCCGGATGCACCACAAGCGTAGATGATTGGGGAACAATCACCGATGATGGTTATGAAATTGAGCATAATGGAGTCAACCCTGACTGGGAAATGCTCGATCAGGGTGATTTCACTTTATATGCTCCATCGGGTTGGGCGTTAACGCCTGAGCAAGGAATTGATTCTTATGTTGGAACGATTTCGGGTGATGGCATGAGTTTGAAATACGCTTATGGTGAAAATGTTGGTGCGTTATCATATAATTCCGAGTATCTGGTGTCCGAATATAACGTGATGGCCTATGAAACCTTCGATGAACATGAAGTTGTAATTTATACGCCAAAAATATTAGGCGAAGGAAACACGGAGATTGATTTCGAATCCCCTCGTGGTGAAGGCAATTTCATTTTATTTGGTGAAAATTTAACTTCTGAACAGGAAGAAGTGGCACTTCAAATTTTTGGGACCATTTATTTTAAATAGTAATATTTAATCAAAATTCTATGAAAGGATTTGTCACAAATATTGAGAAAAATACTTTGGAAAATGGAAATTTTCGCAAGGTTTTGTACACTTCAAAGTACAGCCAATTGGTATTGATGAGCCTCAAGCCTAAGGAGGAAATCGGCATGGAAGTTCATAATGATAACGACCAGTTTTTCCGTTTTGAAAAAGGCCGTGGAAAATGCATTATCGATGGCAACGAATATGAGGTTTCTGATGGATTCGCTGTGATAGTCCCCGTCGGTGCGGAACATAATGTTATCAACACATCCGATTCTGAGGAATTGAGATTGTATACAATTTATTCTCCGGCTCATCACAAAGACGGGATTGTACGTGCGACCAAAAAAGAGGCGGAGGAAAATGGTCCAGATTTTGATGGCGTGACGACCGAATGATTAAGTTCAAGATCTGAAGAAAGCATCCGGTGCTCCGAAGCGGGGCATTTCTGAAGTGCTTCTATCGGGATTTTCTCTCACCCTGCCGTTCTTTCTGGTGCGCATCCATCCCCCCGGATCTTGTTCGCCAATTAAATTGTTCTGTGTTAAAAACCGGGCGAGTATTTCTCTATTTTTCCCAAAAACCACGCTTCCCAAGAAAACTTTTGCAGCGGTGGCGTCCGGTAAAGTGCCTACGGGAAGCGCGCCGCTGTCCCGCAAAGCTTGAGCCGGAGCGTAACTGTGTGCCGTACTTCCACCCGGAAATGGATTTGCGCCTAGAACCAACTTGCCGCTTTGTTCGGCCGCAGCCGTGATTGCTTCTCGAATTTTTGTATTCGCCGTATAGGATCCAAAAGTAGTTAATAACACCGCTACGGCCTCTTTATCACTTAGAATTTGCCTGTAGTACCTTTCAGGATCGGTGCCTATTTTAGGTGCTAAATCTATAACCGGAGAATACCCTCGAAGAATAATTGGACAAAAATCAGCCTTCGCCCCTCCTCTGACTAAGGTCCGTTGATACCTTCGACTAAAGCTATCAATAATTCCTTCGAGGCCGAAATCTGAGGCGTCAAGTAGCCTTTTGTGTAGTGGGGTTATGAATGCATTCGCACGTCGGTCATCCGCCTTTATTACTCCTGCCGGATGGAAGGCGCCACCCTCGGTTCCACCCATAAATACGAAACACGCAACCTGCTCCTCTCTGTGTAGGGTACTCAATGTCGCAAAAGATCCTCTTACATTGGCGCCCACGTCTGAAAACTCATTTTCGATTGTTTTTTGAGCCCCCACGAATCCCACAGAAAAAGGACAATTGGGGCCGAGCATCATGGCTACACTCGTCGAGCCGCCTCCCATAGTGTCCGTACCGTGGCTCACCAAAAAACCGGAAAATCTTTTTCTTAATTGTTCGCTCATTTTACTCCACATCCAAGTCATCGCGATCACCAGATCGGCTTCGTAATCGATCTCTTGTTCAGAACTATCTATCGGCGTGGGGTATTCCGCGCTTTCAACGGCAAAGCGTTCCTCTAAAGCACCGCCGGTGTATTTAAGTAAAGATTGAGGGTTTAGAGTCGGCTCCAATTTCCCGCCCACCATAGTCATGGCTATGGTCCCTCCCGTACCGATCATAGCTACAATCTGTTTATCACTACCTGTGTCCGCAATTTCGGCCGCCCGACCCTCCAATCTTACGAGTAAATTTCGTATTTTCTCCGGATCAAGGAATCTCAAATTATCAAGGTCAAAGGGGTCTTCTATTTTTCTTCCCGGATTAAGAGGCAGTTCAAAAGATTTCCCTTGAATCTCATAAGGTGCGGAAGGGTCGTAAGCGTGCGGATCAAACTTTCCGCCCTTGTCAAAGTAGCGGCCGCCATTCTTAATCCAAACGGGAGCTCTGTAAGCTGGGTTGTTCAGGGCACTTTCCATCAACCGATAGCGAGGATCCTCAGAAGTAGGGGTTTTCATGTTTTGTAAAATTAGACGTGATTGTCCCATCCAAATTGCAGGTCTGTCACGCTTTATGTGTAGGCGTTTTTCTTACAACACATTGTTGTCAGAAATGCGACAACAACTAATAATTGTCAACGGGAGTCTTTTTTTGTATGATGCTTCTGATGATTGAGCATTTTCTGCATAGTTTGGGTCTAAACGAAGGCGAAATCCGGGTGTATCTTTATTTACTGACGCACGGCGAATCCATCGCGAGTATTGTTGCCAAACGCCTGGAGTTGAAGCGAGTCACTTGTTATTCAATCCTGGAGGTTCTGGAAAGAAAAGGAATGATCACAAGTTTTACTAAGAACAATGTGACGCATTTTGATGCGGTTGAACCGGAGGATATTGTTGAGCTCTGCAGTCAGCGTGTAAGAGAAATGATGAGACTTCAAAAGAAAGCTTCTGAGATTACAGACGAACTTCACCAACTGCGAGAAAAAGGAAAAATGCCTAAATTGGAGATCCGTGGAAAGATTAAATATTATCAAGGCTTGGAAGCGGTGACAGATTTGATTTCGGAGACTTTGGAGGAAAAGGGCAATGAACAACTTTGTTTTGGATTGAATAGTTATCATAGCGAATTGGCAGGAGATGATTGGGTGGAATACACGAAAAAACGGCTTGAAAAAGGTATGCATGTTAAAAGTATTCAACCGGACACCGAGGCGGCAATTGCTTACAAAGCTCGGGATTCTAAAGAATTAAGGGAGACTCTTTTGGTGCCTAAAAATCAGTTCCCGGGTAATTGCGAAATAAACATTATTGGAGACATGATCGCGATATTCACCACTCACGGCAGCGAAGCCATGGGTATGAAAATGTATAATCGGGATATGGCGCAAGCTCTCTGCAGTCTCTTTCGCTTAGGCTGGGAAAAGGCTCAAGAATACAATAAAAAATTGGGGAAGAAATCGGGGAAGAAAAAAACTCATTAATGCCTAATTAGAAAGCACCAATGGGAGAATGTGCCTGCAAAATCGGGGGCTTTGAGGTCTTTGACTTCCTGCACGGTGCAGGGGGCGAGGCGACCGCGGTCCATGTGGAAACCGGTACAGTTGTTGGAGAACAGAATGAAGCCGTCCTCGTTTAAGAGTTCCAGAGCGCCGTTGATGAGAGTCGGGTAATCGCGCTCCACGGAAAAGGTTTGGCCTTTATTTTTGCTGAAGGTGGGCGGGTCGATGATAATAATGTCGTAATGCAGATCTTTGCGTTTGGCGTAACGGAAAAATTCGAGAGTATCCATTTTGTAGACCCAGTTTTTTTCAGGAGGCAGGTGGTTGAGTGCCAAATTTTGTTTGATCCACTCACAATAGGTTTCGGAGAGGTCGACACTAGTGGTTTTTTGGGCGCCGCCGCAGGCGGCGTAAACAGAAAAACTGCCGGTGTAAGCAAACGTATTAAGTACGGTTTTTCCTTTACTCTGACCTTCAATCCACTTGCGTGTTTCGCGGTGATCCAAAAAAAATCCTACGTCGAGGTAGTCGGATAAATTGATAAGAAATTTGTGGCCGTTCTCTTCCACCACAATTTCTTGATGCTTTGTTTTTATAGCCTCGCCCGCCCCTTTCCCGCGTCGATCTTTATAAAAAAACTCGCGAATGGGCACTTGCTTTCTCAACGAAGTTTCCAGTTCGGTCTTATTCGGCATGGCACCAAAAATATGAATCACGGCCATGTCTTTATAGATGTCCACGGCAAGATCCGGCGTGCGGAGTAAACGATAAGCTTCTAGAGAGTTTTGCATTTCTTTAACTTTTTTCGTATGCGTATAGTAGACCTCTACAAAGCCTTTTTCGAGCATTTTCTCTACGCTTCATTTAAAAAATCCTCTATACTCGGGCGCGTATCTAACTTTTTTTATGAAAAAATTCCTTTCTCTGCTTTGTTCCGCTTTTCTTTTAACCTCTTGCAACTCTACGAAACTTGGCATTGAAGATATAACAGTGGGAACCGGCGAGGAAGCTCAAGTCGGTGACTTGGTGGAAGTACATTATGTGGGAACGCTAAGCGATGGGACCCAGTTCGACAGCTCGCGAGATCGCGGACAGACTTTTAGTTTTACCATTGGAGCCGGCGAAGTGATTGAAGGATGGGAAAAAGGTGTGCCCGGTATGAAAGTGGGCGGCGTTCGTAAACTCACCGTTCCCTCCGACATGGCTTATGGAGATAGTGGTGTGGGATCTATTCCGGGCGGAGCTACTTTGATTTTTGAAGTGGAACTCGTGAGCATCCAAAACTAATGACTGAAAGATTACAAAAACGAATTGCCAGTAGTGGATACTGCTCCCGGCGCGCAGCTGAAAAGCTAATCGAAGCCGGCGAAGTTAAAGTGAATGGCAAAATAGTGCGTGAACAGGGCGTGCAAGTTTCTGAAAACGATAAAATTGTTGTGGAGGGTGTAATGCTGCGTTTTGATGAGAAAAAAATCACTCTCGCTTTTAACAAACCGGTGGGAGTGGTCACCACGCGCAATGATCCCTTTGGTGCAAAAACCGTAATGGACTTACTACCTTCCGAATTCCAATATCTTAATCCTGTGGGACGGCTTGACCTGGATTCCGAAGGTTTGCTTTTGTTTTCTTCGGACGGCGATTTAATTTTGCACCTCACCCATCCGCGTTACGAACATCAAAAAACGTATGAAGTTGGCGTGCGTGGTCATGTGAGTAACGACACGATTAAGGCATTGGCGCGCGGAGTGGAATTAGATGGAATTTATTTACAGCCCATGGAAGCTAGGGTTCTGCGTGAAAAAGGAAAGGAAACTTGGATTGAGCTGACTTTAAAAGAAGGCCGCAAACGTCAAATTCGCCGTGTGATGGAACGATTCGGTCATACGGTTTTTGCGTTGAAACGTACGGCCATTGGGAAATTGCAGCTCGGCGATTTGAAGACGGGAGCGTATCGAATACTTACGCCAAAGGAAATCCAGTTGGCTCTTTTTATAGGAAAAGAAGTTTGACAATTGCAACTCGGTTGCAATATGCTGTGAGTGTATTCATCGATTATGAAAAAAATATTTGGCATACTGGTTTTAAGTTCCCTTTTAATGGGCTTAGTTGGTTGCGCCCAAATCAACGGTGAACAAGGATCGGAAAAACTGCAAGTGGCGGCGAGTATTTATCCGCTGGCTTTTTTTGCGGAGCAAATTGGTGGAGATTTAATTGAAGTGACGACTTTAGTACCGCAGGGGTTTGAACCGCACGATTTTGAGCCCTCCCCCAATGATTTGAAAACTTTATACAACGCCGATTTAGTGGTTTATAACGGAGCGGCTTTGGAGCCTTGGTTGGAAGACGTTGAGCCCGATCTAACGGAGAACGGCGTGAAACTTTTTAAAGCAACGGACTCCGTAGAACTCATCTCATTGGGTGAAGAGGACGGCGGATGGGATCCGCATGTTTGGCTGGATCCGATTCGAGCAGAAATGATTGTGCAATCTTTGGCGAGTACGTTGGCGACTTTAGATAGTGAGAATGCGGAGGTTTACCAAAACAACGCTAATGTGATCGCGGGTGAACTCGATAAACTCGATGAGAATTTTTCAATGGCATTGGGTTTACTCAGCTGTAGTGCTCGAGAGTTTGTAACCGCTCACGCAGCCTTTGCTTATTTGGCGGATCGATATGGCCTTACTATGATCCCGATCAGTGGCGTCAATCCTCATGACGAACCTTCTATTAAAGATCTCGAAGAAATTTCTAAAATAGTGAAAGAACACGGACTTACAACTATTTATATGGAAACTTTGATGAGCCCCGCTTATGCAGAAACGATAAGCGAAGAGACGGGGGCTTCCCTACTGGTTTTGAACCCACTAGAGGGGCTCACGACTGAAGACATCGCTGCCGGTGAAAACTACTTCACGATTATGAGGCGGAATTTTGGAAACTTGAAAGTTGGGTTCGTTTGCGATGAGGCTACTCTTCTTTAAGCAGCACGTAGAATTTGAGATATTTCCCCTCCGGAAAGAAAAGATTATAGGGGTGGTCAATGGGTTGATTGCGAATTTCCAGGACCTTGAGTGTGCAGCGCGCTTTGGCGGCGGCCATGGCCAGCATCTTTTGAAAAAGTTCGTCAGTCACATGAGCACTGCAAGAACTGGAAACTAAAATGCCGCCTTTGGGCAACAAATGCAACGCACGTTCATTGATGAACGTATAGCCTTGAAGGCCTTTCTTGAGACTCTTTTGACTTTTTACGAAGGCGGGCGGATCGAGGATGATGACATCGAATTGTTCACGCTTGTTTCGGTATTCATCGAGGAGGTCGAAGACATCACGGTCCAGGAATTCATATTTCTTTGGATCGAGTTTGTTTAGTTCAAAGTTTCGTTTGGCGGTTTCTAGCGCGGGACCGGAGGAATCCACGCTGACAACTTTTTTAGCTCCGGCGAGGGCTGCGTAGAGAGAGAAACCGCCGGTGTAGCAAAAACAATTCAACACGGTTTTATCCTTAACGTAGGCCTGCAAAGCTTTGCGATTCTCACGTTGATCCAGGAACATTCCGGTCTTTTGTCCTTCTTCAATATTCACTAACATCGGGATGCCATTTTCAAGAATTTCAATTTCTTTTTCAAAAGTTTTTCCGAAGAGCAGACCCTTGGGTTGATCAGATAGACCTTCTTGGCTGCGCACGCCGATGTCGCTGCGTTCATAAATACTTTCCGGATTGAAGACGGCTTTGAGCGCGGAAAGTACTTCTTTTTTAAGTAGTTCTATTCCGAGCGTATGAATTTGAATCACGAGCACAGCATCGTAGCGGTCCACAATAAGCCCGGGGATGCCATCACTTTCACCAAACACCAGACGATAGGCGTTAGTCTGTTTGGTGTCTATAAATCGTTCGCGCGTTTTTTTGAGATCGGCGAAGCGTTGAACAAAAAAATCAGTATTGATGGGTTTACTCGGATCCAGCGTCAGAATACGAACGGCGATTTGCGACTTTTCATTGTAATAACCACGGGCGAGGAATTTTCTTCCGGCGGAATCGTAAATATCCACGAGGCTACCGCTGGGAATTTCGCCAAAATACTGAAGAGCCATGGAAAAAATCCACGGATGGTGGCTATTCATAATGTGTTCCTTGCCCGGCTTGAGAAGTAATTTTGGATACATATTTGCTACGGCTTTCATCAGGATTCGTCCATTTCTTTAGAGATTTCTTCTTCAAGTGCGGAAAGATTTGTCTTCTTTTCCATTCTCCTGAGCTCGGCATCGTCTTTGTGTTCAAGCCCCAAGTGGTCGTGAATTTGATCTACCATACGAAGAATGCGAGTAATTTCCTGCTCGGCCTGCACATTAATTCGCAGATCGATTTCTTCACGCATGTCCGCAATATGGGAGGCCCGATTTTGACTAATCAAAACAAAAATGGAAAGGAAAATGGCTTCGAGAGAAACTATCAACGTGAGGAAACTAAAAGGGAAAGCATCAAAAGGCGTCACGATGGGTAGTAGACCCGTGTTGATGAGCATCCAGGCCCCAAACCAAACAAAGTTGACTACAAAAAACCAGGTAGAACCAAAGGCTCTAGTGATACTGTCTGCCATCCTATCGGCCAGGGTGCGCTCTTGGTCCATTTTAACCTTAAAGCTCTTAATCTGCGCTTTCTTCTTTTCCAGCAGTTCGTTGTGGACGCGAGGATCTATGAATTCTTTGATCATGGATTCATTCTACCTGAAGCACTCTGTCCCGCAAGCCTTCCGGTGGCCCAGGCCGCTTGGAGGTTGTAGCCTCCGGTAAAACCGTCGATATTCAAAATCTCTCCGGCAAAGTAAAGGCCGGACGTGAGGCGGGATTCCAACGTGCGCGGATTCACTTCGGAGAGAGTAACGCCGCCGGCAGTCACGAATTCGTCTCCCGCCCCCCTATCAATAAGAGTGAGCGGAAGATTTTTTACACGCTCGATAGTTTTTTGAATATTTTTTTTGGCGATTTCATTGTTGTTGCGATTGCCGTCTATGGTGAGCAGTGCGCAGAGCGTGGCCGCAAGTGACTTGGGCATCCACTTGGCTAAAGTATTTTTAAACATTTTCTTGGGGTTTTCCTGCAATTCGTCTTTAAATTCGGTTTCAAAGAGGGCCTGGTTGGTGGAAGATAAAAGATCAAGACTGAGCGAGAGAGGATGCGCGGAATTGTATTCTTCAAACGCAATGAGGGACGAAAGTGCGAAAACGGCCGGACCGGTGAGTCCATGATGTGTGAAAAGAATGGGGCTGGTGAATTTTATTTTTTTAACGCGCAAAGTGACTTTAGGAAGTGAAATGCCGGCAAGCTCTTTGAGCCAGGTTTCCTTAGTAACAAAGGAGTTGAGGCTGGGCGCAAGGGGTGTGATGCTATGGCCCAGGCTTTCGGCAAAAGCATAACCATCGCCGGTGGAACCTGTGTGGCGATAGGCCTGACCCCCGGTGGTAAGAATGACTTTGTCCACGAGGAGTGACGGGTGTTCCTTGAAATGAATTTGAAAGCCATTTTTGGTTTTTTTAATTTTCTGAACCTCGTGATGAAAGAGAAGCGAACAGGGGTGTGTTGAGCCGTTCTCGGTAAAGATTTTTTCGAAAACGGCGACGACGTCCTTCCCCTTATTGGACTTTGGGAAAACGCGAAAATCTTCTTCCGTTTTTAAAGGTACGCCGTGCTCCTCAAACCACTGGCAAACTTGCTCGGGCGGAAAGTTGTACATTGCGGAGCTGAGGAATTTTCCGCCGCGCGGGTAACGATCCAAGACGAGTCGCAGGTCGGAAAAACCTGTGGTGACGTTGCAACGGCCGCCGCCGGAGAGGATAACTTTTTGTCCAAGGCTTGCATTTTTTTCGATCAAAAAAACTTCGGCATTTGCAGTGGTCTCGTGGATTGCGGCGGCGGCCATCATTCCTGCGGCCCCACCTCCAATTACAGCTATTTTCATGGGAGCATTATAGACGTTATCTCTAAAACACGCTAAGCTGAATGCACTTAGTTTGTGCGTCATAGGCTATGATCAACGATAAAGTTTTTCAGATTTTCAGTGACATTGCGGAGATGCTCGAAGTACTCGGGGAAAATGTGTTTCGCGTACGAGCATATCAGCGAGCGGCAGAAGTCATTAAAGGGCTCGGCGTGGACCTCGAAGTTGTTTATAAAAAAGGTCCGGCGGAGCTTGAAAATATTCCCGGCATCGGCCCGGACCTTTGTAAGAAAATTGTGGAAATTATTACAACCGGCAAAGCGCAGATGCACGAGGATTTAGTAAAAAAACTTGGTCCGGGCGTGCTTGAAATGCTGCATGTGCGGGGTGTAGGTCCAAAAAAAGTAAAACTCTTTATGGAATCGCTTGATATCCGAAGCACTGCGCAGCTTAGATCCGCGGCAGAAAGCGGCGCATTGGCCACCCTCCCGGGAATGGGTGAAAAAAGTCAGGCGGGAATTCTGGAAGCACTGGCTCAAATGACCTACCTCAAAGACCGCGTGCCTTACGCAAAGGCCCTCAAGCAGGCCCAAGAAGTTATCAAATTTTTAAAGACTTCCGACCTATTTGAACGTGTTGAATATGCAGGTAGTCTTCGTCGAAAAATGAAAACTATCGGAGACGTCGACATTTTAACCACGGGTAAGGACCCCGCCGCAATGATAGGTTATTTTCTTTCTTATCCGGATATCAAACAAGTGCTCGCGGCCGGTGACACCAAGTCCAGTGTCGTGACCAAAAATGATATGCAGGTGGACCTACGCGTGGTGGAACCGGAAAGCTTTGGTGCCGCTTTGTTTTACTTTACCGGTCCAAAGTATTTTAATATCCACGTTCGGACTATTGCACTCAAGCGCGGTTGGAAGATCAATGAATATGGTCTGTACGACGGAGATAAAAAAATCGCCGGGCGCACGGAAGAAGAAATTTTTGAATTTTTGGACCTTCCTTATATGACTCCCGAACAACGCGAAGACTTTAAATAAAACCGCATGCAACATTTCATACTCCCTCACCCTCTCGAAGCCAACAAAGTACGCATCTTTGACCGACTTACTCTGCAGCAAATGACAAGAGTGTTGCGTTTTCGTAAAGGCGACAAATGTATTTTGATGGACGGAAAAGGAACTAAGGCCAAAGCCACTATCGAAGAGCTTCATTCTAAAGTAGCGGTGCTTTACATTACGGAACGCATGGTTTCTCCGCCGCTTCTTCGTCATTTGCGTCTTTATTGCGCACTCTCCAAAAAACCCGCTATTTTTGAGTTTATTTTGCAAAAAGCTACCGAGCTGCGTGCCACTGATTTGATTCCGCTTATCACCAAGCGCTGCCAAGTACAGCATGTGAAAAAACGGGAACGTCTACACGCCATTATTAAAGAAGCCTGTGAGCAATGCGAACAATCTTTTATGCCCACCCTTCACGAAGTTCTCACTCTCGAAGACTTACTCGAAAATCCTCTCAGTGGAAAATTACTCGCCGGTGATCCATTGACTTTTGATGCGCATCTTAAAGACATTTCTCTCAAGCCTGACGAAGACGTGAATCTCATCATCGGACCCGAAGGCGGTCTCACTCCGGAAGAACTCGAAGCCATCCGAAAGGCCGGCGGGACTTTATTCCAACTGGGTGAAAGTGTGCTTCGTATGGAAACAGCTGCGATTGCCAGTTTGGCTGTGATTCAGTATGCTTAGCACATCTAATCCTCTACCTATGCGTCGCCTCGCCATTCTCGCTTTATCACTCCTGCTCACTTCTTGCAGTCTGGTTTCTCCTTATCAAATTACTTTTACTACTCCAAAGGACAGCATCGTAGACCCTGCCACCGACACTTTGGATTTTGTAACGAGTGCTCCGGCTCTTACTTACATTTCTGAAGTGGAATGTGACAACGCGAATGACATTGAACTTTTGCCCGTAGTGACCGATGAGATGCAGCCTAAAACCGCTCACAACCTCGCCCTTACCATGCTGAATGGTGCTCCCGGCAGCAAATGTGACATCACCGTGACAGCTTTTGATCAAACTACCACCGCCACTGTTCGAGCAGAAATTTCTGTGGTGATTTTTGGTGAACCGGTAGTGGAACCAGCTGTAGGAGAAACCCCTGTCGTGGAAGATATTCCTGTCGTTGAAGAGACTCCGGCCGTAGAAGCACCTGTCGTGGAAGAACCTGCTGAGGAAACTCCAGTTCAATAATAAATGGATGATCTTGTCGCCGTACTTCAAAAGAAAAGTGAAAGGCTGAACTTGTTTTCGGCCGGTGATCGTTTGAAGCTGGGAGAAAAACACATTCCTGATGTTTTGGCGGTTCTGAATTTTTGGGAAGTGAAGAACGGTGTCCACGTTGCGGACATTGGAACAGGCGGAGGTCTGCCGGGCTTAGCACTTGCAACAGCTCGGCCCGATTTGGAATTTACCTTGATGGATGCAACGGCAAAGAAAATCGAGGCCGTTGAAGAAATGGCGGATGATTTGAATTTGAAAAATGTGCATGGATTGGTGGGTCGTTTTGAAGAACTGGCGCATGAGAAGAAAAATCGCGAACAGTTCGACGTCGTGACAGCGCGTGCCGTGGCGGAGCTTCCTACCCTTTTGGAATATGCTGCCGGATTTTTAAAAGTAGGGGGAAAATTTTACGCATGGAAGTCTGCGGACTATATGGCAGAATTGAAAAATTCGCAAAAGGCTCAGAAAGTTTTGGGGCTCCCATTTATGCGTGTGCATAAATATGCTTTGCCGAGTGGAGAAGATCGGGTTATTTTGGAGTTCAATAAAACAACTCGAATCGCGACGCTTTATCCACGGAAAAATGGATTACCTAGAGCCAAACCAATCCTCTAATAATGCCTAAACCCTTCCAAGTCCAAGATCACTACTTCCAACTCGCCAAAGAGCAGGGCTATCGCGCGCGTAGTGCGTTTAAATTGCTGGATATCCAAAAGAAATTTCACCTCATTAAGCGCGGAGACACGGTGGTGGACTTGGGTGCGGCGCCGGGAAGTTTTTTGCAAGTGATTAGTAATTTGGTAGGCGGCGCCGGAAATGCCGTGGGTTTTGATCTACAGGAAATTGAACCCTTTAAAGAAGACAATATTCATACGTACGTTCAAGACATTATGGAAAAGGATGCGATCTTTGCGCGGCTCGAAGAACTCGGCGTGAAGCGAGCAGACGTCGTGACCAGCGACCTTGCTCCAAAAACCAGTGGGATCCGCGATCTCGACCAGGGACGCAGCGCGGAGCTCACCGATCAGGCTTTCTTTTTGGCTACGCGCATTTTGAGAAAAGGTGGAAATTTTGTTGGAAAGATTTTCGAGGGAGAAGAAATGAAGATACTCATCAAGCGGATGAAGACGCGATTCAGAAAAGTTTCAGTTTACAAACCGCCTTCCTCGCGCGATCGCAGTTTTGAGACTTTTGTAGTAGGAATGGGTCTGCTATAATCCGCGCATGAAGACTCGCAAAGAAATCGACGCTCTGGGAACCGTGGAAGTTCCCGCACAAAGTTACGGCGGTAGTTTTTATACACGGGCTCATAATAATTTTAAGATTTCTGTGTTGCGAATTCCGCATTCTTTTAATGTAGCACTGGCATGGGTCAAAATGTCCGCGGCTGAGGTGAATGCAGAGCTGGGGCATTTGCAAAAAAAACACGCCGAGGCTATTCAAGCGGCGGCACGGGAATTTATGGATGGCAAGTTTGATGCCGATTACGATTTGGATATTTATCAGGCCGGTGCAGGCACGCCTTTCAATATGGCGCTGAATGAAATTTTGGCGAACCGCGCAAACGAACTTCTGGGCCAAGCCGAAGCAAAGCGGAGGCTAAGCAAAAAGGGTACGTACAGGCCCATTCATCCGAACGATCATGTGAATATGGCACAGTCTTCCAATGACGTCATCCCTACGGCAATTCGTTTGGCCACGCTGCTGGAACTTATGCCGCTTATGCAAAATGGAGAAAATTTAGTGAAGGCTTTTGAAAAGAAGGCGAAGCAGTTTGAAAAAATGTTGAAAGTCGGGCGCACTCATCTACAAGACGCCGTGCCTGTCACGTTGGGTCAGGAATTTGAAGCGTATGCATCCGCTCTGGAGCGCGCCATGGACAGACTGAATCAGGCGACTCCGGAACTGGGCGATTTGGGAATCGGAGGAACTGCCATTGGAACGGGCATCAATACGCATCCCAAGTTCAGTGAAAAAATGGTGAAGAGTTTATCGAAACGGATGAAGCTGCAACTCGGCTTTATGAATCCTTTTGAGGACAGTCACAGTGCGGGAGTTTTTGTGAGCGTCTCGGGATGTTTGCGTGCGCTTTCCGTCGAGCTTTTACGCATTTGCGGTGATCTGCGACTCATGGCCAGCGGGCCCGAGGCCGGTTTTGATGAAATCCGATTACCGGAAGTGGAACCGGGCTCTTCCATTATGCCGGGAAAGGTGAATCCTTCGGTGCTGGAGTGTATGAGTATGATCTGTGTACAAGTGCAGGCACTCGATCAAGCCATTGCGTTTTCAGCTACTCAAGGGCAGTTGGAATTGAACTGGTATACTCCACTCATCGGTTGGGATCTTCTGCATCAAATTCAAATTTTGAGCAATGGAATGGAGTTGCTGCGAAAACACTGTATCGAAGGTATTACCGCGAATGAAGCTCACATGAAGGATGTGCTTGGAAAAAGCTTTGCCATGGCCACCGCGCTGGTCCCGCATCTGGGCTACCACGAAGTCGCAAAGATGGTGAACGAGTCAAAAAAGAAGAAAATCCCTTTCCGCTCCCTGGTAGAGAAGGAGCATGAAAAATATTTGAAGTTGGAAAAGCTCACAAGGCCAAACAGAAACTAGGCCTTGGGAATCAACTACTTAACCGTTACTGTCTTTGTGAAAGTGTCCACAATGTTGGTGCCTTCAGTGATTTCGAGTGAAATGGTGTAGGTGCCGACTTCGCTGTAAGTGTGCGTTTCCGGTTTGCGGTCAAAGCTGATTTCACCGTCGCCAAAGTTCCATTCATAACTTTGAATTGTTCCTTGTGAGCAAGAAGGATCCACCGCAATGAAGAGTGGCGCGTTGCCACTATCGGTGTTCACGGTGAAACAGGCGGTGAGGGAAACCGGGCGAACCACAATTTGCATGGTGTCGGTGGCCTTCTCTCCATCATCCCCAATCACGGTTAAAGTCACGGTATAGGTTCCAACAGAGTTGTACTTGTAAGTCACGGTGGCGTCACCCACATAAAGGTCACTGCCGTCACCAAAGTTGATTTCGTAGGACACGATGCTCCCTTCTTTATAGGTGGAACCGGATGCGTCGAATTTAACGGTAAGGGGCACTTCCCCATTGCTGACATCCGCCTCAAGTACGGCCTGGATTCCTTGTTCCGTCACCTCCACGATCACCATGGTTTCATCGGTGTTACCGGCACTATCTGTGGTAATCAAGCGAGCCTCGTATTCGCCTACTTCGGAATAAGTATAGGTGGCCTCATTTCCCGTTTCATCCACAGTTCCATCGTTCTCAAAATCCCACTCGTAATTCACAATGTCGTCCTCGGGATCGGTGGAACCGGAGGCGTCAAAACTTACTTCAAGCGGTACCGGACCGCTGACTGCGCCGGAGGAAAGTTCAGGATCGGTCTCAATTTTGGCCGTGGGAGGCGTTCCTTCTTCCACCACTTGAATTTCAAGTGTGGTTTCGTCGGCATTGCCATCGGCATCCTGCACGGTAAGTACTATTTCATAAGTACCGGCCGTTTTATATGTGTGGCTGATCCCGTGGCTTTCGAGCTTGGTCCCATCTCCAAGGTCCCATTTGTATTTCACAATTTTTCCTTCACGAATTTGAGAAAGCTTTCCTTCAAAATCGTACTCTTCGTCCACATAATATATCCCACCCTCGCTCACCGGTGACGTAATAATGGCGCGAAGCCCACCCACACTTCCGGCCTCAATGGTCTTAGTAGCGGTGGCGGATTCGCCGTTGTTATCCGTTACACGCAAGGTCACTTCATAAGTCCCCTCTTGTGTGAATTCGTATTCCGCTTCTTCTCCCGTCGCATCATCAAAGCGTCCGTCCTCATCAAAGTCCCATTCGTAAGAAACAATTTCTCCATCGGGATCAAAAGAGCTGGTCGCGTCGAAAGTCACAAGCAATGGCACCTCCCCGCTATCGGGGTTGGCCACAAAAGAAGCTGCGGTAAGTTCATTCTCAATCACCACCTCGGTGCTGGTTTCATAATCGAAACGCTCTCCACTCTTAATGTCTGTGTATTCCACGTTGAGAATTACCGTGTAAATTCCATTACCCTCCGCCTTTTGAGTATATTCATGAGTCACCGTTTCTCCCGTTCCCGTGGCGCCGTCTCCAAAATTCCACGCGTAAGAAAGGATGCTGTAGGTATCCGAATCTACGGGAATCTGACTTGCGTCAAAACTAATGGTAACCGGCGAAGTGAGCCCAACGGTATTCTCCGGATCGGTTATAATGGGCGAACCGTAACGCATTTCGGCCACCAGGCGTGGGCCCAGGAACCAAATTCCTATGAGCCAAAGTACAATGGTAAGCACAAAACCGAGTCCATACCACAATGCTATACGTGAAAACTTTTTCTTTTTATCAACTTCTTCTTTTTTAATCAGTAGAGAACGAATGAGTCCGTAAAGAGCTATAAGCAGAGTCCCGCCCGTGGCAATTCCAAGTAAAATATTGAAGAGCGTGTAAAAGAATCCGCTGAATCCCGCTTGGGAAATAGGCAGATAGTGAAAAAGGGTCAATTCTTTTTCTGCGAGCAAAGTTCCCCAGAGCACAATAATGACGAGCAACGCCACATAGGTTGTACCACTCACAATTCCGAGACGTTTGAGCATAGCTTTTCGCTTCGCCTTTTTTTCTTCCGGCGTGAGGACGGGAGCGGGAACCGGGGTCGGAGTAACCGGAGTAACAGGAACTACAGGAGTCTCAGGGGTAGGTGCTTCCGGTGGTACAGCTGGTTCTGAAGGCGTGGTTTCATCCATAATTAGCGTTTAATGATAGGGTTGTGGCTAACGCCACGTTATTGCTTAGGCCGTAGGCACTCACTTCGGTTCGCCTTCGGTTCGCCTTCGCTTCGCTACGGCTTAGTTGAGATTTGAAAGTGAAAGTGATGCCCGCAACGGCGGTTATTAAAGCGCTTAAGATGAGGATCATCATTTCGCCTGGCGTAACGTTGAACAGATTAGCACTTCCTAATGAACCTTTAAAGACAACTTGAAGAGTGGCAACATCGGTCTCACCGGTATCTTCATCGGTGACAGTAAGCTTAACCACCACTTGACCGTAGGAAGTGAAGAACGGAGTCTCCCACGTTCCGGAAGAATCGTCGCTGTAATCTTTATCGTTGTCGCGGATACCATCGCCATCGGTGTCGTAGAAAATGTTTTTATCAAGCACGTAAGAAATATTTCCGCTTCCGCCTTCCGCACCATAATAGAAAGTCGCAGAGTCGCCATCTTTTTCCAGGATTACCTGTTTCAGGGAATTGGGTTGTGGCATACTGGTGAGCAGCGCAGTCACCGAATCGAGAGGATTTGGTACTTCAACCGTTTGAACCACCGTATCGGTCTTGCCGAAGCTGTCTTCCACCACGAGTTTCACTTCATAAGAACCGTAATCGGAATATTCATAAGTGGGATTCTTGGTAGTGGCATCGGTGTCGTTTTCCGGGTCCGTGTCTCCATTACTGTCTGCGGTAAGATTGAGATCCCAGTTGTAACTACGAGCTTCGGCACCACTTCCGGTGTCGAACATAGTTTCATCCGTAAACTCCACTGTACGATCACTCACCGCAGTACTAAAGGCTGCCGTGGGCGCACTGGTTTCCAGTACGTTCACCGCCTGAACCAAAGAGTCTATTTGACCCGTGGAGTCGACGATGGTGAGCTTGGCCTGATAAGTACCGAGGGCATCATAAGTATATGTGGGGTTCTCTTCAAAGGAATCGGTGTCGTCATCGGCGACTCCATTTCCACTACTATCTACAGCCGTATTGAAATCCCAATAAATGCCAAACAATTCCGCGCCATTTTCCGTGTCGAGGGTGGAATTGTTACGGAAGCTCACGGTAGTTCCGCTGATGTCCGCGAAAAAAGCAGCTTCCGGCGCGGCTGAAATAGCATCCACAAAGATGGTCAAGGGTTCGGAGGTAGCTGTGGCTCCGGCGCTGTCTTCCACTTTGAGCCGAACACTCACTCCCTCAGGATGAACTTGAGTGAAAGCATAATTAAGTGAACTTTTTTCTACCGCTTCATTGTCGAAGAAACCATTGCCTTCAATGTCCCACCAATAACTTACGAGGTCTCCATCGGGATCATAAGAGGTGCTGGAGAAATTGACTTCCTCACCCACATAAACCGAAGTGCGATCCACGGTGAAGCCGGCTACCGGCGTTTCATTGGGTCCATTGGTAACGGTTAAAGTCGGAATGGTTTCCGCGGCCAGTTCATCGAAAGAGGCAACTTTGTTATTTTGATTGTCCGTTACTTCCACGGCGAAACCATATTCATGAACTTCTCCCGTTTCTCCTTTTGTGTCGACGGTCATCGTGAAATTTTCTGAAACCGAGGTCACATTGCCCAACTGGGTGGCCGTGTCATTAAGGTCATAATACCAAGCATTGTAGAAGGTTATTTTTCCATCTTCATCAATGGCATCCACGCTTACATTTACTTTAAGCGGTGTTTCAAGTGCGTTACCCTGCGGAGTTATCGTAATCCCGCGGATTTCCGGGTCAATTCCCTGTATGGTAATGGTAAGTGAAGTTTCATCCTTTATAGCGTTATCATCTCTATCACGCACGGTTAACGTGATGGTGTAGACGGCGGTTTCCGCAAAGGTGTGGGTTACGGAAGTTTGTGAAGAAGTTACTCTGTCACCAAAATTCCAACTGTATTCCAGCCCTTCACTTCTACCGTCTACATTTATGGAATCTCCGGCGTCAAAAGTGAATTGCGTTTTCACACTTCCATGAAAATTAGATGCATATCCAATGTCTTCGCCGTTAGAACCAATGTTAATAACCGCGATAGGGCTGTCACCGGTTCCAAGATAAACTCGCTGTGTCACAGAATTAGTTCCGTTCTCATCGTCCAGTGCCGTTAAGGTCACATTGAAAACCCCGGCTGATTCGTAAGTATGTGTGAAAATAGACTCTCCGCGAGTGATGGTGTCCGTGAAATCCACATTGCCGTCTCCATAGTCCATTTCAAAAGAGGAAGCGGTTTCGCTGAGCGCTGTAAATTCCACTTCAGATTCGCCGTTTGCATCCAAATGACGTGCGGTTTCTCCTTCGATTTCAAGTCCAACGTCCAGCACGGAGTCAATCGTGATAGTGGACATGGCCGTGTCGCTCTTTTTAAGTTCCGCCGGATGTTGATCATAAGCAGTCAAAGTCACGTTATAATCACCGGTGTTAAGGAATTGCACGGTCACTTTCTGGTCACTCTCTTCATCAACGATCGTATAATCCTCCCCTTCTATTCCTCCAAAATCCCATTCAAAAGTGAGCACGTCTCCCTCGTCCGGATCGTAACTTTTGCTGGCGTCAAAAAGTAATGTGGCGGGTTCGGTCGAACTGGGAGTGGAATATTCATAAGTGGCTACCGGTGCGGTGGAATCTACCAAAATATCCATGGAAGCCGTGTCGGTCTTGCCGCTTCCGTCCGAAACGGTGAGTGTCACGGTGTACACGCCCGGACTTTCAAAAGTGGGGCTAATACTGACACCGGTGCTGTCATCCAAGCTCACGGAAACTCCATTGTTCGAAACCGTCCATGAGTAGCTCACAATATTTCCCACGTCGGTGGTGGAAGCGGATGCATCGAATTCAAAAGTGGTGCCTACCGTGCCGGAGCTTGGGCTTACTGAGAAGCGGGCGGCCGGCGAAGCTACATACAGAGTGAAATATTTTCGATCTTTAATTCCCGTGTCATCCGTCACCGTAAGGGACATATTATAAGAACCTGCCTCGCCGTAAGCATGAGTCACGGAACTCCCCCCATCTTGACCATAAGGTCCGGAAGAAGTTTCGTTGTCTCCAAAATCCCATTCATAATAGATGATTCCTCCCGCAGCCCCATCGTTTCCGTCTCCATCGGTAGTTCTACTGGCGTCAAACAAAATGCCGGTTTCCGCCTCAGTCATGGTTACTTTATAAGAATCTTGATCGGTGTAGGGGTAAGTGGTGAAATCCGCAATAGTGTTTGGCGATTCGGTCCCCGTCTGCGCGGTGAGCACGATCATGGATTTGGAGGGCTCCACGGCAATCGTCACGGTGGAAACTCCAGCTGCAATATCGGCATCCTGGCTGCGCACACGTACGCGAACTCGGTAGGTCCCCGGCTCGTTGTACGTGGCACTCACCGCATCGCCTTCAATGTCATCGGACGTAACCGCTGTGGTGCTCAAACTGCCGCTTTCATAAACTCCGTCTCCATTCAGATCCCATTCAATTTGACCGTCTTCCACGGTCTTTCCGCTGGGGTCTTCCGTTCCAAGTACATCGAAACGAACGATGAGCGGATCATTGCCACCGGTGGTGCTGGCACTCAAACGAACTTTCACAAATTTCAAATTCTCTACCAAATTATGAAGGTCATTCATGTAGACCACAATTTCTTGAGCCGTCTTAGCGTTCACCGCTGTTAAAGAATTGTTGAGTGTTGTGTCCGCCATATTGAAGGCAGCCAAAACTTCAGTAAGCACGGAGCCTGAATCAAAACCTTGGTCTTCCGTGTCAAAAAGATCTTTCATTTCGCCAAAGCGTTCAATCAATTCGTTCACTTTTTCCTTATAGTCACTCTCCGCAGAAAGTTGAATATAATTGAGATAGGCACAAACATCATCGTCGATGTTTTGAATATCTACCTCATAAATAGTAACTCCCACACCGTAGTCGCGATATTCAACGGAAGAAGCGTAGTCCCGAGTATTGCAGAGGGCATCCGTGTTGGTGACCCCTCTATCTATGCTTTGAATGATTTGATCCACTGAAAGTGAGGCCGATGCCGTTGGGATGAGACGGGCGAAAAAATGATCCAAGAAAGATGCGCTGGTTCCGCTCCTCAGATAATTATAAAGTGCCTGAGCGGCTTCATAGGTGTCACCTAGCGAATCAACTTCTTGCTGAATGTCCTGAACTCCCTTGCGGAGCATATCGATGTAATCTTCCACATCGTTTTCATCAATGAGATCATATTGATCGGCATAGTCGCTGTCGGTACCTTGAGCCCATTCAACGAGGTAACCAAGCAGCCCATCCAGAGTCCAGTTTGTTTCATTCACTTCCAAAATAATTGGCATTTCAACGGATTTCATGTAGGCCACTTCCTGACTCACGGCGAGAAGGGTTTTATAGGAGTCAATGTATTCCGCGCTGATGTCTTCGATTTCTTCCAAAACGAATTCGGTGTCAAAAGAGGCGCCGGTTTCAGTAATAGTGGTCCCGTCCACGCTACCATCTCCAATTCCGGTACCCGTGCCGTCCCCTCCTCCGGATTGGAGCAAGGTGTTCACCAGAGCATAAGAACCTAAAATAATTACGATACCAATGGCCGCATAGCCAATACTTTTCTTTCCTTTAGAAACCATATCATCGTCCCCTCGGCTAAGCACATACATAGCTCCTCCATAAATCACAATCACCACCGCTACCAGCCCCAAAAAGGACAGAGCGTAATTCACAACCGTCTGAACAAATTCACGAGCGCTTTTATTCTCGGTGAGCGTGGGGTCGTAGCCGGACGCATCAGGCGCTTCGAGGGATCCGTCGTAGGTAGTGAAATCAAGCACTTCGTCACTGGTGTCACATCCAAGCGCTCCGGCCAAGCTTTCATCCAAACTCGCACATTGCGATTCAATAATATCACCTTGTCCCGAATCGCTTTCCGTCTCACCGGTATTCACCGTAACATCCACGTCTATGATCGAATCATCTGCAGCAAAGGCACCGGCGGCCGCAAAGGTCCCTCCAATAATAAGAGAGAATAATAGGAGCGGGAGCAGACTGGGCTTTGCCCAGGAGGCGAGGCGGCGGAGGTTCATAAGGCGTTTTTCCATAGCATTATAAAGGTTTTTATCTGGAAGCATCAAGGCCAACCACTGTATTCACAATGGCGAAGGCGGCCAGGGCCAAAACTATTCCTATGAAAGCTCCCAGGATGATCTTCTTTGCTTTTACCACATTGTCTTCGTTTTGAACGCCAATCGTATAGAGATAGCCCGCATACAAAAGGAAAATAAAGGACAAAGTGCCAATAGTCCCGGCAGTGAAGTTGGTAACCTGTACCAAGAGCTGTTTGGCTTCTTCCAGACCAAGCTTGGTCCCCTGATCCTGAAATAGAATCTTTTTGACTGCAAATTCTGAAACTCCCACCACAAAGAGCCCTATCAATGCCCAGGTGATTTGTTTTTTGGCTTTGCCGACTTGGTCGTCACTGGCAGATCCGATCACGTAACGCATACCGGCGGTTACCAACATAAAGACGGCGATGGACCCAATCACCATTTCCACTAAACCATAAACCCCTTGGAATAAAGTCGAGGTTCTCCGCCCAAACTCCTGGGCCCCCGATTCTCCTCCACGCAGCACCTCTCCCTCGGCCCCAAAGAACACGCTAATCAGGGAGTCGGCCATAAAAATTACGATGAGTCCCTGTAAAGCGTAACTTATAAAGTTTTTCGACTGAGTGAGTACTTCTTCGTTGTCCTTCCCGGCCGTCACCATGCGTATGCCCATGACCACAATAAAGAGTATCGCAACGGGCGTAATAATGAGTTTAAAAAAATCCAAAAAGCGTTGGAGGGCAGCCACAATGATGTCGGCCCCTTCCCCTTGTTCCGCAAAAGTAGGGAGTTCAATCCCTTCGGAAGGGTCGGCGTCCGGATCAAGGGATTCCTCCCCATCTTCCACTTGGTTACTTTGTTCGCTCACGTCTTCCTGCAAATTTTCCAGAATGCCCTTGTAATCCAAGGTATCTGCGTGGGCAGACACGGCCGTTAGGAGGCCGATGATGAACATCAATAAAAGAAAGTATTTTTTCATACTAGAAAGTTCCGGCAATTATGGTTGAAACGAGGGCAAAAGCTCCATAAATAATGATGACTCCAATGATGGAATTTATCATTATCTTCTTGGCGAGTCCCGCGCGCTCATCGTTTCCTCCGGCGGTCAAGTATAGAACGCCTCCTGCTACAATACCCAGCAACATAGCGGGGCCCACAAAGCTCACGACAAGATTGGTTACTGCCACCAGTTGTTGCAATCCTTCGCTCTGATCAATCACTACAATGGTTTTATCGGCATCCGTGTTGAACTCGGTCACGTAGAATACTCGGCGTACCACCAGGTCTGAAACCACAACCAGCAGGAGCCCTCCTGCGGCAACGGCAAGGCTTTTCTTTTCTTTGTTCACCACTTCTTCGTTATCACCCTGAATTATCATCTTGGCTCCTGCGCGAAGGAACATGAGTGAGCCAAGGCCTCCCAAGAAGTATTTTACGAAAGTAATCAAAATACGGGTGGTATCGTCAAAAAGCTGCGCACGTACCGCGAGTTTGCTTGGATCTGAAATAAAATTTCCCTGTCGGTAATCGAAAACTTCGGCAATAGGGCCTGCGATGCTGATCATGAGCAGCCCGACGACTCCGTACGTAAGGGACTTTCTTTGCGTTTTGACATTTTCTTCGTTGTCACCCGCAATCACCATACTAAAACCTGCTATCACAATAAAGACCAGGGCGACCCCTCCCACAATGATGCGCAGATTGCGTGCCAGAGGTCCTAGTAAATTTCCCAGTTTTTCAAAGGCACTGTCTCCTTCCGGCGCGGGTACATCCAGATCATCGGTGGCAGGGAGTGGCAAAAAATCCGCATAAGAATGCGGCGCACAGGCAAAAACGACCCCGAGCACCACGGCCAAAACAAGGCCCCACATGTGCAGTTTTCCGACTTTTCCGAGCAGAGTTCGTGCCATACGCGCTGTTAAATCTTATTATTATAGCAGAAAACGCTCCTGAAGAAAAGGTTCAGCGCGGGGATTGTGAATGCCCTTGCGTTTTGCGTCGGCACTAATTAGTATACTTGATGAGAGCTGGAAAGGCTCTTTAGGTGTGAGACCCCATAAAACTTTGCCCCTTATGTCTGAAAAAATCACTACTCATCAGCCCAAGCGTAATCCTATTGTGAGTTATTTTGCCAGCGCCTTTGAAGAATTCGGGAAGGTAACTTGGCCCACCAAGGAGCAAGCCGCTCTTCTCACCGGAGTTATTATAGCCATATCTCTTCTGACGGCCGTGCTTATCGGTGTCTTTGACCTTGGACTTGCCGAGCTCTACAAGCTCGCGCTCGATAAGTTTTCTTCCATCCAAACTCAATAATCTATGGCGAAACAGGCAAAAAACACCGGGCGAAACTGGTACGTTATCCACACTTATAGCGGATATGAGGATGCCGTTCGGGAAGCCTTGCTCCAACGTATTGAATCTATGAATATGCAGGACAAGATTTTTGACGTGATTGTTCCTAAGGAAACGCAGATTGTAGTGAAGAAGGGTAAGCCAAAAACGGAGAAAAAGCGTTTGTTCCCAGGTTACGTGCTCGTAGATATGACGGTGGATGATGAATCTTGGTATGTGGTGCGAAATACGCCCAACGTGACCGGATTCGTAGGATCCGGGACTATTCCGGTACCGGTTTCCGGAGAAGAATTTGGAGTGATTCAGCGCTACCTCGAAGACGACAACGCGCCTAAATTCAAAATTACCCTTACTAAGAGCGACCTCGTCATGGTTTTGGATGGTCCGTTTGCCGGTTATGAGGGAATAGTGAACGAAATTGACGAAGAAAAAGGTAAAGTGAAGGTGATGATTTCTATTTTCGGACGTGAAACGCCTGTGGAACTTGATTTCGACCAAGTGAAGAAAAAATAGCCTTTAAGGCTCGATATGCAGAAACTCACGCTCTTCTCGGTTCTGCTTTCAATCTCGGTGGTTCTCATCGTAGGGGATATTGTTTATCATGATTATTTGAGCGAATTTGAAACTTCCCGGGAGATTTTGCCGGTTGAAGGAGAGACTAGTGACGCTGAATCGGTTCCGGTAGATTTAAGCGAAGAAGACCCTAGTTTGACTGTTTTGGAATCGTCTTTAAGCTCTCAACTCTTCACGCAGGCCGGCTTTTTGGACCCGGTACTCAAAGATACTGTTTTTTCCGGACTTGTTTTCCAGTTTATTTCCTTCGCCGACCAAGATGAGGCCACGCTCTACCAATGGAATCTATTTGACGGGGAGCAATATATCGGCAGCATTTATGAAATAAAATACCCTACTGAAACCGGTAGTTTTCAAGGTTATCTCGCTTTGCGTGAACGTGCCATGAGCCTAACGGCTATCGGGACTGTGAATGAGGCTAATAATTACGGGGATGCGTGTTTTTACTTCAATCACAAAACTAAAGTGAAGACGGTACACCTCGTGATTCGGACGGGCGCGGATATTTATGGCTTTGAATACGGCCAAAGCTACCATGAAAAGATGAAAAATGTGTTTGACAGCCTAAGTCCGCTTCTGTAGAATCGCCGGGCATTTCAAACAAGCCGCAGCGAAGCGGAGGCTAAGCAGTAACGTGGCATAAAGCCACACCAGTTAATATGGCACCTAAAAAAATTCAAGCCATTGTCAAGTTGCAGATTAACGCTGGTAAGGCGAATCCTGCGCCTCCCGTGGGTACCGCTCTAGGCCCACACGGGGTGAATTTGCAAGATTTTTGCGCTAAGTTCAACGAGGCTACTCGCGCACTCGGAGAAACCGTGGTTCCTTGCATCATCACAATTTATGAGGATCGCAGCTTCACTTTCATTATGAAGCAGGCTCCTGCAGCTGTTTTGATTAAAAAAGCTATTAATTTGGAGAAAGGTTCAGCCGTTCCCCACAAGGAAAAGGTTGGAACTATCACTCGTGCTCAACTCGAAGAAATTGCGAAGATTAAAATGGAGGATCTCAACGCCAACGATATTGATGCCGCGATGAAAATTATGGCCGGGACTGCACGAAGTATGGGTGTAAAGGTGGAGTGGTAACTCTCGCCCACTCGCCAAAGGCGAGCGTCCCTGTTGTCTTATATTTAAACCGGTGGGAGTTTCGCCCAGAGCGATACGCTTGAACCACATAACCTCATTAACATGGCACACGGTAAAAAATACCGAGAAGCTCTCGGGAAGATGGATGCAAACAAGCATTACTCTTTGACAGAGGCTTCGGAGCTGGTTAAAGCTACCTCAACCAGTAAGTTTGATGGGTCTGTTGAGATTCATTTGAACCTTGGAATCGACGTTACTCAGGCGGAACAGCAGCTCCGCTCCACGGTGAGTCTTCCCCACGGAACCGGTAAAACGGTCCGCGTGATCGCCATTGTGAGCGAAGATAAAGTGAAGGAAGCGAAGGCAGCCGGAGCTATGGAGGCCGGAGCCGATGAACTCATTGAAAAAATTGAAAAGGGCTGGCTCGACTTCGATGTTGCCGTGGCTACTCCCGACATGATGAAAAATTTGGCCAAGGTAGCTCGCCAACTCGGTCAGGCCGGGCTTATGCCTAATCCTAAATCAGGAACGGTTACTCCGGATATCGTAGCTAAAATCGGAGAAGTGATCAAAGGACAGGTGGAATTCCGTAACGATAAGCTCGGAAATCTGCACAATGTGGTTGGTAAAACTTCTTTCAGCGCGGATCAAATCAAAGAAAACGCCGCTGCTTATCTAAAAGCGGTGAATGAAAAACGACCTGCCACTATCAAAGGTAACTTCATCAACTCCATTACGCTCTGCCCAACTATGGGGCCCGGCATTAAAGTAACTGTGAACGAAACCCTTAGCGCACTCTAAAAGTGCCTCGTTATGCTTCCCTTGAGAGCCCTGCCGAAAGGTGGGGCTTTTATATCGAGCCGGCGTCCAGTAGACTGGGCGTATGCAAGTCCGCATTCAAAGAATTGATAAAAGTCTCCCCCTCCCTGTTTATGAAACCAATGGAAGTGTGGGCTTTGACCTGATCGCCAGGGAAACAACCACCATTGAACCCGGAAAAATCGACCTGATCCCGGCCAATGTAATTGTGGAAGTGCCCAATGGCTATATGCTTATCGTGGCTTCCCGCAGCAGCACGCCTCGAAAAAAAGGGCTCACTCAGCCACACGGTTTTGGCATTATTGATCACGATTATTGCGGTCCCGAAGATGAGCTCAAGATTCAGGTCTATAACTTTTCTAACCAGGCTGTAACCGTTGAAAGGGGTGAAAAAATTGCCCAGGGCGTGTTTGTGCGAGTGGACAAGTTTGACTGGTTGGAAGTGGACAGGGAGACTGGGCTTCGCCCAGGGGGGGAAAGTCGGGGTGGGTTTGGAAGCACGGATGGTGTGTAGTTAACTTATCGCTCGCACTCTTAATGCTCTAAACGGGTAGTGTTTCACATTTTTTGTGAATAGGGTGGCGTTGCTCTCTAGAGCGGTGGCTGCAATTAGACAGTCATCCAAATGTAGTTGATGAGATTTCGTTGCGTTTTGAAGTCGCCCGCCTGTTTCTGCCACTTTTACAGTAAGAGGTAGTACAGTGAGACTGTTGAGAAGCTCTCGTGTTTTTTTCTCTTCGCCCTTCCTCATGCCGGCAAAAATCTCAGCAATCGTTATCATTGAACAAGCAAGCACATCAGCTTTGTAACTCCATTCTTCAACCTGAAGAACGGTCGCGTTTTTATCGCGTAAAATATCGATGAGCACATCGGTATCAAAAATAAAAATCATATTCTTTTGGAAGCTCTTAATGAACGGATGAACTGCTCTGTGTCCTCTTTATGATTCTTCCAGGCGCCTTTGCTTGTTCTGATAGCTTTCAAAAATGCTTTTTTTTTGAGTTCTTTGACTAAAGTCTGTTCTACGAATTCACTTTGCTTCCGAGCAGGCACATGATCCTTCAATAAATGGAGAGTCTCTATCGTGATTAGGAAATTAGCTTGGCGTTTTTTTGTAGTTTCCATTGTAGACATATTTATAGGATTTACTCTATATATAAGTATAGGCTAGAGAGAGTTCTTGTGTAAAGTGCAAATTCTGAGTATAAGAAAAACATGTTCATCACTATTTACGGTATCAACAATATTGGAAAAACCACCCAGGCCAGGCGGCTGGTGGAGCATTTAAAAATTGAGGGACGAGATGCGGTTTACGTTAAATATCCGGTTTATGATGTGGAGCCCACGGGCCGTTATTTGAATGAATTTTTAAGAAGTGGCGATGCGCAAAGTATCACGGAAGAGGAATTGCAAATGTGGTTCACACTCAACCGATATCAATTCCAGCCTACTTTGCAAAAATGGTTAGCCGAAGGAAAAATCGTGATAGCGGAAGATTATACGGGGACGGGTTTGGTCTGGGGAACGGTAAAAGGAGCTCCTACCGACTGGTTGGAAACTTTAAATGAAGGGCTGGCGAAAGAAAATCTTGCCATTTTGCTGGATGGTGAACGTTTTAGTCACGCGGCCGAAAGACAACACATACATGAAAGTAATGAAGCATTTATGAAACGCTCTCGGCAGGTTCATTTGGAGCTTGGTGAAAAATATGGCTGGATTAAGGTTCCGGTGGGAGACGGCATCGAGGAGACGGCTGAGCTAATTTGGTCCTTGGTTGAACCCAGCTTGGACAAAAAGGATCTCCCCTGTTAAACTGAAGCCCTCATCTTTAAAAGAAACGAATGGTACAAGTGCTCGATGGGCGTGCGGTTTCCGATTCTCTGCTCACTGAGGTGACGAAAGAGGTCGCTGCGCTGAAGGACCAGGGTATTTCGCCGAAGTTGGTTGTAGTTGTGGTGGGTGAAGACCCCGCCAGCCAGGTTTACGTAGGCAAAAAAGAGGAGGCTTGTAAGAAAGTGGGCATGCTGAGTGAGCGAGTGGCTTTGCCTGCAAAAACAACTCAAGCAGAGCTTTTGAAGAAAATCGATGAACTGAATAAAGATGCGAGCGTGACCGGAATGATTGTGCAGCTGCCCCTTCCCGACCATATCGAAGCGCCGCTCATCATTAAGGCCATTGATCCTTATAAAGACGTGGATGGTTTCCATGCGTACAATGTGGGGAAAATGTTTCTGAGCAAGGATTTTGAAGACCTGGCCCCATGCACACCCAAAGGAATCACAAAGATTTTGGATTTTTATAAAATTGACGTGGCGGGAATGGACGCAGTAGTGATCGGGCGCAGTAATATTGTTGGGAAGCCGACGGCGGTCATGCTACTTAACCGAGATGCTACCGTAACTTGTTGTCACAGCCGAACAAAAAATTTACTCAAGTATACGCGCGAAGCGGATTTGGTGGTGGTGGCCGTTGGGAAGGCGAAGTTTTTGACCGCAGATATGGTTAAGGCGGGGGCGATTGTGATTGACGTGGGCATGCATCGTGGTGAAGACGGAAAACTGTGCGGCGACGCGGATTTAGAAGGTATGAAAAACAAAGTGTCCGCTTACACACCGGTTCCGGGCGGCGTAGGTCCCATGACGGTAGCTTGCCTTCTGATGAACACCGTGACAGCCGCAAAAAAACAAGCTAAACTCTAATCCCTCCTGGGCGAAGCCCAGTATTCCCTCATTTTTCAACTCTATGTGCGGAATTATCGGCATTCATTCCAACTCCCCCGTCGCTCAAGACCTCTATGACGGGCTCATGATGCTTCAGCATCGTGGACAGGATGCGGCGGGAATGGTGACTTTTGATGGTCAACAAATGCATATCAAAAAGGGAGATGGTCTCGCCAGTGATGTTTTTAGGACAGAGGATTTGGTTCGACTTCAGGGTCGCATTGGAATGGCTCACGTACGCTACCCCACCGCGGGTACTTATGACAGCGCCGAGGCTCAGCCTTTTTATGTGAATTCTCCTTTTGGAATCACGCTGATTCATAATGGGAATTTGACCAACACCAAGCAACTGCGTGAAGAAGTTATGAAGAAAAATCATCGTCATTTGAATACGCAATCAGATTCTGAAATTCTACTCAACGTACTTGCCTATGAAATTGAAGCGCTGGGAATCCACGAGCTCACACCTGAAGGGATTTTTAAAGCGATGAGTGTGGTTTTTGAGCGAGTTAAGGGCGCCTATTCCGTTATCGCACTGATCGCCGGATACGGTCTTTTGGCCTTCCGCGATCCTAACGCTATCCGGCCACTCATTATGGGAACGCGACACGACGACCTTTATACGGATACTGTTTTTGCATCCGAAAGTGTTGCGCTTGATGTGCTCGGCTATGAAATCGTTCGGGACTTGAAACCGGGGGAAGCAATTTTCGTGGACATGCAGGGCAGAATTCATAGCAAAATTTGTGCCGAAAAAACAATTTACACACCATGCATTTTTGAATACGTTTACTTTGCTCGTCCGGACTCACTTATTGATAATATCTCAGTGTATAAAGCTCGTTTGCGCATGGGCGAAAAACTCGCGAAAAAAATCAAGGCTGCCAATATCGATATCGACGTAGTTATCCCCGTACCCAGTACCTCACGCCACTCAGCCGTTCCATTGGCTTATGCGCTCGGCGTGAGATACCGAGAGGGTTTGGTGAAAAATCGTTATGTAGGTCGCACTTTTATTATGCCCGGACAGGTCAAACGCCAGAATTCGATTCGTCGCAAACTCAACCCTATTCGCCTCGAAATTGAAGGCAAAAATATTCTGCTGGTAGACGACTCCATCGTGCGAGGAAATACTTCGCGTAAAATCGTAGAAATGGTACGTCAAATGGGGGCGAAAAAAGTTTATTTTGCTTCTTGTGCACCGCCCCTTCGCCATCCTTGCGTGTATGGAGTTGATATGCCTTCCCGCAAAGAATTTGTGGCTAACACTTTAACTATCGAAGGAACGGCTTTGGCTTTGAATGCTGATGGACTCTTCTACCAAGAACTCGAAGATTTAGCGGAAGCCGTGCGTGAAGGAAATCCTGAAATTGAGCGTTTTTGTATGGCCTGTTTTGACGGCGAGTATCCCACCTCTGACATGACGGAAGAATTCCTAAGTGCCGCAGAAGAAAGTCGTAGCGCTGTTTATAAGGAACTCCGCAAGGATGACGAGACAGGTGGGCTCCAAAATCAAATCCCCCTCCTTTAATGAAGCGAATCTTGCTTATTGGAAACGGGGCGCGCGAACACTGCATCGCCGAAACACTGAAGCGCAGTCCGCAGGGTTGTGAACTTGCCATTTTTGCCAGTGCGATAAATCCGGGGATTCAAGCGTTGGCAAATGTTTATCACAATGTTGATACGTTGCTCAATTCTGAAGAACTTAAAAAATTTGCCGGCGATTTTAGGCCGGATTTTGCTATTATCGGTCCGGAAAATCCCATTGCCGAAGGGGCCGCGGATATTTTGCAAGAAATGGGGGTTCCGAGTGTAGCCCCCCTGTACGAGCTCGCCAAATTAGAGAGCTCAAAGTCCTTCACACGCGATCTCGTTGCAAAATATAAAATTCCGGGGAATCCTCTCTTCCGTGTTTTCACGAGCCCCGATGGACTTCGCGAGTATATGGAGGAACTTGGCGACTACGTGGTGAAAGCAGACGGCCTTATGGGTGGAAAGGGCGTGCGGGTTTCCGGTGAACATTTAAAAACCTATGAAGAGGGTGTGGCTTTTGCGATGGCTTGCATTGAAAAATTTGGCCGCACCATAGTGGAGGAAAAATTCATAGGGGAGGAGTTTTCTCTCATGAGTTTTGTTGATGGGACACATGTCGTGGATATGCCCGCAGTACAGGATCACAAACGCGCTTATGAAGGCGATACCGGCCCCAACACAGGCGGGATGGGAACGTATAGCGATGCCAATCACTCCCTTCCCTTTTTACTACCGAAAGACCTGGAGGAAGCACACGAAATCACGGTGAAGGTCGCAAAAGCTTTGTATGAAGAAACCGGTGACTATTACAAAGGGATTATGTATGGCGGTTTCATCACCACCAAGGATGGCGTACGACTTATTGAATATAATGCGCGTTTTGGCGATCCCGAAGTGATGAATGTTTTACCTTTGCTCAAGACTGATTTTATTACCGTGTGTGAAGCGATTTTGAACGGAACTCTCGACCAACTGGCGGTTGAATTCGAAGCCAAGGCGACTGTGGTGAAATATGTGGTACCGGAAGGTTATCCTGTTTCTCCATGCAAGGGTGAAAAAATTGAAGTGGGCCCGGTACCGAAGAGTGTGAAAATTTACTACGCGTCTGTGGATCAAAAAGAAGACGGCCTGTATTTGTCCGGCTCTCGCGCGATTGCGTTTGTAGGTATTGGAAATACTCTTGCAGAAGCGGAAGCTCTAGCAGCCGGCGCGGTTGGCAGCGTGAAAGGCCCCGTGTTTTTCCGCCACGATATTGGAACGGCGGAGCTCATTCAAAAACGAGTGGACCACATGAAGGAATTGCGAGCATAGTTTTACATAGTAGGTCCACCACTGAACGAGAGACAGCAAAAAGCCCTTCCAAGTTGGAAGGGCTTTTTGAAAGAATGTTACTCCGGGCTGTCTCCGTCATTTTATACCCAAAACACTTAGATTGTCCACTCCCGCCAATTCAAAACCTCTATTTCCCCTTTTTCTTGAGTGCTTTCTTGACGGGAGTTTTTTTCTTGCTGGCCTTCTTCACATGCTTCTTGGCTAAACGCTCGTCCAAAACCG
>JBAZQU010000036.1:0-9478 GCA_041645035.1 Candidatus Altimarinota bacterium | reverse complement strand
TTAAAAAAGTTGATTCCCGCTCTAAAAAAGAATGATGCCATCGTCCTGGATTTTGAAAATGTTGAAGGGGCCACTCAATCATTCATTCACGCCTTAATCAGCGATCTAATAAGGAATTACGGCAGTGAGGTCTTGGAGAAAATCAAATTTAAATCCTGCAACGACACGATAAAGGCAATTATCTCCATCGTTACGGATTACATGCAAGAAAGTATGTAGTTTCACACAGTCTCTACTTCGCCGTCTTCATTTGCTTTTCCACGGCCAATTTCTCTCCTTTGAGGTAAAGCACTTGGAAGTCGCTGAGATCGCCTTTTGCCAGCTCAACTGTGAGGAATTTCAAGTATTCATCCACGGTTTGGTAGCTCACTTCACTCTGTTCTTCACAATACATGCAAAGGAGCAGGGCTTCGTTCTTTTTGTGATCAAAACTGAAAATTCCACTGCGCGCCAAATAATTTTGGTCGCGATTATCCACCGGGTCTTCAATCTTCACGGGAGAGAATAAAAGCGTTGTAGTGAAGTTGGCGTGGTGTGCCAAAACTTGCACGCGTCCCATTTCAGTATTGAAACTCAGCGAACTCACTTTATTGTCAAAGACATCGCGATCCGGGGTTCGAATTATAAGGTGAAATTCACTCATAGTTTTTTAGCAGCTTCGTGTTTAGCAATTACGTCTTCAATACTTGGAGCCATGTAGAAAAGTTGTTCGTCGATGTGGTCGTATTTTCCTTCCAAAATTTCCTTGAATGCGCGAACGGTATCAGCCACTTTGTAGTATTGACCGGGCATGCTGGTGAATTGTTCAGCCACGAAGAAGTTTTGGGAAAGGAATTTTTGAATCTTACGAGCACGGTATACGGCGCGCTTGTCGTCTTCGGAAAGTTCATCCATACCCAGAATCGCGATCACATCCTGAAGTTCCTTATAACGTTGAAGAAGTTGGCGAACTTGCGTGGCCACGGCGTAGTGTTCTTCCCCCACGGTGGTCGGGCTAAGAGCGGTAGAAGTGGAATCCAGCGGATCCACAGCCGGGAAAAGTCCCATGGACGCTTGCTTACGAGAAAGTACAATAGTCGCATCCAAGTGAGCGAAAGTCGTAGCGGGAGCGGGATCGGTCAAGTCGTCGGCGGGCACATACACGGCCTGTACGGAAGTGATGGAACCTTTTTTGGTAGAAGTAATACGTTCTTGCAACGCAGCCATGTCGGTTGCAAGCGTAGGCTGATAACCCACGGCGGAAGGCAAACGTCCAAGCAACGCAGACACTTCGGCTCCGGCCTGAGTGAAGCGGAAAATGTTGTCGATAAACATCAGAATGTCGAGTCCGTCGTCACGGAATTTCTCCGCGATAGTAAGACCCGTGAGAGCCACACGCATACGAGCTCCGGGAGGCTCGTTCATTTGTCCGAACACCATGGCGAGTTTGTCGATAACGCCGCTCTCTTTCATTTCTCCAATAAGGTCATTTCCTTCACGACTTCGTTCCCCTACCCCGGCAAACACAGAATAACCTCCATGAGCCAAGGCCACGTTGTGAATCAATTCTTGCATGATTACGGTCTTTCCTACTCCGGCTCCTCCGAACAACGCCACTTTTCCTCCTTTAATAAAAGGACAAAGCAGGTCTATCACTTTAATTCCGGTTTCAAAAATTTCCACTGTTGGATTTTGCTCTATCAAAGTTGGGGGTTCCGCGTGAATTCCTCGATACTCGGTATTCTCAGGAAGCTTAGCCCCTCCATCAATCAAATCTCCCGTCACATTGAGTACACGTCCGAGCACACACTTCCCAACCGGCGTTTGAATCTGCTTTTGTGTGTCGAGCACTTCGAGCCCCACAGAAAGTCCGTCCGTGGTTTTCATGGCCACGGTTCGAACCACTCCGTTTCCAAGGTGAGCCAGCACTTCAAGCACCACTCGCCCGGCGGGACCTTGAGTGTAAAGAGCGGAATATTGAGCGGGCACGTGATCTGCGAAATAAGCATCCACGACCACCCCAATGATACGAACTATTTTACCTTTTGGCATTGTACTGTTGTCTGACATAATAAATGGTTATGAAGAAATAGCTGCGCTCGCGCCCACCAACTCCGCAATTTCTTGCGTAATGGCTTGCTGACGAGCTTTATTATATTGAAGAGAAAGCGCTGACGTAATTTTGTCAGCGGCGTCGGTTGCGCTTTGCATGGCCATCATACGGCTGGAATATTCGCTGGCTTTGAGCTCCAGAAAAGATTCTACAAAAAGTGAAGACACCACTTGTTCGTGCAGACGACTAACCACATATTCTTTATCCGGTTCATAAATCATGAGCTCATCGGGTTTTTTATTACGTCGATGTTTGTTCTCCGCGGTTCCGATATTGCTTTCTACCATCGCGCGAGTGAAAGGCAGGAAAGTCTTAAGCACCGGATAGAATGTGAAAGAATTTTTATAATGCGGGGCTACCAAAATAATCTCCTTGGCCTCTCCGCTGCGCCAAAACCCAAGTAACTTGTCCATGAGCTTGAGAGCTTCCACGTTGTTCATTTTTTCCGGCACTCCAATAAAATGCTGGTCCACGTGAATTTTATTGTTGCGCGCGAAGTCGGTACCTTTTTTACCAAGCGTCACAAGCATGCGCTCGTCCTCCGCAAGACCGTTCCAATGTTCACTGCGAAAAAGTCCATTGATGAGTTTGTTGTTGAGCGGTCCGCAAAGTCCTTTGTCGGAAGTGTAAAGCACAAAGAGCACCCGGCCTTTTTCGCGCTGCTCGGTGTAGTGGCTTTGCACTAAAATATTTTCTTCCAAAATATCAATAAGATCCCATACATAACGACGAGCTGTAACTGCGCGTTTTTGGAACTGACGCATTTTGCTCGCGGCCACGAGTTGCATGGCTTTGGTGATCTTGCGCGTATTTTTTACGCTGCCGATCCTTTTGCGAATTTCTAGAAGTGAGCCGGACATTAATTATGCGTTAAAAAAATTTTCAATAATGGACTTCATTCCACTTTCAATTTCAGGGGTAAGTTCTTTTTTATCTTCAATTGCTTTCACCAAATCTTGATGACTGGATTCTACGAGAGCGTAGAGAGCTTTCACTTTTGGTTGTACTTCTTCAGTCTCAATATTATCGAGATAACCTTTGGTCGCACTATAAAGCACAAAGGCTTCTTGCCAAAGTGTGAGTGGTTGGTTCACTCCCTGTTTCAAGGCTTCCACCACACGTTTACCTCGAGTGAGTTGCGCTTTGGTAGCAGCATCAAGTTCGGAGGCAAATTGAGAAAATGCTTCAAGTTCGTAGTACTGCGCAAGGTCGAGTTTCACGGGGCCGGACACTTTTTTAATAATCTTGGTTTGAGCGGCTCCTCCCACGCGGGAAACAGAAATACCCACGTTAATGGCAGGACGAATTCCTTTATTGAAAAGTTGGGGTTCCAAGAATATTTGTCCGTCCGTGATGGAAATTACGTTCGTAGGAATGTAGGCGGAAACGTCTGCTGCCTGAGTTTCGATAATAGGCAACGCGGTGAGACTTCCCCCTCCATTTTCGTCATTGAGCTTAGCTGCTCGTTCGAGTAAGCGGGAATGGAGGTAGAACACGTCTCCCGGATACGCTTCACGTCCCGGAGGACGGCGGAGCAGCAAGGACATTTCACGATAAGCCACGGCATGTTTGGAAAGGTCATCGTAAATCACAAGCACATCTTTTCCTTGTGCCATGAAATATTCTCCAACGGCGCATCCGGCATACGGAGCCAGATATTGCATGACGGCAGAAGACGCGGCCGGAGCAGATACTATGATGGTGTACTCCATGGCTCCATGGCGCTTAAGCGTTTCGATCACTTGGGCGGTGCGAGATTCGCGTTGTCCAATGGCCACGTAAACGCAAACCATGTTCTTGCCTTTTTGATTGATAATCGTATCGATCGCAATCGTTGTCTTCCCTGTTTGGCGGTCCCCGATAATAAGTTCACGTTGTCCACGTCCAATAGGAATCAGGGAGTCGATGGCCACGATTCCGGTCTGCACCGGTTGGTGCACGGATTTTCGAACCATGACGGATGGAGCAACAGCCTCATGAGGCATACGTTTTTCTGCCTTAATTTCGCTTTGTCCATCAAGTGGTGCCCCCAAGGGATCCACCACGCGTCCGAGGAGGTCTTCACTCACGGGAAGAGACATAGACTGTCCAGTCGCGCGAACAAAGAGTCCTTCGCAAACTCCACGGTTTGCTTGCAGTACGAGGGCATACGCTGAATCTTTTTCGAGGTTCATCACAAGAGCTTCCACATTTACTCCTTCGATTTTTACCACCTCATTCATTTTTAAATTAGAGAGGCCTTTAATCCAAATTACTCCGTCTTTGTAAGACTGGATGACTCCGTGATTTCCACCGGCGTCGCCGGCTTCTTCGGATTGCGTGAGCGCGGTCTCAATTTGAGCCAGAAATTGATGTAAAGTTTCTTTAGCCATAATAAATTAAGATTTTAGAGAAGTGAGTTTCTGAACTTGAGAGAACCAAGAGAAGTCATGAGATTTACCATTAACGAAGGCTCGAAATCCGCCGATGAGCTGACGATTGACTCGAAAACTTGGGAAAGTGAGAGGAAATTCCGCTGCAAATTTTTCGCGCATTTCCTTTTTAAGCTCAGGGCTCACATCCCGAGGCGTCTGCACCACGATGGTGCCTGCGTCGATAATACTTTTAGAAAGGTTTTCGATGGCTTCCGTGATTTCCTGATAGGAATTGGTCGCCAAAATGTCTCGCAGTGCTGCGGCCGTATGCGAGTCGCCATTAATGAGCTGCTCTGCCTTTTGCTTGCGTTCTTCATAAGGAAGCAAATAGAAATTGCCTCCTAAAGCATCGAGTTTGGATGCAAAATTCTCAGCGAAGAAATGTAGTGTGGTTTTGAAAAACCCGCTATTTTTTAGGTTGAGGACGTTGAGGTCCGTTCCATTAATAACTTGAAATACTAAACGGAGGTCACCTAGCAGATCCTCTTCGCTCACCTTCTCCAAGTAATCTTTGAAAACCGGGGGACCTTTAAATTCATCTCCTTTTTTGAGAGAAAGAAGAATTTCAAGAGTGAGCGCGCTGAGAAAATCTTTAAACATTTTTAATGCCGCCTGTCGGCAGTGTTAAAGTGCTTCCAACTATCTTTGATGCTGGCTTCCACCACTTCTTCAGGAACTTTGTTCTGAACAATGTGAAGCACAATTTTTTTGATGAGCGTCAAGGTCGCCTGTTCGGCCTCCTTGAGAAGCGCTTCTTTTCGGCGAGTGATGTCCGCGTCCGCTTTTTCAAGCATTTCGTTGCGAGCTACTTCCATTTCAGCAGTCAGTTCAGCGCGTTTATCCTCCGTGAATTTACGGAGATTTTCCATTTCACGTTTGAGCGTTTCTTCCGCTTTTTTGGAAGCTTCCTCGGCTTCGATGGACTTTTTATCAAGCTCGACTTTTAAAAGTTGCGCCTCTTCCACACTACGTTTGATTTGGTCTCTTCTTTCATCGAGATAGCGAAGAATCGGCTTATAAAGAACGTAAATTAAAACAACAAGAAGCAACCCCGTGTTGAGCAGGTAGAGAAGTATGCTGAACGGATCTATTCCGAGCTTAGCTAGTCCTTCCATAATTGGGGGTTGTTAACACTCGGCAAGGCCGAGCTTAATATAAAAAGAAAAATCACTACATAACGAAGAGAATAATGAGGGCAACCAAGAAGCAGTAAACTCCAAGGGATTCCACGAAGGCCATACCGATAAGCATGTTCGTGAACATTTTTCCGCTCATTTCTGGATTGCGGCTTACAGACTCCATGGTCTTAGCGGCAATCCAACCTTCTCCGAGAGCGGGTCCGGTCACTCCAACTGCAACTGCGAGAGCGGCAGCGAGCATTTTCATCATTTCTGCATCCATACGTTTTGGGTTAGGGGATAAGTAGGATGAATAAAGTAGATTTTCTTTTTTTATTTTGGAGCTCCGTTTCACTTCGCTCTATTATTCGTGATGCCCGGTAGCATGCACCAAATTGTTTGATATAAAGAGCGTAGAAAGCAAAGTAAACACAAATGCCTGAATAAGCCCGGCAAAAGAAGCAAGTATAATAAAAGGAATCGGGATTAAGAACTGCGTGAAAAACATGAGCCCGGAGATTACAATGATCACCACTTCTCCGGCCAATAAGTTCCCGAAGAGACGAGTTCCAAGCGAAATCACTCTAATACAATCTCCAAGCATTTCGAGCACTCCAAGGAAAATTTCAATACCCGCGTTGAATAATTCACCTATCGGTCTTTTACCCGTGATAACCTGCCACAGAGGCTTCACGCGAATGTAATTTCCAATATGTCCCAGAGGCGATGCCACAAACGCAATCAGATGTGCCGCTCCCATGGTGATAATGGCAAGGGCAATGGTCAAACTATAATCGGTGGTAGGCGTACGGAAGAGGTTCCCGTGCTCCGTCACAATACTCCCCACGAAGGGAAGTAAAAGAAATTGGTTCGATATCAGTATGAAAAGAAACAGCGTCACAATGAGCGGTGCGATGAATCTGGCTTTTTTCTCTCCCACTGCTTCATCGAGCTGGGTATAAACCATCATGAAAGCTTCCTCAAACAACACTTGAAGTCGACTGGGAATCACTCCGGCTTTCCGACGAACCGCAACTGCAAGGATAATGATGAGCAGTGTGGTGAATACGGTTGCCGTCATAGTATTGGTCACCGTGAATCCGCCAATTACAAAAGCGGGCTCAGCCGCAAGCTGAACCTCACTCCCCTCTTTCGCCTCTTCTCCAGCGGTGGTTTCTCCGCTTTCTATTTCAATGATTTCGGTATCGAGAGTTTCTGCCGTCATTAATCCTGAGGGTTATTTTTGGTGTAACGCAGCATGATCTTAATGACCATGATTTGAGAGATCGGTAAAGAAAGTACCAGGGCGACGCCAAAAATCCAAGGCGAGGTTCCGAGCCACTTATCCAAAAAGTACGCGGGCACCCCTAAAACCGCTATAGTCCCTACCGTTGCAGCTAAAACTCTTGACGTGATTTCAGTGTAGTGCCGAAACGCACGTGCCATGATGGATTTTTGAGAGTCTTTATCAGGGTTCATAATGTGAATTTGGCTCGTCTATGCGTAAATGGAACGCCGATAGTGTATTCATCTTTACAAAAAAATCAAGTCTTTTAGAGCTCGGCCTGACTTTAAACAAAGTAAGGTATTTTCAGGTTAACGCATCTTCTCCCGCATTTCATCGATTTCATCGCGCAGTACGGCGGCCTTTTCAAATTCCATGTTTTGGGCGGCCAAATCCATCTCGGCCTCCAGGGTCTGAACAAGCCTGAAGAGTTCTTCCTTGGGAACTTTTTTAGCATCGTAACGGCGCACTTGTTTGGCTTCTTCCTTTTTGCGATGCATTTCAATGTCCTTAATCGCCTTGTGAATAGACTGTGGCGTGATGTTGTGCTTTTTGTTATAAGCCACCTGGATTTCGCGGCGGCGATAGGTTTCCTCAATGGCCCCCTGCATCCCGGCTGTGGTTTTGGTGGCATACATAATCACATAACCATCAACGTGACGCGCGGCACGGCCAATGGTCTGGATGAGCGCCGGCGTGCTTCGCAAAAAGCCTTCCTTGTCCGCGTCCAAAATAGCAATGAGCGACACTTCCGGCAGATCGAGCCCCTCCCGCAAAAGATTAATCCCCACCAGCACGTCAAAGGTCCCCAAACGCAGGTCGCGCAAAATTTCAATACGCTCCAACGTATCAATATCGGAATGAAGATAGCGCACCTTAATGCCCGCCTCCGTTAAGTATTCAGTCAAATCTTCAGCACTTCGTTTAGTCAATGTGGTCACGAGCACGCGGTCACCTTTGACCGTGCGTTTTCGAATTTCATTCATCAAGTCGTCGATTTGTCCCTCTTTGGGTCGCACTGAAATTTCCGGATCAATCAGCCCCGTGGGACGAATAATTTGTTCCACCAAATTATCTTTTTTGGCCATTTCATATTTGGCGGGCGTGGCTGAAACATAAATCACGGACTTCATATATTTTTCAAATTCCGTGAATTTCAACGGGCGGTTATCAAAAGAAGACGGTAGGCGGAATCCATGTTCAACCAAGGTTTGCTTGCGTGATAAATTTCCGTTGTACATGGCCCCAACTTGCGGCACGCTCATGTGCGATTCATCAATCACCATCAAAAAGTCGTCCGGGAAATATTCCAGCAGTGTGGCCGGCCTTCCGCCCGGACCGGTTTCATTAAAATAACGAACATAGTTTTCAATGCCTGTGGTGTAACCTGTTTCCAGCAACATTTCGACGTCGTATTCCGTGCGACTGCGCAGGCGCTGTGCCTCCACAATCTTCCCCATTGACTCAAGTTGCTTCACGCGTTCTTCAAGTTCCACACGAATTTGCCCCACCGCTGCTTTAATTTTTTCTTCCGTAGTCACGGTGTGCTTGGCCGGAAAGATAGCGACTTCATCGAGCTCACCCAAAACCTCCCCCGTAAAAGGATCCACTTCCGAAATTCTTTCAATTTCATCATCCCAAAATTCCAATCTAAGCGCGGTGTCCCCTCCCGGCGGAAAGATTTCCAAAACATCTCCAAGTACATGGAACATACCTTGTTTGAAATCCATGGCGGCGCGTGCATACTGCAAATCCGTGAGCTGGCGAAGCAGCGCATCACGCTGAACGCAATCGCCGGGCTTTACCTCAATGCGCATCTCCAAATATTCCTCCGGCGAGCCGAGCCCGTAAATACAAGAAACGGATGCCACCACAATAGTATCGCGCCGCGTAAGCAAACTTTCCGTGGCCTTGTGACGGTATTTATTAATCTCATCGTTGATCTGCGCGTCTTTTTCAATGTAAGTATCCGTGCTCGGTAAATAAGCCTCCGGCTGATAGTAATCGTAATACGAAACGAAGTAGCAAACCGAATTTTCGGGGAACATTTCTTTAAGTTCGGTGCAAAGCTGTGCCGCAAGTGTTTTATTGTGCGCCAAAACCAACGTAGGGCGTTGTACCCGTTCAATCACATTCCCAATCGTGAAAGTTTTTCCCGTTCCCGTGGCCCCCAAAAGTACTTGATTGTGGAGCCCTTTTTCCAAACCCTTCACCAATTGTTCAATCGCCCGAGGCTGATCTCCCTTCGGCGTCATTTCCGTACTAAGTTTGAATTTTTTTTGCAGCATAAGAGCCCGAAGAGTTTAGCACTTCTACCGGCGAACCTCAATGTTATCGAAGGGATCGTTGCTTACGTTCCACTGATAGAAGTGCACTGAACAAACGTTTGGAATGCTTGCCGAGTTTAATCCGCATTTTGGCAGCCAACACTATCCCGTACAGTTCTTGAAGGAAAATCATAGCGCCAATAGATAAGAGGTGATTCTATCACTTTTTATGAACTAGTCAAGTTTTTCCCCTGCGGAAAGCCATTTTATAAGGTAGGATGAAAGCAACTTTAAGACTTCCT
>JBAZQU010000005.1:0-52731 GCA_041645035.1 Candidatus Altimarinota bacterium | reverse complement strand
GTCCCACCAAGGTAATCACTTCACCCACGCTCACGGTGAATTACACTTATAACGCCGCCGGCGCCTTGGAATCCGTCACTCGTGGAGTCTCCACGCTTACGGACGTTATCAGCAACTTCGACTACTCTCCCATGGGACAAGTGGAAAGTACGGTGTACGGAAATGGCGTAACCACCACCAACACTTATGATCCCGCCGAGGCTTACCGTCTTATGAACAAGGTCACCACGGGAATTTATGACGATGGCACGGGCGCCATCAGTGGCAATGTGCAGGACCTTACATACACCTACGACAGTATAGGTAACATCACCGGCATTGTGGATGCCTCCATTACTCCCACGAATAAAACTCTTGCATACGGTTATGATGATCTAAACCGCCTCCTCACCGCCGCCAGCACGGGCCTTTCCGCCGGAGACTTTAGCGAAAACTACGCGTATGACGAGGTAGGAAACATGATAAATAAGTCGGATGTGGGAAGTATGGTTTATGCCGGAACCGGAAGCAGTGGGGTAAATCCTCACGCGGTAAGCTCCGTGGATGGCACAGCGTACACTTACGACCTCAACGGCAACCTTACAAGCAACGGCGCCCATACGTACACGTGGGACAAACGAAACCGCCTCTCCAGCAGCGCGGGTAAGACCTTTTACTATGACGCAGGCGGAAGCAGATACAAGATTAAAGACAGTAGCAGTGGAACGGATGAATATACCTATTACTTAAGTCCGTACGTGGAGCTTCATGGCGGCACCACTACTACTGTAGGAATCCCCACTTATTACCTCTTCGCGGGAGGGCAGAGGGTAGCCGCATTGGAGGCCGGGGAGTTTACCTATTACACCCAAGACCATCTGGGTGGAACCGCTTTGGCAACAGACGACAGCGGAACCGTGGTACAGCTCTATGATTACTATCCTTATGGAAGTGAACTTTTAAATACCCGCCCTACCGGAGCAGATGTCCCCTCCGAGCATTCTTTCACAGACAAGGAACTGGACGGTGACCTTGGCCTCTACTACTTTGAAGCAAGATGGTATGACAGCGAGATTGGGAGGTTTAGTGGACAGGATCCTATGCAATACGTCTATGACCCGAAGGGCAAGACTGGAGTGACGAGCTTGCTCAGTGACCCACAGTCATTAAATTTCTACGCTTACTCAAGAAACAATCCACTCTACTACATTGATCCTAGTGGTAACTTGCAAGTCCATACTGATGGGGCTACTCAAGAACAGATTGATCAATTTGACGAGGCGTTAACTCAATTACAAGAAAATGTTGCGAATAATACCGAGATGCAGGATTACTTCAATTTATTCGGAGTCGATATAAATGAAATACTAACGAACCCTGATCTAGGTCCCGATGTTTATCTTGGAGGATCCAACCCTAATCCCTCGGAGGGAAAGGTGCCTGGAAAGTATGATTCAATTTTTAATAACGTTAATATTTACAATAAGGCTTTTGAGGGAGGCACTGGACAGATCATGGAGACCGTAATCCATGAAGTAGCTCATTGGGGAAATGATGTCTCAGATTGGTGGGGTAATTTAAATCCCGATTTAAGCGGCTTTTCTGATTATTTAAGGCAGTATAATGTGGATGCAAATTTCGATACTAGTGATAGAATGCAAAATGATGGACCATACGGCTATATCACCAATTATATCTTGTATGGGCAAGTGGATTAAACTTTAATACATATTTTATGCAATTTAAAAAACTTATCTTCTCTCTGCTTATTTTACTGCTTAGCCTGGCTATTTTACTTTGTGGAATTTATTACGTTAAGACAGAAGCCAGCAAGCTCACTTTTTATACAGAGACGGGTGATTCCTCCTATTTTCTTCCCAACTATTCAATCGAATATTTTTCGAATGAAGCATCGAGTCAAACCTATATACGTGTTTCAGATATTTTCGTGCAAACTTGGTCACTCCGACGATTCCACGTTGACCACTGGTGGAGTGGTTCAATAAGTATCTGGCTGAAACTTGAAGACGGTGAGATAAAAGAAGCCTTTGTCAGGGTAAATCATGGAGTGGTCTTCACTAATGATTATGTTCTTTTTCTATCTAATGATATCTCTGGAGTGGTGAGCTCAGAAAAACTGAAGAATGTTACGTTTTCTACTGAAAATGATGATGAGGAACTTTCCATCCACTTCTCGAGTCTAGATTTGAATAAAGCAGAGGTTAATACTGACCTGGAAAGACAATATGATCTTTTAGTATCAGATTACTTTGACTTGGAAAATCCTTACCTAGATGCAATCCAAAGAGTTATCGCAATTAACCAGAAGAATTTATTGGACGACGAACTGGTATGGCTAACAAAAGACTACCCCGAGGGTAATGGTATTATTGTTTATACGGGACCTAAGAATGAATATGTATTCTTTGTCTCTGGGGGTGAAGTTTTTGCAATCAGCGAAGATGCAAAAGAGGTCGCACCGAGCGCAGACTATTACGAGGGCATCTCTGTTGAAGGTATTAATTTGTACCTTAATCCAGTTGAAGGATCGAGTAAATAATTAGTATCGGTGAAAAACCCCTTAAGACTCTAAAAAGCCGTACACCTGGGACAAACGTAACCACCTCTCCGGTAGTGGCGGTAAGACCTTCTATTACGACGCAGGTGGAAGCAGATACAAGATTAAAGACAGTAGCAGTGGAACGGATGAATATACCTATTACTTAAGTCCGTACGTGGAGCTTCATGGCGGCACCACTACTACTGTAGGAATCCCCACTTATTACCTCTTCGCGGGAGGGCAGAGGGTAGCCGCATTGGAGGCCGGGGAGTTTACCTATTACACCCAAGACCATCTGGGTGGAACCGCTTTGGCAACAGACGACAGCGGAACCGTGGTACAGCTCTATGATTACTATCCTTATGGAAGTGAACTTTTAAATACCCGCCCTACCGGAGCAGATGTCCCCTCCGAGCATTCTTTCACAGACAAGGAACTGGACGGTGACCTTGGCCTCTACTACTTTGAAGCAAGATGGTATGACAGCGAGATTGGGAGGTTTAGCGGGCAGGATCCGGCGCAGTTGGATGGACGGGTCTTCAAGTTGATTCAGGATCCTCAGAGTCTCAACTTCTATGCGTATTCAAGGAATAATCCGATAATACTGGTTGATAGAAATGGTGAATACTGGGAGACAGCGATCGATATCATTTTCTTCACGCTTTCTACTCGTGACTTTTACTTAAACCCTTCTTTAACCACCGGAGCATGGGCTACGTTAGATGCTTTAGGCGTTGCCTTACCTGTTCCTGCTGTTGCTGGGTACCTAAAAAATGGGGTTAGGGCCTCTAAGATTTTTAATTATTTTGGAGAAGTCGCTCAATACACAGGTAAAAGTATCACTCAAATAGCGGAAACCTTTGGTAAAAATGCATTTTTCAAACAAGGTAGACTAACATGGTCCGCTGGGAAAGCAGGGGATAGCTTAGGAAGCCTTGTGGGGCACTATGAAAAACATGGAGATGAAGTCGGTGCAAAAACAGTGGAGGAGTATTATAATAAGGCAAATGATTTTGTTGAGGAGTTCAAAGAAGGTGGATCTAACCTAATTGAGACACAAACAAGAGGTGATGGGACTGTTGACACTATTTACCGCAATTTGGATACGGGAGAAAAAGCTGTGACTTCGGAAGGTGGGGCCATTAGAACTTACTATGTAGAATAAATCCTTAATATGAATATTCTTTCAACAGAATTAGCGCAAAAATACCAAGACAAGTTACTTGCCTCTACTCAATATAAATCAGGCAAGGCGAGAGAGATTGGGATAAAAGAGTTTGTTGACCCAGCTTCTTTAGCCTTTCTTGTGGAAGAACTAGAGACTGGTGAAGTCTTGTTGACTTTAGACGGTCTCGAGTTTATTAAGGAATACTATAGTTTTGAAAACTTTTTTAAAGTCTTACATGGTGAGTCGTATAAAGTCAGCGCATCAGATCTGAAATGGCTTTTCCAAACCACTAAAAAAGTACGGGGGCTTAATCATTCGGAAGTTAAAATATTTGAGTTGTCGCAAGAAGAAAAAACTTCCGCAATTGATAAGTATGGGGAGACCATTTTAGGCTTAAATTTCAGAAAAAGTTTATCATATAACTCTGATTATTCCCCTCCTGAATATAGAGCGTGCCATTTAGTAGATATCAGAATCTTTTGTTTTTTTCTTGATTCACTAGATAGTGCTGAAGTTAGTTTAACGAAAGACGGCTTGGATTTTATTGGTGACATATATTCTTTTGAGAAAGTGGTTGAAATAGTTAAATACCTCGTCTCAAGAAATTTCCTTTTTAGATACAAGCAATCAGAAGATATCACCAAGTGGCTTAAGCATCTGGGCAAATTCCAAGAGGATCGTTTAAAAATGTTAACCCAGATTCAAATTAAAGACTAAGTCACATGTCCTTATAATTTATGACACGTCCTAAAGAGATTCGCATAAAATACGAAGATAAAATCTTGGGTCAAAGGGCTTACGGTGAAGCTAAGAAATTTTATGTGGAAGATTTTTTAGATAAGGATATTTTATTTAACTTTATTTATGAAGTTGAGAGCCACGAAGCAGATCTTACTGAAGAAGGTTTTTCGTTCTTAAGCGACTACTATGGTATTGAAAATTTAGCGAAGGAACTTTACTCAAAAGATCCTAATTATCCAAGAAGTAGTCTCCATGAGAATGAACTCTTTTTGAGAGAGGCAGCTTTTAGATAGTTGGCAGGGGTATCTCATCCTTTGACAAATAACCCGTAACATACGAAATCAAGTTTACCAATCACGGAAATCCTGATATTCCTGATGAGCATTATCATGATTGGACGAAGAATCCAGACACAGGTTCTTCTGAAAGATCTACAGATCATCCTCCTTTAGAATATTAAACATATCTTATGAATACCCCCATTGAGATTAATAATGCTCCAGCTATAGTAGAACGGTTCGGATTCTGGCCGGAATTCGGCGATGATGAAATTTCTGAGATTCATCTGGATAGAGCGGAAACGAGTTTAAGTTTTACTGTTGACGCAATTCAATATGCTGAAAAAAATTGTCAGATTTTATTTAAATGTAAGTCTATAAAGAGACTATCGATTGACGGCTTCAATCACCAAAATGTAATTTCAAAAATTACTTTTAGACAGGAAGATGACGGTTATCTTAAAATCTTAGTTGCATCAAGTTTTGGCGTTCAAATTCAATGTTCTTGTAAAACAGCTTCCGTTTCCATCCTTGACTAATCTATCCTGAAGACCATGACCAAAAAACTCGACCTACTGATAATCATTTCCATCGCAATATTAATATCGGTCGCTGCAATCGTGGCTTTTAATTTGGAATTTGGATTGGTAAAGGTTGGACAGCATCTTACGAGACTCATCATCTTGCTGGTTTTTTCCTATTTTCTTTACCAAGAAAAACAATGGGCCAGGTGGGTGTTCGTGGTCGTCAGTCTCTTAGCCGGACTGGCCGGCATACTCGCGACCTTAAGCCTGATAGGGCTGGACGAACCTAACCTTGGATGGGCGATGTTTGCTATTGGCGCAATGAGTCTCTTTTATTTGATTTCTAGCATTTATCTCGGATTTGTAAGAAAATGGAAATGATAGCTCACTAATTCTAACCGTCTAACCCAACCTTATGAACACCCAAACAAATCCATCGGACGATAATAAGCCCTCTCTCTTCCCCAAGCTCTTCTTTACGGCCATTCTGATTTTGGTGTCGGCGATTCCAAGTATGTTTATTCAGGATTTGATCGCGGGAAGGGAGAGTACGAGAGAGGATGCAATGGTGGAAGTGGCGGAAAAATGGGGTGGATCGCAAACCGTCAGCGGGCCCATGTTGGTGGTTCCGTATGTAGATGGGGAGAATCTTGCCTATGCGTATTTCCTGCCCGAAAAGCTGAGCATCGATGGAAACGTGGAAACGGAGATGAGGGCGCGTGGAATTTATGATATTTCCGTTTACGACAGCGAACTGAGTTTAACGGGAAATTTTCTTAAACCGGATTTCGGAAACCTAAATATTGAAAAAGGGGCCGTGCATTGGGATGAGGCTTATTTGGCAGTGGGACTGAGCGACTTGAAAGGCCTGGAAAAAGAAATTCAATTGGACTGGGGTGGAACTACGAGTGTACTTACCCAACAAACAACTGAAGGATTCGGCAACGCTATGACGCAAAAAATCAGCGGCTTAAGTAGTGCCAATTCGGCATTGAACTTTAAAATAGATCTGTCCTTTAAGGGAAGTAATGAGCTCTATTTTACTCCGGTCGGGGAGACTACAACCGTGAATTTGACTTCAAACTGGACCGCCCCCAGCTTCAACGGAGTTTTCTTGCCCGAGAGCCATGAAATTTTGAACAGCGGGTTTACGGCGACTTGGAATATCTTTTACTTAAACCGCAACTATCCACAGGCCTGGCTGGGAGATGAATTTTCCATCAGCGAGTCCGAAGCAGGCGTTGATTTCTTTATTCCTGCGGACGCTTACCACATGACGACTCGAGCGGTGAAATACATGATGCTCTTTGTTTTCCTCACTTTTTTTGTCTTCTTTTTTGTAGAGATTATGAACAAGCAAAAACTGCATCCGGTTCAGTATTTACTGGTTGGTTTTGCGCTTATTATTTTCTACCTGCTCCTCCTTTCCCTGTCCGAGCACATTGGATTCGCATGGGCTTATTTGTTAGCAGCTATCTCAATAGTCGGAGTGATCGGTTCCTACTCAAGAAGCATACTCGGCAGCAAGAAACTGGCCCTGTTTATAAGTAGCTTCATGGCCGCTTTATATTTAGTTTTGTACATCATTCTGCAGCTGAGCGATTATGCACTGCTCATCGGAAGTTTACTTCTGTTTGTGGCTCTCACGGTGACTATGTATGCCACTCGAAAAGTGGACTGGTATAATTTTCGATAAGTAGGCTCTAAACCCGGAATTTGACTTTTTCATTGAGCTAATGTACTATTTCAGTAGATTATATAAATTTATAATTTAATGAAACTAAAAGAATTCCGGAGAAAAATGCAGAAGGAGGTATTCTCAACGGCGGAAGCGCGTATTTTATGCTTTGACGAAAATCCCGGTCTTTTGAATCTTCAGATGCATCAATGGAAAAAATCCGGCGACCTGGTGTCACTGAAACGAGGCCTTTATATGTTTACGGGTGTAAGGCCCTCCACAGTTGAGATCGCTCGAAATTTGTACTCTCCCTGCTATTTCAGCCTGGAATACGCATTGAATTTTTATGGCATTATTCCTGAGGCGGTTTTTGAATATACGCTTGTAACTCCAAAATCGACGAGACGTTTCGTAAGTCCAATGGGAATCTTTACCTATCAAACTATCAAAAAAGAAGCGTTTTTTGGTTTTGATACCGAAACACTGATGGCAGAAAAAGAAAAGGCCCTGGTGGACTACTTTTATCTCCATAGCTCAGAACTGGAGCCGGACGATGGTTTCTGGGAACACTCCCGTATTGAAGCAGGCGTGACGAAAATAAATTTTAAGAAGGTCTTTTCTCACGCAAAATTCTTTAAATCTTCCAAATTGACCCTTTTACTTCATAGTTTTTATTCTTATGCAAAATCTCACCAGACTTATTAAAGAAGCAAAAAAAAAGGCAGTCACCGATCATGGTATTCTAAATCTTATTAGAGAATACCTTCAGATCCTTATTTTAAAAGCAATCTATCAGTCAAGATACGGTAACGGCCTATGTTTCATGGGCGGCACATGTCTGCGGATTTGCCACGACCTTAAAAGGTATTCGGAAGACCTCGACTTTGCTATGGATAAAAAAATTCAAAAATATTCTTTTAGTGAGCTGAATGAAATCATTATTTCATGTTTGAAAAATACAGATTTTGATGTTGATGTTCATGTAAGCGAAGATAAAGTTGTGCAAAAATCTTTTATTCGCATTAGCAAGGTACTCCATACATTTGGTCTGAGTCCTCTCAAAAGCCAAAAAATTCACGTCAAATTGGAAATTGACACCAATCCTGTGCCCATCGGCTCCGATGAAATGGAAAGTTTTTTTGTTACAAAATTCAACGAGATGTTCCCAATCCTTAAACATACAGACGATACGCTGTTTGCCGGAAAAATCTGTGCGGTTTTGAACCGTGAATACACAAAAGGCAGAGATTTCTACGATCTTCTCTGGTATTTAAATCGCAACCAGAAAATGAATCTTGCTTATTTGAACAGGGCATTCAAACAAGCCAAGAAGGAGGTGTATTTTAAAGACGACAAAGATGTCCTGCAGGCACTCACAAAAAGGGTTGAAAATGCGAAAGTCGAAGAAATTATGAAAGACATGAGCCGTTTTCTGGAAGATCCGTCGGAAGAAGTAGTACTTAAAGATTACCACGCTGCTTTCCGGCAGGCTGCCGTGCGATATACTGCCATCCGGCCTACTCATACGACGTAATTTCCGAATAAACCCCGGTGGAGACGGTACGTTGAACCGTGACGGTGGGGACGTCGCCCAGGAGGAAATTGCTGAAGCGGTCGCTTAGAGTGGCGGTGAATACGATGGTGACTTGGGGTTGAATTTGCACGTCTTCTTCGGCAATGGCGCGGTAAGGGTCTTCGAAGGGAGCGATGTAAATGGTGAATCTTTCTATGCTCAGTGCGCTGGGGACAATGGGCATAAAATCAATATCGGAAGGGTCGTCGGAGTTGCTGAGATCCGTAGCATTCGGAATGGGATCGCCATCGCCGTTGGTGTCGGTACAGTTGAAATCGGTGTCACATATCCACGTATCCACCAGGCCGTCGGAGTCGGTGTCGGTTCCGGTCATTCTCATCATGGAAACGGCATATTCACCGCTGGTGGAGTTGGGCTCTTGCACAAAAATAGTACGTTCATCACCCGCGCCGTTGATCAAAATCAATTCGTTCATCACGGTCTCGGACCAATCCTCACAGTCGGTGCTCCCGTCATCCGATTCACAGAAAGCGTTCATATAGGTGGGGTCGTCATACGGATAGGCGGAAAAATCGTAGATCTCGGTGAAAGGGTGGGCAAAAGTATTGCTGTCTGAGTTATTACTGTTTGGGGTTTCGGTGGGGCAGTCATCGGGATGGATGCTGATCAAGTCAGCACACTCCACTCCATAAAGATTGCCTACATTGGTCCCATAAGGTCCGGGGTACCATCCATCGTCTCCCGGGTGGTAAAAAGATTGTCCGTAATACCCATAAAGAAGAGTCTCCCAACCGGTTTCCGGGCTGTGATAACCATAGCGAAGATAATAAGCCTCGTAGTCCACCGCGCTCCGTTCCACTTTGCGCGCCAGTTGGTCCATGAGCGACTGCGCCTCCGAATACAAAAAAACCTGTGCCTGAATGCGTTTTGCCGAAGCCATGCTGGTCACCAAAGCGCTCACGCAAAGCACAGCCACAATCGCGAAAATAGTGAGCGTTATAATCAATTCCACCAGAGTGTAGGCGCGACGTTTAATAAACATGAGCGATGCTGCGGGTTAAGGAAAGCGTTTGCCGGACTCCGTGGTCGTACCAGTAAATAGTTGCGGTGGCGTCATAATAGTCGGGCGCGGGGTAGTCAATGCCGATGATGCGCTGAAACATTTCGCGATTTTCCACCGGTGCAGACATATCCGGAACCGTGGTGATGTGACTTTGGGCATACATGTTCGCCTCCCCGTTGCCGTCCCCGTTCAAGTCGATCGAATAAAGATCCAAATAGCCCTGAGTGCCGGCATCGGTGAGTTCGGTGAGATGCCACTTAAACACCGGGTCACTGTCAAAATCACGAGTCAAATAATAAGCTTCGCCATCCGTAATTTCCATTGCGGTTGGACAATCTGCCACATCCGTGACTTCCAATTTATTCCAGCATTCGTCGGGGTCACTCGCAAAAAGCAAATAGTTGGTGTCACGCAAATTGCGGAGTGCCTCCAGCCCCTCTTCGGCAAGATTAATGGCAATCACTTTTTTTCCAATCACCTCGTTGCCCGCTTGCGAAGTGCGTAAAACCGAAAGCGCCGCGGTGGTGGCCAAAACAATCACCGTGATGGCGACCATTGTTTCAATAAGAGATTCGGCGGGTTTGGCGTGGCGCATGACCGTATCATAAAGCCGAAGCGAAGCGAAGGCTAGGCAATAACGTGGCCGCAGGTCACAACAATATGCTAAAGTGGACGCATGAAAAGCACGCCGGCCTTCACCATGATCGAACTTCTCATCGCGATCACCATCATCGCGGTTTTGAGCATTGCCATTGCGTTGAATTTTGGACGAGGCGCTTTAAACGCCCGCTTCGACGATCAAGTTCAAAAAATTGTGCATATCATCGAACAAGCGCGCAGTTATTCGCTGAACAACTATCTGGTGGAAGACAGCGAGCCCACCGAATATTATGTGCTCACCGTCGACACGAACAGAATGATTTTGGAAGCCCATGGAGCCACCCTTACTTCTACTTTGGAGGAAGTGGAACTGGCTGATGAATTCACCATCAGCGACGCGCAAACAATTTATTACGTTCCTCCGTACGGCGAAATTTATATTGAAAGTGAAGACAGCGGAATCACGGAATTCACTTTCAGCGTGGAAGATAGCAGCGCCGCGCACAGCGAAACCATCAGCATCAATGTGTATGGCGGGTATCCGGAAGTAGAGGATCTGTAGCCTTTATGCACTTCACCTTCCCTCAAAAGCTAAGCTTGATGGCGTCTGAACTCTCTTTGCTGAATTCTCCTTCTGGCTGATGAGAGCACATAAACCTAAAGGAAGCGAAGGAAAAGATCATGATCTTTTTCGAAGCGCTCCTGTGCTAAAACAGCCAGAAGGAGAATTCAAAGGGAAAGAGGGTTCAGTCATACTTTCACCACAAATCCGATAATTTTTCCGGGCACAAAAATTTCCTTCACAATTTCGCCGGTGAGAAATTTAGCGACGTTTGTTTGGGCGCGAGCGGCAGCGAGCGCTTCCTCTTTCGAAATGTCCGGTGTCAAATCCACGGTTCCGCGTAATTTTCCATTCACTTGAATGGCGAAAGTCACCACATTCTTCACAAGAAATTTAGGATCCGCTTCCGGCCAAACTTCCTTAAAAATGCTGTTTGTGTTTCCCATTTCCGCCCACACTTCTTCCGCGAGATGAGGCGCCAAAGGCGCCAGCACTTTGGCCACAATTTCTTTCTGGGCTCTGCTCAAGCCTTTTTGCAAGGCTTCATTGGTAAGTTCCATCAGCGCCGCAATCGCTACGTTGAAAGTCATATTTACAATAGCTTCGCTTGCACGAGCCACCGTTTGATGCACGATGCCATCCATTTCGTCGCCTCCTGGGCGAAGCCCAGTTTGCTCCTGTTCTTGCTGCATCATTCTGTAAAAGCGATCCACAAAACGCGCCACGCCCGTGATTCCTCGGTCGTTCCAATCCCCGCCCTCCGTGAAAGGTCCCATAAACATCAAATACATGCGGAACACGTCGCTTCCATATTTTGAAACAAATTCATCCGGGCTCACCACATTTCCCTTCGACTTGCTCATCTTCGCTCCATCTTTCATCACCATCCCTTGATGCACCAATCTTTTGAAGGGTTCTTTGGCATCCACATAACCCAAATCATGCATCACGCGATGAATGAACCGCGCATATAAAAGATGCATGCACGCATGTTCGGGCCCTCCAATATACATATCCACCGGCATCCATTTATCTACTCGCTCTTTACCCCACGCTTCTTTTGTATTGTTCGCGTCCGGGTAACGCAAAAAATACCAGCTGCTGCACACAAAAGTATCCATGGTGTCCACCTCACGTTTCGCCGCCCCGCCACAGTGCGGACACTTTACATTTACAAAATCCGGTGCCATCGCCAGTGGGGAAGTCCCTTTCGGTACATAATCCTCCACGTGCGGATGCACCACCGGCAAATCCCTTTCCGGCACCGCCACTTCCCCGCATTTTTCACAATTGATAATAGGAATAGGCGCACCCCAATATCGCTGACGAGAAATCAGCCAGTCACGGAGGCGAAAATTGACCACGCGCGTTCCCATTCCACGGGATTCCAAATAATCCATCATTTTTGGAATTGCTTGGAGCGGCGTGAGCCCGTTCAAAATTTCCGAATTGATAACTTCCCCTTCATCCTCTTGTACTTGATCTACTGTTCTAATAGGATCTACCTCGCCGTTGGGACCTTTAATCACACGAATGACTTCAATATTTCCCATGGCATCCGCAAATTCAAAGTCGCGCAAATCGTGCCCGGGTACACCTACCACCACTCCGGTCCCAAATCCCATCAAAACGTAGTCAGCCACATAAACCGGCATTTCAAAACCCGTAAGTTCATTGATGGCGTAACTTCCGGTGAATACCCCCGTTTTCTGGCGACCTTCCATTTGACGGTCCAATTCCGATTTCTTTTTTGCTTCCTCCAAATACCGTTCCACGGCGATTTTTTGTTCAGGCGTAGTGATTCCCAGAGTTAGCGGATGGTCGGGCGAGATCACCACAAACGTGGCCCCAAAATTCGTTTCCGGCCTTGTTGTAAACACAGTTAATATTTTATCCTTGCCTTTGATTTTATAATTGATGTTGATCCCCTCTTTTCGTCCAATCCAATTCTTCTGCATCAAAATAGTTTTTTCCGGCCAATTCAGGCCCTCATAGTCGAGCAATTTGTCCGCATAGTCTGTGATTTTGAAAAACCACTGCCGTAAGTTTTTTTGAACGACTTGCGATCTACAGCGCTCGCACTTTCCTTCATTTACTTGTTCATTCGCCAGCACGGTCATGCAGCCGGGGCACCAGTTCACAGGCGCCTCTTTGCGATACGCCAGACCCTTTTTATAGAGTTGCAAAAAGACCCACTGCGTCCACTTGTAATATTCGGGCGAAGAGGTCTCGATGTTGAGGTCCAAGTCATACATTCCTCCAATTGCCGCAATTTGTTCTTTCATTTTGTCGATATTCTTTCGCGTGGTTTCGGCAGGATGTACGCCCGTCTTAATAGCATAATTTTCCGCAGGTAGGCCAAAAGAATCAAAACCCATAGGCTGAAAAACCTCATAACCTTTCATTTTCATGTAGCGACCCCAGGTGTCCACGGGTCCGTAATTATACCAGTGCCCAATGTGCAATCGGTCGCCACTCGGATAAGGGAACATGGTCAAATTGTAGTATGTCGGCTTTTTGGGATTCTCCAAATCGGCCTTGTACAGGCCACTTTCTCGCCATTTTTTCTGCCATTTCTTCTCTACTTCAGGCGCATTATAGGACTGCATAAGCTTCGTAAAGGTGCGCAAATTGTACCTTCACGCCGCCCTGAGAATCAAGCTCACGTGAATCTGGGAATTTTCTTTTCCATCAAATTTCCCTTGTGGGCTACTTCAGCACAGGAGCGCTTCGAGAAAGATCATGATCTTTCTCTCCGCTTCCTTTAGATTTGCGTGCTTCACCAGCCCACAAGGGAAAGATAGTAAAAGGGAATCCGAGAACCCATAGTTAAGCCTTCCTTCAGAAGGCCTCTACTCTTCGCGTTCGACAGGATGGATGTAGAGCATATCCGCCCGTGTACTCTCTCTAGCCTTCTCCAGAAGCGCATTTTCACGTGACACGATATTCGTTCCAAAAACCAGCAGCCCCAGGGTGATAGTAACCAGAAATAACGAACTGGCGATGATTGCAACTTTAGTTCGCTGGGAAAGGGTGCTAAAGACATCCATGGGTGGTTTTGTTTTAAGACTAACAGAACATTATAACATCTATTTAACTAAACGTCAATGCGCTAGAACTAAAAAGACCCCAGTTTTTTCGTGATCTGTAAAATCTTACAATCCCAACGTGCCCAGAGGCTGATTTCTTTTTTACAAACGGTTGTATCATTCTACAGGTTTGAGCGCTGGACCGGTCCGGCTTTTACAGGTTAAAATTTCTCACTAGGGAGACCGGATGTATCTACTTGTCAATAGGGCCCAACTGAAAAAATTAGTGTCTTTTTAGGGCCCAACGGAAAAACTGGGGTCTTTTTAGGCTAGAAGTGGCTTAGGGCCAGGAGGTCAGGCAATATCATGAAATAATGTCCAGTCAAAAGGTGAGCATATACTCACCAAGCATGTTAAACTGAGTTCATTCAGCCTCATTTATGAAACTCAATTCAGTCGACCAAATCCTCCACAAACAATTTTCCGAATATGGCTTAAACGCCAAAGAGTGGCTTCGCAAATGCGCCCTACTATTACCCGAAATAGATCGTCGTTTTATCTGGAAGAAGAAAGGTTTTTCAGGGATTTATGAGTACGCGGCAAAACTGGCCGGGATGAGTAGGGGCAGCGTTGCGGATGCACTTAGGATCATGAAGAAAGTGGAAGAAATACCCGCCTTACGTCAAATTGTTGAAGAGAAAGGGCTCAATCGAATTCGTCCTTTACTTAGCATTATCAATACCGAAAACCAAGATTTTTGGGTTGAAAAGGCAAAGTCCATGAGTCGGCATACGCTGGCAACTTACATCCAAAATTACAGGTTAGAAGGCCGGACCAGTCCAGAGATCCAACCTGTAAAAGTTATAGTTTATTTTCAAGTCCGTCCCGAGCTGGCTAAAAAACTGGAAGTTCTTAAAAAACGGGAGGATTTTGAAGAACTTTTAAACCGCTTTGTTGAAAGTGTAGACAGACCCTCGTCTCAACCTGAACCCGCAAAGTCTCGTTCTATTCCCATGGCTATCAAAAGGGAAGTGATGAGTAGAACGAGTGGCCTTTGTGCGTATCCATCCTGTACCAAATCTGCTACTTCCCTTCATCACACTCAGCGCTTCGCACTCGAAAAAGTCCATAATTCCCGGCAGATCCAAGCCCTCTGCACCGCTCATGAACGCTTAGCCCATCTGGGCCTCATTGAAAATGAAGAAAAATCTCCTGAGAACTGGCGGCTTCGAGAGGAGCCCAGTCAAAGCGACTATAAGTTTTACGTCGACCGCTTTGTAAGACTGTATAGACCAACATAAACTGCCCGACTTAAAGCCCCACCAGTACCGTGCTTGAAAAAAAACCATTTTTCAGGTATAATGACAAGATTAAATCACTCCCTATGAATCTGATTCTGCAAATTCTCAAGTCCGTGCCTCTCTTTCAAAGTCTCACCGAGGAGGAGCACAAGTCGATCATTGATCACATCACCATGCAGTATTTCCCCGCGCATTATGTGCTTTTCCAAAAAGGCCTGCTCGGGAATGCCATGTACATTATCAAGTCGGGAATGGTGAGAATTTACAATGAGAATGGGGATATGGCCAGCCTGGGAGAAGGCGATTTTTTCGGAGAAATGGCGCTTATTGAAGATCAGCCAAGAAACGCAAGTGCAGAAACCCTGTCAGACTGTGAAATCTTTCTTTTAAAGAAGGAAGATTTTGCCGCGCTTCTTCAAAAAAGCCCGGAAATTCTCCGCAAAGTAAAAGAGGGCTACGAAAGCCGTAAACAAGAAAATCTACAATGATATTCCTGCACTTAATTGTCGCGCATCTCCTCGGAGATTTCGTCTTTCAGTCAAACGATCTTCTTCAAAGGAAATACAAAAGCTGGATGGGCATTTTCCAACACGCTTGTATCATCAGCGCTCTTACTATTCTGTCAATTTTCCCCTATCTGCAACATGCAGCGGCTTGGCAGGTAATCAGTATTATTTTTGGAATGCATTTTGTGCAGGACCACCTGAAGATTGAACTCGATGCGCGCTACAACAAGAAAAAGAACACACTGCCATTTTTTGCGGACCAAATTTTCCACGTGGCATTGATTTATGTTCTCAGTTTATGGCTCACCAAATTTGAGCCACTCAGCCTGCCTGATTGGCTTGAAAATCTCTATTCTTCGTACTCCGTAACGATTTACCTTATTGGAGCCGTTCTCTTTTCGTATGCTTACGACATCGCCCTTTACCAATTCCTTCGCAAGCGCAGCAAGAAAAAACTGGAATACACGGCAAACATTCCTTCCATGCTCAGGCGCATCGCTATATTCAGCGTGATTTATCTGCTTATTTTAGTCTCTGCTGGCAACCTTATGTAGGTCGATAGCATTGGCTTCCTCTCTGGTGAGATCGAGGAAAGTAAAAGTCCAAACGGTAGAGGTGAAAACATGGAAAACCCCGAGGAAATAGGAAGCGAAATAAAGCACCACAAGGCCGGCTATCGCCCCAATGATGGCCCCGATCTTAGCGAGCGCGAGACTGGTGAATAAGAAAATCGGCGCAATGACCAACGCGGGGACCAAAAAGGCAACCAGTAAATTAAGCCCCACGCGAACAATAATCACCGCCATGAGTAACAGCATGAACAAAGTGTGATGCCACTGGCGAACCACCAGGCCACCGCTTCTAAGAACGCTTTTGAAGACGCCTTCTTTGTCGATCACTATGTAATATTCCGAATAAGTGAAAAGTAAGGTAAAAAAGAGCCCTATAAGAATCAAGAAAAGAAAAATCCAGCCGAAAAGTTTAAACGGTTCGGGACCAAAAATACGAAAAGTAAAAGTGGCCTCTGTAAAAATTCCAATAAAACTGAACGTTTTGATAAAAGTGTGGTATTCAAAAAGTTGTAGAAAACGACTGAAGCCGTAACTCATTCCGCGTGCAATAGAAACTTCTTCGCCTGCGCGGACTCTGGCCACCAGTTGAATGAGCGCACCTTGGGTAAAAACGGGAAGCAGTAGATAAGCCAAGAGCACTAAGACAATCATAACAATTCCAAAAACCCCCAAACTGGGATTTTGGTTAAAAAGTTCAAGAGCTTTCTTAATAATACTGCTGAGTAAGTGAGTCTCCGTCGCACTTTCCCTGAGATAGGGGGACGTCCAGAGCGCAGCAGCTTGATAGCTTATGTACACCATGCTGACCAAAGAACTCAGCAGTGCCGGAATAAAAGCAAACCACCAAATCAGTTTTTTATTCTCTTGAGTAAGTACCCACGCTTCGCGAATAATAGCGCGATATTTCATGCGGGCATTATGCAGCTAAAGTCGACTTGAGCCAATAGAACTTAGAAGTCTATACTGCGCCCATGCAACGCTCGATTACATTCGAAAAATTCACATGGATTGACGTGGAAGATCCGGATACGGATATGCTGCTTTCCTTGAAGGAAAAGTATGATTTTCATGAGCTGGATATTGAGGATTGTTTGTCCGAGAATCAGCGCTCCAAAGTTGATGAGTACGACAACTACCTTTTTACGATTTTACATATTCCATCCTTCGACAAACGTCGTCAGCGCGTTATCGGTGAAGAAATAGATATTTTTATTAAATCCAACTTGCTCATCACTGTGCGCTGGGGAGGTCTCAAGCCTTTAAATGATTTTTACGATCGTTTGGGCACGGATCTCACCGAACGGAAAAGAATAATGGGTCATTCCAGCGGGTTTCTGTTGTACGAAATTATCAATTGCTTGTTCGGAAGTCTTTTCCCGCTGCTTGATACCATCGAGGCGAATGTCACCACGCTGGAACAAGATGCCTTTGAAGGAGATCAGCGTGACATGCTTAAAGAAATTCTAAACACCAAGAAAAATATCATCGGTTTCCGCCGAGTGATGGCGCCGCTACGTATCGTAATTGCTCAACTTGAACACAAAAATAAGAAATTTCTGCCGGATAGTTTGGAAGTTTACTTTGACGACGTGCTGGATAAAGTGGAAAAAATTTGGAGCAACTTAGAAAATCTCAAAGAATTGATCGAGTCGCTGCAGGACACCAACGAGTCCATTATTTCGCACACTACCAACAATGTGATTAAAACGCTCACGATTTTCTCGGTGGTGATGCTACCTCTCAATTTGATTGCCGGAATGTACGGAATGAACGTAAATCTGCCTTTTTCCGGACACCCGCTGATTTTCTTCTTCCTGGTGGGGGGTATGGCCTGTGTTCTACTGGTGATGTTGATTTTTTTCAGAGTAAAACGTTGGCTATAAGGAAAGGCCTTGCGTTTTTTGGCTCTACCTTATAGAATATCCCTGCTTTAATCCTATTTATGAAACGCGAAGACAAGAAAAAGCTCATCAAAAAGTTTGCTCAACACGACAAAGATACCGGCAGCGCACAAGTGCAGGCAGCCGTTCTCACCACTCGTATCAATCAGCTCACTGAACATTTGAAAGGTCACAAGAACGATTTACACTCTCGTCAAGGTTTGCTCAAAATGGTAGGTAAACGTCGCCGTCACCTTCAATACTTGAAGACGAAGAGCAAGGACGATTACGAGAAAATTGTAAGTCAACTCCAACTTCGTAAATAGGACGAAGCCCCATTGGGGCCTTGTCTTTTTTTCGGACCTCGCCGAGGTCCATCCGCCCCGCTCAGGGTGAGATCACAAGAACTCTCTTATAACATTGACCCTTTGGGTCTGGTCGACACAAGAGATGTCTTGAAACCTCCCTCTGAGTAAGCGGACCCGTCAGGGTCTGCTAGGCGAAAAGGCCGCGTAAGCGGCATCAATATTAACCTAATTACTCAGAAAAATATGTCTATACAAACTGTTGAAACCGAACTTGCCGGTCGCAAGCTTAAGCTCGAAACCGGGCGTCTTGCTTTGCAAGCGAACGGAGCTGTTACTATTCAAATGGGGGAGAGCATCGTGCTCTGCACCGCCATGATGGCTGAAGAAGGAAAGCCCGATGTTGACTTTTTTCCGCTCACCATCGAATACCAGGAACGTTACTACGCTGCCGGGAAGATCAAAGGATCTCGTTTTATGAAACGTGACGGACGTAGCAGTGATGAGGCCATTTTAAAGGCTCGCATCATTGATCGCCCTATTCGCCCTTTGTTTCCAAAAGGAATTACGAATGAAACCCAGGCCATTGCCACAATTCTTTCCGCCGACCTCATGAATGAAACCGGAGTGCTCGCCATTACCGGTATGTCCACTGCCATGCTGATTGCCGGTCTGCCTTTTGCCGGACCTCTGGCCGGGGTACGCATTGGAATGAAAAACGATCAACTGATCGTTTTCCCAACGTTTGAAGAAATGGAGGGTGGACAACTCGATCTGCTCGTAGCGGGGACAATGGAAGCCATCACCATGGTGGAAGCCGGAGCCAATGAACTTTCCGACGCTAAAATGATCGAAGCTTTGGAACTCGCACACAAGACCATCAAGGAACTTTGTGCTTTCCAAATGCAACTCGTACAGAAAATCAATCCGACTCTTCGAACGTACACCGTGGCTAAGGCCTCTGACGAAATGATCAACCTGGTTGCAGGCGTTATTACCGCCGAAGATTTGGCGACGTACAAAGGAGGTTCCAAGAAAGAAGTCAAAGATGCCATTCATGCTCTCGAGGAAAAAGTGCTCGCACATTTTGCAGCAGAACAGACCGGAAGCGAAGCGGACGGTCCATCAAAAAGCGACCTACTCGGAGCTCTCGGCAAGGTGATGGACAACTCCATGCGAAACAATATTTTGGAGCGCGATCAGCGCCTCGACGGACGCCGCCTGGATGAAGTTCGAAAGATCAAAATTGAAGTGGGCCTTATCCCTCGAACGCACGGATCCGCGTTGTTCCAACGTGGAGAAACCCAAGCGCTCACGCTCACCACACTCGGTGCGCCGGGAGATGCGCAAGTTATTGACTCTATGGAAGTAGACATGGAAAAACGCTACATCCACTATTACGTATTTCCACCCTATGCTGTGGGAGAAATCAAAGGGCTTCGCGGCGCTTCCCGTCGTGAAATTGGACACGGGGCGCTCGCGGAGCGAGCGCTACTTCCTGTCCTTCCCGCTAAGGAAGATTTCCCTTACACCATTCTTGTTGTCTCCGAAATTATGACCTGCAACGGGTCCAGCTCCATGGCCTCCGTTTGTGGATCCACCCTTTCACTCATGGACGCCGGAGTACCGATCAAAAAACCGGTTTCCGCCGTGGCTATGGGGCTTGTATGCAGTGACGAATTTCACAAAACCGGAACCGGCGCTTACAAAATTCTCACTGACATCCAGTCTTTTGAAGATTTTGCCGGAGACATGGATTTCAAAGTAGCTCGCACCCCCGATGGTATCACCGCGTTGCAAATGGATATCAAAGTGAAAGGAATCACTACGCAAATGATGGGCGAGGCGCTCGCTAAAGCCGCCATCGCTTGTAATCAAATGCTCGAAGAAATGAAAGCGATTCTCCCAACTCATCGAGCTGAACTCAGCAAGTACGCGCCGATCATCATGAAGATTCAAATCAATCCCGATTTTATTCGCGATGTGATTGGTAAAGGCGGAGAAACCATCCAAAAGATCACTGCCGAATGTGGCGTGGAAATGGACATCGAACAAACCGGTCTCGTAATCATCACCGCTCCTAATCAGGAAGCCGGGAACAAGGCTGCGAGCTGGGTGAAATCGATTGTCTACGAACCCACCGTGGGTGAAGAATTCGACGGGACCGTGGTGAACATCATGGATTTCGGAGCCTTCGTGGAATTTGCTCCCGGTAAAGATGGTCTCGTGCACATTTCTGCGCTCCGTCCATTCCGCGTAAATAAGGTGGAGGACGTGGTCAAGGTAGGGGACCGTGTCCGCGTCAAACTCATCAAGATTGATGAACAGGGGCGCTACAACCTATCTATGAAGGAGTTCTATCAGGATGCCGCTCCTGCGGATCCCGCCGCCCCTGCAGATCCCGCCGCTCTCTAGTTTGAAACCAATCAAAAGGGCGACCGGAGGTCGCCCTTTTTGTATACCTTTCGGTCTTGCGTGAGAGAGTGTTTTTGACTAAACTCGCTACGCAAAAAGCGCAGGTATCGTATAGCGGCTATTATGCCACCTTGCCAAGGTGGAGATACGGGTTCGACTCCCGTTACTTGCTCCAAACGGTAAATTCCAATTTTTTTGCGGCGGCAGCCCACGGAAAACCCAATTCCACGGCGGCTTTTTGGCCGATGATGTGGAAGTTCGAGCCAATTTTTTGCAGAAAGCTCCGCTTTTCTTCTAAATTTCCAGAATCAACGCAGTTGATGCCTTGGTGAGCCGACAAAATCCATTCTTTGAAGAGTTCGAGCCAACGGAGTCCTCTTCCGCCGGATTTCTTTAAATTTTCTTTGATTTCGATTTTACGGTTTAAAAGTTTTTTCTTAGTTGTTGTGTATTCCTCATTGGTTATGGTTTGCTCAAGGTAGGCATCGAGGAGACGCATTTGCTTTTCCTCCAATGTCTTGAGTTCTATCTTAACTTCACCGGCGGAAGAGGACGAAACGGTCGAAGCCTCTTTGTAATCTTGTTCCCACTGCTTCATAAACTTTTCTTTCCAGTCATCACTCAAAGCAACTTTTTGAAAAAGCTCATTGAGCTGCTTAACCAGTTCTCGTTCTTCAACATATTTCTGACTACAAATACGGTTCTTTTTGGTGCAGCGGTAATAGATATACGTGCGGCCTGATTTTTTGATCTTCTTTTCAGCCGTTATTGCACGGCCGCACTCTCCACAGCTAAAGATCCCACAAAAAGCAAAAGAATTGTTGTCTTTTGCTTTTTGTGGCTTAGATCGCTGTTCTATTACCCGCTGCACCTTATCAAAAAGTTGCTTTGAGATTATAGGATCGTGAGTTCCTTGGTAGGCTTCGCCCTTTCTTGTAATGACACCATAATAGAATGGATTTTGTAACATTCCCTCAATTCTTGAGAGTACCAAAGCATCATTAGTTCGTCGGCTCACCAAGCCCAAAGAAAGCGACAATTTTTGTAAATTTTCTAACGTGGAATCACCCGTGGCATACGCCTCAAATAGCGCGCGAACTGCTTTCCATCTTTCCGGGTCTTTTACGATTGTATGGTGTCTCAATTCGTTTAAATATCCCACAGGAGCAAGTCCTGGCAGTTCGCCGCGCCTTAACTTTTGGCGTATGCCACGTTTAATATTTTCCGAAAGATTATCGATATAATATTTACTTTGCCCAAAAGCGATATTGAGCATGAATTTGCCCTGCGGTGTTGAGTCAAACCAAAAGGTGGGAAATTTTAGCGTTCCTATTTTGGCTTCATCTACGAGGTAAATGATTTTTCCACCATCTACGCTGTTTCTCGCCAACCTATCCGGATGCCACGCTAAAATTCCCATGTTGTCCGAATGACCGCCAAGTTCAATTTGCTCGATCATTTTGTTGAATATTGGCCTTCCGGGAACTTTTGCTGTTTTACTTTCAATAAATTCATCAATGACTTCAAGTTTTTCTTTTACGGCAAATTCTCGTAGTTCCGTCACTTGTCCCTCAATGGAGAGAACTTGGCGGTCATCTTCATCAGTAGATTTTCTGGCGTAGATAAAATACTTCATAGGTTTAGTTGGTTATCGCTTTTGGGCAAACCGTGCTTCGCACGGAAAAATTGTCGCTTTCTTTGACTGGAAATTTAGAAGTTTTGCCTTCGGCAAAAAGCAAAAAATTGGCTATAAAACCAAATGGTATTCTGTTCATTTTACCATTTGGTTTTATCCCGCGCTCCGCGCGGCGAACTTCCACATCATCGGCCAAAAAGCCGCCGTGGAATTGGGTTTTCCGTGGGCTGCCGCCGCAAAAAAATTGGAATTTACCGTTTGGAGCTGCCTCTATGAAGAGGTTCGGACTTACTTTAAAGCATCTGGAGGCTAGCCTCCAGAGATTTTTTGAAAAACCGACTGCAACCTCGGCCAGCGTGCGTTGAAAGGGGGCAACGCACGCTGGCGCACTCATGCCGTCCTTTTCGCGCCGCCCGAAAGGGGGCGGGCGGCGCGCAGAAAGAACAGATTGGCAAAAATTACTTTCCAATACGCCCTCCTGTTTGCCAGTCTGCTCTAAATACGTACCGTTTATAAGGCGACGAATAATTTTATTGATTAAAAATAATTTTTTCATTAAGATTGCAATATAAAGATTACACTTAATATATTTTAGTCTTAACATTATAATATTAAATCAACATTCAGATGTCAACCCCACCCGACAATGCGATATCAGAAAACCTTAGAAGGCTCCGGAAAAATAAGAATTATTCGCTCGAAAAGATTTCCAAACTTACTGATTTATCTTTAAATACCGTCGCTAAAATTGAATCTGGAATTAATTCTAATCCAACTTACGAAACACTACAAAAGCTAGCGCTCGCATTAGGAGTAGAAGTTAATGATTTAATAAAATAAGATGAATATCTTTTTTTCTAGATTTATAGAGTTACTCCCCATATTGGCCATTTTTGGAGCCTTTTTTTCCTTGATTATCTTGTTTTATCTTCGATTGCGACAAGAGGAGAGAGGTGTTAGAAGTGAAGATAAATTTGACCAGTTGTACTTGAAAATTAAGGAGGATATAAAATTTGCTGTGGCACCAAAATCACTCCAAATTTCCTTGGAGCTCAATCATATGATTGAGCTTGCAGCTGAGATATGGAGAATAGAGCAAAGTATTATTAAATCCTCTTCAAGTTTACCGGAGAACCAGAGGAAAAAATTGGAGTTATCGATTCAAAAATTAAAACGATACATTGAGAAGTATGACATTGAGTTTATAGATCACACGAATCAAAAATATAATGATGGGCTAAATTTGGATGTTCTTTCTGTAGAGAAAGACTCTTCGATACAAGAGCCTATTGTTAAGGAAACAATTGAACCAACCATAATGCATAGGGGACAAGTTGTAAGAAAGGCAAAAATTATACTTCTCAATAAACTTTAAAATTTTATGGTAAATCAAAGTATTCAGATCGGTATAGACTTGGGCACCACAAATTCAGAAATTGCCATAAATAATAATGGAAAAATAGAGATCGTAAAAAATGTTTTTGGCGATGAATATACTCCTTCGGTTTTTGGCGTAGATAAGTCAAAAAACAAAGTTGTAGGAAAAAGAGCATACGAGCGACTATACAAAGATGCATCTGAAGTTGAGTTTAAAAACAATAAAGCAGAGGTCAAAAGATTAATGGGTACATCAGAAACTGTCTTTTTTGAAAGAACTGACATTAAAATGAATGCTGAAGAAATTTCTGCCGAAATACTTAAAAGTTTGAAAGAGGATGTTCTGAGAAAATATCCCGATTTTAATACTATAGGGGCGGTTATTACTGTTCCAGCATATTTTTCCTCTTACAAGCAGAAGCTACTAAAAGAGCCGGTAATCTTGCTGGCTTCGACTACGTCGTTTTATTGCAAGAGCCAATTGCCGCCGCCATATCCTACGGCTTCATGAATGCTAAAAATGAAAATTGGCTTATTTATGATCTCGGAGGCGGGACTTTTGATGTAGCTCTGATATGTGCAAAAGACGGTGTCCTTTCGGTACTAAGCCATAATGGCGATAATTTTTTGGGCGGTAAGGACTTCGACTGGTTGATTGTGGACAAAATCATTGCCCCTAAAATTCTCGAAAAATATTCGATAAGCGATTTTAACAGAGGTAATGATAAGTACCGTAGTATTTTTTCAAAACTTAAATATATTTCTGAGTCAGCAAAAATATATCTTTCTCAATATGAGAAAACTACTATAGAAATTGACGGCATTGGCCACGATGAAAAAAATGATGAGATTTATTTATCAATCGAATTTACTAAAAAAGATTTCGAGAAACTTATTAAACCACAAGTTGATCGTACGATTGAGTTATCAAAAGAAACCTTGAAAGAAGCGAGCATGAAAAACTCCTCTGTAGGGAAAATCATTCTTGTGGGTGGGCCAACTCAAATCCCTTATATTAAAGAAAGGTTAGCGCAGGATTTAAAAATCACTGTAGATTCTTCAGTTGATCCTCTTACTGTTGTAGCAAAAGGTGCATGTGTATTTGGAATCGGCCAAAAAATACCGAAAGAACTTCTTGCAAATAACACAAAAAATATAGCGAAAGGAGGTATGAGCTTGCATCTGAACTATGAATCCTTAACCTCAGAAACCGAGGAAACTATTAGTGGGGTAATTGAAGAGTTGAAGGATTCTGAAGAAGAATATTATATACAAATACAAGCCGATAGCGGATTATACAGTGGATCAAAATTAAGACTAAAGAATGGTAAATTTTTTGACACAGTTACCTTGGAGGCGAACAAGACAAACTTTTTCTGGGTCTACCTTTTTGACAAAAAGGGAAATTCAGTTCGTATAGACCAAGACTCTTTTACTATTACTCACGGATTATCAATTTCCGGCGCTCCCATACCGCATTCAATCGGCATAGCCGTTAGCAGACGAGATATTAAAATGGGTTTCTCGGCAGTAGAGGTAGTTGAGAAGTTTTTTGAAAAAGGTTCTATATTGCCACTCAAGAGAACCGACATATTTAAAACAGCTAGACGATTAGTAAAAGATGAAAGTAATAATCCCCTCTGGATTAGAATTGGCGAAGGTGAATCTGAAATACCAGATCGAAATGTTTTTATCTGTGAATTGGGAATCAGAGGTGGTGATTTACCTTACGATCTTCCAGAAGGCTCAGATATTGAAATAACGGTGCAAGTAGACGAATCGAGGGAGATCTCCGTAACAGCCTATATCCCTTTGGTTGATTTAACTCTGAACGCACGATCAACATTTAAAGATGAGATTATTGACGTATCGGATCTTGAGAGTGAATTCGATTCTCAAATAGAGAGGTCTAAAATTCTTCAAGAGAATTGCACCACTGAGGAAAAAAATAACATTAATAGTACTGTTCAGTCTGTTACTTCTAGTTTAAAAAACGCTCGCCTCGATGAAGATGAAAAACGGAAAGCAAATAAACAAATTAAGGATCTCAAAGTTGTTCTTGATAAGCTCGAGAAGCAAAAAGAGATGCCCCAGCTTGTCAAAGAATTTAATTTGAATGTCATAAAAACTAAAGAGACAATAAGCGAATACGCTCAAGAGAAATATCGCGAATCATATAATGACGAGCTTAATAAGATGAAGGAGGAAGGAGATAAAGCCATTGGGGAGAATGATAAAACTCTTTTGATCAATGTTAGTGAGCAGATTAACGATCTGCGAACTAAGGTTATAATGGCTAACCCTTCGACTTGGGCTTATCACTTTGAGCAAATAACACAAGGAGATAAGAAATTTACTAACGAAAAAGAAGCACAGTATTTTATAGATAAAGGGAAGAGAGCTATGGAAAGTGGAGATGCAGATGAATTGAAACGGTGCGTAAGAAGTCTAAGCTCACTCCTTCCTTCGGAAGAACAGGAGATTGTTAAAAAAAGTAATTCATCAGGTATAACCCGCTAATATGACTAATATTCTCAAAAATAATGCATTTCACATCTTAGGTCTTGATGTAACCGTAAGTCAAAAGGAGCTGCTCAAGAGATCCAAAGAAATTATTAATCGTTTGAAAGCTGATGAATATCCGACATATGATTTTGATATTGGGTTGTTTAAAGATTTCCGCACAGAACATTCAGTGAAGGAAGCTATGCAGAAACTGCAAAATACCAAAAAAGAAATAAAAGATTATTTTTTCTGGTTGCAAATCTCAGATCATCATGACGAGGAGGCTTTAAATTTCATTAAAAAGATGGATTACCAATCGGCCATAGACCTGTGGGGAAAAGTCTCTTTGGAAAATGTAGGAAAAGCCTATTTTTACAAAAAAAACTTAGCAATTTTATATTGTCTACTATTGCACGGTGAAAATAATAAAGACTACCTTAAGGCATCTTTGGATGTATGGAAAGAAGTTATTAATTCAGATAAATTCTGGGCATCTTTCTCGAAAATTTATAAGTTACATCATGAACAAACCGCGAGTCAGGAAATCATAGATGAATTTAAAGATAATGCAGTTAATTACTTATCTGATATTTATGCGGAATTACATCATGAGCATAAAGATACTGATTACGTTAGTGAATTTCAAAATGTTTTTTCTAGAAAAGGTGAAAAGGTAGAAAAAACAATTCTCAACCCTGTTTTTCAAACTATAAATGAAGCTGTAGAAGGACTGGAGAAAATGAAAGTAAGTGCCGATGGCATTCTCGACAAGGAAGAATCCGACAATATTAAGAAATTTGTTGCTGTAATCCAATCTGAACTTAACAAGTTAATTGATCTTGGTCTCTATGAGGATAGTCAGGCAAAAATAATGCGTGATAGGGCTGCAAATGCCATTCGTAGTGTCGTACTTGAATTGCATAATGAGCTTAGTGAACGCAATAAGGCACTTAAGCTATTGGAGGTTGCAATCCAAATGTGTGGGACTGAAAGCTTGAAAAATAAGCTTCATAATGAGATTGCACAAATAGAGAAAAATATTGAGGATGATGTTAATAATTCAATGGTAGAAATCACAGGAATGTTTGGTGGAACAGTTATATTCAAGGATAATTTTGTAGATTATCGGGGCAAGCGAATCTTTTATAAAGATGTTAAATCAATATCGTATCATTCAACGCAAACCACCACGTCGACTTCAGTTCTTTTTATTCCAATTTCAGAAAGTACTTCTCATTCCTATAATTTCTCCATTAAATCTGCGGATGAAAATATATCGCTCTCTTTTTCCTCTAAGTCGGAAGAGGAAATTTGGATGAAATTAATTACGCTTGCTAAGCATTACATTGAGTCTTTGCTGGTTGAAAGTATGCTTTTAAAAATATTCGATAAAGGTGAAAGCGTAAATATCGGTGGAGTGGAATTCACAAAAGATGGCTATTATAAATCAAAATTTTTTGGTGGAAAAGAATGGGTTATGTGGAGTGAGACTATCTACATACCTAAGTATGAGGCTGGCCAAGTGATCTTGTGGAAAGCGGAGGGTGAAGTAGGGCGATCTTTTATGCAGATTCCGATGGCTTCTCCTAATGCGGTAATTTTACCTGACCTGGTGACCGCTTGTGCTAATTATGTTTTATCACTTAAATGACTATGAACGAAAAAAAGCATCTAAATATCGACATGGAATTTTTGGATAAAGCAGATGAAGTTTCAAAGGCTAAATCGGAGAAGTCCCCAGCGGCTCCTGAAAAAATTACTACTCCCAAAGTAGCGACGACTCAAAATGAAAGATTGTTTGCTGCACTCGGCTATTTTTCATTCCTTTTTGTAATCCCTCTACTATTAAAGCGCAAAAGTCTCTACTGCAAATTCCATGCATTGCAAAGTATGCTACTGTTTTTTAGCTCTATAGTTGTGCTTATCGCTTTGGCTGTGGTGCCATCTCTCGGATCGCTGCTTACCTTAGGCCTTTTTGGATTCTATGTAGTTGCCATTTATCGTGCATATACTGGAGACCTCTGGAAGATGCCGTTAATCGGCAACTTTACTGCAAAATGGAGTGGCCATATTGTCCCTGTCAATCCTGGGAAAAATAGCCACGTCTGGAAAGGTTTATTAATTTGGGCAGCAGTTATTGCATTTTTTATTTGGGCAGGAAGTCTGCCTGATAATAAATCAAGTAGCAGCGTAAATTCAAATTCTTCAACTTATTCTAACGAAGACGATGATAGCAACGGACAGTATTATAATTGCTCGAGTTATAACTCAAGAAAATCGGATGAATTAAAACCAACTTTTACAAAACACGAACTTGAAACTGAAAGCAAAAGTCTTGAAATTCGAGCAGAAGCTATCCAACAATCAGCAACCGAGATTGATAATACCCATATTGATGAAAATGACGAGGTTGCGGTTGCTCTATTCAATGCCGCGGTCAATGCTCACAACTTCAAACTTGAAGCATACAAACGAGATGCTCAATTATACGACGAAAAAGTTAATAAATTCAGCTTACAGGTAGATGCTTATAATAACTATTTACAAACTAACTGTACGAAAAGATATTAAATTTTCCTTCTATGGCAACACCTGTAAAACCAATTTTGTACAATGGCTTCGCGGTTAAAGATAACTTAACTGTTAAGAATAGAGTTGAGCGCATATTTTTTACTGAAGTTTATGTACTTTCCGATGGCAATTACTTATATCTTTTTACTAGTATAAAACCAGAAGAAATTGTTGATCGTGGGAAAAAATATGATCTTGTTACGGTTAGCCACGAAGGTAAGAAATATCTTGGAGTGATTATTGGCGTACATTCGCACGAAAAAATGACCGAGATTATCGATGATCTAACTGTATTAAGAGGTTTTGATTGCGTAGCAGGTATGAAGGACTTGAAAGCATTATTAATTAATGACGTCATCAATCCACTACTAAATCCTGAGAAATACAAGAAATTTAAATTATCTATTCCAAATGGAATACTGCTCTACGGGCCACCTGGATGTGGAAAAACTTTTATTGTTAAGAAATTAGCCGAGGAACTTGAATATAATTTTTTCGAACTTAATCCATCATCTGTTGCAACTCCTTGGGTGCATGGTGCTGTAGGAAACATCAATAAAGTATTTGAGATGGCCAAATTGCAAGCGCCTTCAATTATTTTTATCGATGAAATTGAAGGATTGATACCTAAAAGGGAGGAATTAACATCAAGTGCAGATATAAAGAAGGAAGAAATCAATGAATTTTTAATACAATTAAACAATGCAGGCAGCAGAAAAATTCTTGTAGTTGGTGCAACTAATAGACCTCACATGATCGATACTGCCATTCTAAGGGCAGGAAGAATGGATAAAAGGATATACGTTCCCGCCCCAGATTTTGAAGCAAGACGAGATATGTTTAAAATTTGTCTTTCTGGTAGACCCTATAGCAAAAACATTGATTTTGAAAAGTTAGCAAAAATGACAGACAAATATGTGAGTTCCGATATAGAATTGATAGTTACAGAAGCGGCACGTGCAGCCGTTGTTAAAGATAAAGATCACATAGACGAAGAGATGATTATCGGTGCAATAAATAAATTCACCCCATCAATTTCGCCTGATGAGCTTGCTTATTTTACTCAATTTAGCAATTTAGAAAGATCTTAAATGAATATGATAACTGCTGAACAAAGTCATTACAGAATTTTGCTCTCAAAAATAACCGCTATCGTGCTGGTAGTTGCCATGATTCCTATCTGGCCATACTTTTTTTATCAACTTTTGAAATTTCTCGTCTTCGGTACAGCAGTCTTCTGTGCCTATCTCTACTATAAAGAAAAGAATAAAAAATGGATGTGGATTATGATTATTGTTGCTGTTATTTTTAACCCCATCAATCCACTTTATTTTGGCCATCTACTTTGGTCAATTGTTGATCTGATTGTTGCGATATTATTCTTTAAGATAGCAAAAAATAAATAAGGTACCTTAATCATATCAACCAAGTAACTTACAATGTATGGATAGAAATCCACAACAGGAATCAGAAACGATAGAATACAAAGAAAGTCTTGCAGAAAAAGAAGTGGCAGGAAGAGATATTTGTGCATTCGCAAACAAGAATGGTGGCACTTTATATTTTGGAATAAAAAATGATGGAACTTACGTTAGTATTTCCACTGTTACTGAAAAAACATTGCGTGATCTTGCTCAGTTTTATCACGATAATTTTGAGCCACGCCTCTATCCCGAAATCATTGCGGAAAAACATGAGGAGCAGCAAGTTATTAAAATTGCCGTTGGCAAAAGCAGTACTCCACACCATATATTCAAAGGGATTCCTTACATACGAATTGGTTCTACCAGTACAAAAATGGCTCAAGTTGAATATCAAAAGCGCTTAGTCCACTATCGCGATGTTGCCTTTGATTTCTCCGCTGAAATTTGTAGAGGACTGAAGTTAGAAGATTTAAGTGAAACCGCGCTAACAACATTGAGGGCGAAATGGGCAGAGAAAGAAGGTAAAGACGAATATTTGCGATTTTCCCATAAGGAAGTACTCGAAAAACTTTTGCTTATCCGCAACGGTCAACTTACATATGCAGCCCTTATTTTATCTGGAAAACATGAAAAAATAGGAGAATTTTTACCCGAAGCTGAAATTCGTTTTGGATGGAAAAATGATCCAAGAAAATTGGATTTTGATTTTACCAAGGACTGGCGAGAACCATTTTTAAATATTCTCGATGAGATTTGGGAAGCTGTAAATGCAAGGAATTCCCGATTCCCTTTTGAGGAAGGTTTCTTTGAAGGTGATATTTGGGCATTTGATCAAAAAAGCATACGCGAAGCCGTTTTAAACGCTGTAGCACACCGAGACTACCGTGAAAGAGGATCTGTTTTTCTCGAAGCATCTATTGATAATTTTACGGCAAAAAGCCCAGGCAATTTTTTGCCAGGCGTATCTCCTGAAAATGCACTTGATAGTCAGGGTAAATGGCGAAATCGTCTTTTAATGGAAACTTTAGGAAAAATTGGATTTGTAGAACGGTATGGCCATGGATTAGATAGGATTTTCAAAAAATCTATATCGGAAGGTAAAGGCGCACCGATTTTAAGAGAAACATCTGCAGGATTTGTAGAATTGCAGATTCCTGCACAAGTAAAAGATAAAAATTTCGTTTATTTTTTGGCAAAGATATCAAAAGAAAAACAGATTAGATTTGATTTTGTAAAGGATTTGATATTTTTAGAAACAATCCGTCAAAAGCAATTTTCCCTTGATGCTGAAAAACGCAATAAATTTCTAAAGCTTGGCATAATTGAAAAAATCGGTAGAGGTCGTGGTACTAAGTATATCCTCAGTAATCAATTCTATGATTTTCTAGATAGAAAAGGAGAATACACACGTAAAAAATGGTTTTCTAAAAATCAGCAAAAAGAACTTTTATTGAAATTTTTTCAGCAACATAAAAAAGGCCGTATGCCTGATTTGCGAGACGGAATTTTTGAAGGCAGGCTAAGTAACCAGCAAATAAACCTCTTACTGGATGAATTGAGAAAAGAAGGAAAAATTTATTTTGAGGGGCCCCAGAGATCTCAAAAAGCTTATTGGAAACTAAATGATAGAGGTTAAAATGTAAATAGATAGATTATAGTAAGAATCCCCTTTAATAAGCCAATATCTCTATATTAATAAAAAATGTAATTGATAGAGATGCTACAGATTAAACGGTACGTATTTAGAGCAGACTGGCAAACAGGAGGGCGTATTGGAAAGTAATTTTTGCCAATCTGTTCTTTCTGCGCGCCGCCCGCCCCCTTTCGGGCGGCGCGAAAAGGACGGCATGAGTGCGCCAGCGTGCGTTGCCCCCTTTCAACGCACGCTGGCCGAGGTTGCAGTCGGTTTTTCAAAAAATCTCTGGAGGCTAGCCTCCAGATGCTTTAAAGTAAGTCCGAACCTCTTCATAGAGGCAGCTCCAACTAGTTTTACAGGTTAAAAAGTTCGTAGGTCCAAACCGTGAATCGAACTTATGTTAAGATATCCACATGCGGAAGAATCAGACTCAAGCCGAAACTAAGATTAAACAATCCGGAATTATAAAAGATATCCAACATATCTCCTTATTGGCGAGTGGAGGATTTTCAGACTGCTACTCAGTAAAGACAAGTAATGATCATTTTGTTTTAAAGGTCAGAAGGGATAATCAAGTGGAACGACTTGAAAGAGAATTTAAGCTGCTATCACAAAAGCGATTAATAAATAAAAAATTAGCTCCGAAAATAATCAAATTTGATAAATCCTGTAAGGTTTTAGATCACCCCTATTTACTTGAAGAATTTATAGAATTTGATAAATCCTGTAAGGTTTTAGATCACCCCTATTTACTTGAAGAATTTATAGAAGGTCTTCATCCAAAAAGGACAGAAGTAGAGCCCTGGTTTATCAAAGCAATGGCAGAATTTTATGGGAATTTGCACTCAATAACTTCAAAAGAACTAGAGGAAATCGAAGTGAAAAGGATTAATTCAATAACTTTTTGGGTGGAAAATCTACTGAAGACGCATAAACAATTATCAATATCTAATCAGAGCGTAAAAAAGGGCTGTAAATTATTTTTCGAGAAATTGACTGTCCTTGCTCAAAAGGAAGATACGATCTTAAAAAGAGAGGTATATAATTTTGTCCAATGCGATCCATCAAAAGAAAATATCTTTATTACGAAAGGAAAGGAGATAAAATTAGTTGACTGGGATTTCTCTGGATTCCATATTTTTGAGAGAGATTTGGCTTTGTTTATTGATATCTACAATTTAAACAAGGCACAGGAGCTTATGTTTTTAGAAAATTATGGGATAAAGGCAGGGGCGATCTTTATGAGAAAATTAAATGTTTTGAAGCTAATGTTGTTTGCTTGCGATATTAATTGGCTTTCATCACAAAAGAGTAAAAATTTAAAAAAAATAAGAAGCATACTTGGAAAATGTTTCAAGATAATGAAAAAACTAGAGTAATAAGGGGGATATTGTACTTATTGTGAACCAAGTTCGAATTTCCTTCAGTTTGGTAGGTGCGATACATCAAAAATGAGCGTATCCAACCTTTCTAAAATTTCTACTTGCAAAAGTATGAAGGGTTGGATAGAATAAAAACATGGCTATCCAACCTACACAACTTTTGTCAAAAAAATCCCAAAGCTTGCTTGAAGAAAGGCTCAAGCAATTGAATGAGCTAAGACCAATTTCCCAAACGCTTTTACTAAAACTAAAAGAGCGTTTTGAAATTGAAATGACGTACAATTCCAATGCAATCGAAGGGAATACTTTGACTTTAAAGGAGACTTATTGGGTGATTCAGCAGGGGATCACAGTCAAAGGAAAATCCCTTAAAGATCATTTGGAAGCCAAAAATCATAAAGAGGCGTTGGATTATCTTTATGATCTCATTGGACACGGCACCGCTCATACATTCTCTGAACAGATGATCAGAAGTTTACACTCTCTGATAATCCAAGATATTGATCGGGATATTGCCGGTCAGTACAGAAAAGTCGATGTATTTATTACAGGAACAGATCATATGCCACCTTCAGCAATGGAGGTTCCATTCAAGATGCAAGAACTGGTGGTTTGGGCAAGAAAAAATTATAAAAAAATGTACGTTGTGGATTTCGCAGCAGAACTTCACCATAAATTCGTACACATTCATCCATTTCAGGATGGAAATGGTAGAGTTGGACGCTTGCTTATGAATGTCTTTCTAATGCAAGCAGGCTTTCCATTGGTTATTATCCAAAAAAATGATCGGCAAAAATATTATCGTGTTTTGTCAGACTCAGATCATGGCAATTATAAACCATTAATTACTTTTGTAGCGCAAGCTGTACTTAGGTCATTGAACGTATATTTGGACGTACTCACGCCTTCAAAAGACAAAGAAAAATTAATTAATTTAGCAACCGCGACAAGGTATTGTAGCTACTCGCAAGCTTACCTTGGGAAATTGGCAAAAGAAGGCAAAATCGAGGCAATCAAAGAAACCCGTAATTGGCTTACCACAAAAGAGGCTATAGAACGCTACACGGCAGAGCACAAGTCCAAGTAGAAAGTTCGAATTTCTTCCAGTTTGCTGCTCCATTGACTAAACGGACGGCTGCGGGTAGGCTCGGCTCATGAAGCTTCGAAGTATATTGTTCAATAGCTTTTTAGTGACATTAACGGGGTCGGTCTTTTTACTGACCACCACCTACGCTGGCACGAATACCGACACCACTCTTGAAGCTGAAGGCTTTAGTGATGTCAGCGAAAAAAATGACAATGTGAAGGCTATCGAGTTTTTGCAAGCGAATGGCATTGTGGAGGGTTATGAGGATGAGACCTATAGGCCTGAGAACAACATCAACCGTGCTGAGTTTTTGAAGATTGTGATGGAGGCATCAGACTACGAACTTGGAGGAAGTGATTGTTATCCGGACGTGAAAGACGAGTGGTTCGCTCCTTATATTTGTGCAGCGACGGAGTTAGGGCTGGTAGAAGGTTATGACGATGGCACGTTCAAACCGGAGAATGACATCAACTTTGCCGAAGGAAGCAAAATCGTTACTAATGTATTAGGGCTCGAAGCAGACGAAGAAGGCGAAGAGGAAGAATGGTACAGCACCTTTGTATATGCACTTGAGGACGAAGAAGCCATTCCAATCAGCATAAGCTCCTTTGATGACCAACTGACTCGTGCCGAGATGGCCGAAATGATCTGGAGAATTTTAGCGGAAAGAACCTATAAGCCTTTCCACACCTACGACACCATTGCCACGGGCAAAGTAATTTCCCCTGAGCTCAGCACCTTCAATTCCTGTCAGGAACTCCATGATTATTTCGAAGACAATGCCATCCCTCCTTACGATGAGGAATATACGGCGGACGAGGGTACTCCTGAGGACGCCGTTGACGTCAGTCAGAGCTATGCCGAAAAAGGGGGATGTTTTACAGGTAAAACCCAAATCTTGATGGCTGACGGGACTTATAAAGCCATCGAGGACATTGAGAAAACGGATGAAATCAGCACGAGAAAGAGTGAAAACTCATCCGAATTGGTTGCCGCTGAAGTCAAAAAAACCGTTCGACATCTCGTCCCGGGGTATTTGGTGATCAACGAAGACTTGGAAGTCACTCCGGAACACAGGCTATTTATAAATGGGGATTGGGATGTCGCGGGGGACGTGAAAGAAGGGGATTACTTAATGAATCCGGACGGCACGAAGGTGGAAGTGTGGTCGGTTCGGAAAGTGAATGAGCCAAGCTGGGTGTACAATTTTGAAGTTGAAAACTATCACACTTATATCGCGAATGACTTTTATGTCCATAATGATAAAGGAGAATCGGCAGGTGATTTTTCCAGCACCAACACACAAGTTTCCGGTGTAGATGAAGCGGACATTGTGAAAAATGACGGTCAGTATATCTACTATCGTATGGGGAGCAGCATTCGCATTGTAGATGCCTATCCAGCCTCGAGCATGCGGGAATTAACTCCAATCACTTTCGAAGACGAAAACTTTTATCCTTCCGATATGTATCTGGATGGAGACAGCTTGGTCGTTTTAGGGGACACCTATTATTATGATTATTATGATGATTTTGAAGAGAGTGAAATTAACCCTACCTTCTATTATCAAGACGGGGCAGCCAAAGTCTATGTGTATGACGTCAGTGATCCAGAGGACGTTGAACTCATCAGGGAAGTGGCGTTTGAGGGAGACTACTCGTCTTCAAGAAAAGTAGATGACGCCGTATACGTTGTGGTTCAGCAAGATAACTACATATGGCCCTGGATGAATGAAACAGACTGGAAAGAAGAAGATTTAGTGCCGCTTTATGTAGATGATGGGAAACTCGATAAGCTAACCGACTGTGATGAGATTCTTTACATGCCGGAGGTGCTTGATGAGACCAACTACCTCATTGTGGCATCGATCCCTTTGGATCCGGATGAGGAAATTTCTGAACAAGTGGTTATGGGGTCCAGTAGTGACATCTTTGCTTCCACAGAAAATCTTTATGTCGCTCAAGCTAAATACAATTGGTACTACTGGTATGACGAAACCGGTGCGGATGAAGAAACTTACATTCACAAATTTGGGATTGATGGTCCTCAGATCAGTTATAAGGGGATGGGAACGGTTCCGGGTACAATTTTGAATCAATTCTCAATGGATGAACACGACGATACGTTCAGAATTGCTACCACATTGGGATTTGTGTGGGATGCCGATCCTCCGGCCGTTAACAACGTCTATGTGTTTGACGAAGACATGAACCGGATTGGTGAGCTTGAAGGTTTAGCCCCTGGTGAAAAAATCTACGCGATGCGCTTTATTGGGGATCGAGCGTATATGGTCACCTTTAAAAAAGTAGATCCACTTTTTGTGATCGACATGGAAGATCCCGAAAATCCAAGTCTGCTGGGTGAACTTAAAATTCCGGGCTTCAGCGATTACCTACATCCTTTTGATGAGAATCATTTGATTGGCTTCGGACTGGATGCCGAAGAGGCTTCTGAAGAAGAGACAGAGGATCGTGGATTCGATTTTGCTTGGTACCAGGGGATCAAGATAGCCATGTTTGACGTAAGCGATGTAGAAAATCCTACGGAACTTCACAGAGAGATTATTGGTGATCGTGGTACGTCTAGTCCCGTCAGCGATAACCATAAGGCCTTCCTCTACAGCACCAGCATTGGAAATGAAGACGGAGCTGTGATGGGCTTTCCCCTCGTATTAGCAGAGATTGCTCAGGAACTCAAAGACGACCCAGATACGTCGGCTGATACCTACGGGGATTATGTTTATCAAGGCGCCTATGTTTATGATGTAAGCGTAGAAAATGGCTTTGAACTTCGCGGTTCTATTACCCATTATCCTGAAGACACTCTGGAAGAAGAAGGTTACGACTGGTACGGGGAGGAGGACATTGAACGGATTATCTATATAGGTGACTACTTCTACACGATTTCTCAGACTGCCGTGGTAGCCAGTGAAATGCTTTCTCCTTTGAATGAAGTTCAGCGCTTACTATGGGGCGAATAAAGTGGATACAACGGTTTTTGGCTTTGATGCTGGTCGTCAGTCTCAGTTCGTGTGCTCTTCAAAAAACCGAAGGCAACGAGAAAGACGAGCCGGTTAATGGTGCTATTTTGCCGCACCACAACTTAGTTTCCGACTACATCGACGCGTTTTATCGTGGAATTGCCGATTCAGAAGTTGAACGAATTATATTAATCAGCCCGAATCATTCCGACATCGGAAGCCATTACATACAAAGCACAACGGAGCTCCCTACGTCACTCACCCTCGATGAACCACTCATAACGGCCCTGGAAGCCAAAGGTGCCGTGGGGGTAGAGTCTATCTCTTTTGGAGCTGAACACGGAATCATGGTTCATATCTATAAACTGGAGGAATACTTCCCCGATGCAAAAGTTACCCCCATCATTCTTAAATGGAAAACGCCTCAAGAAAACTTGGACCGACTGATTGCAGCGATTGAGGATGAGGTAGGGAAGGAAGGTACCTTAGTGATAGCCAGTATTGATTTCAGCCACTTTGTAACCGAAAAAACCGCCGTAGAAAATGATGAGCGCACCATGAATTGGCTGGAAGCATGGGGAGCCGGCATCCTCGAGGAGGATATTTCTTTAGAAATGATTTGGGAATTGGAGCACACTACCCATCTTGACACCCCTAGCGCCACCGGCATGGATTCTCCAGAAAGCTTTTACATATTTACTCAGCTGATGGGAGCCCCAAGCAAGTTGGAAATTTGGAGCCGTACCTCTTCTATCTCAATCTTCGGCGGTGAAAATCCACTCCAAAACACCAGCCACATTTTTGTGAAGGTTTGGTCACAATGACTTCGAATATTTGAGTCTACTACCAACTTGGACTATTAAAGTTCCTATGACTTCCTTCACCTCTTGTAGGCAAGCCATCACCTTGGCCCGAAATATCTACCGCTACAAAAATGCCCCCCTGGTCTAGCGCGTCCAGTACAATTGTAAAATACGCTGGCTTCAATTCTTCCTTGTACGCCATCTACTTCCACCAATATTTTCCCATCCACAGGGTCCGCCTTTGTCTCATCCGGCACTTCTAAAATAGTAACGCGTACGGAATCAAGACCTTTCAGTTCCGGCGCAGTTATATGTGTAGGAATACCCGCCGCCTTCATTTTATCTCTGAATCCCCATACCCAGCTTACTGCAGTAGCTACAGGAAGTACGATAAATACCCCTGGTTTTAAAAGTGCCTTACGTCCTGTATTGAATTCACCCTCTTCAGATCCCGGGTGGGCGGCCAATACATCCTGCCATTCAAGTGATTCATCTGCGTTCATAAGTAATTGAGTTATATGATATTTGACAAAGTAAAATTTGCTTGTACAGCATATCAATTTTGTGAAAACTGTAAAGTAAAAGACGACGAAGTTTCGTCGTCAAATATTGACAAATTTAGATGAAAAAGCTAAGATGGACCTGTAAATAAATGAGATTAGTAACGTATTTTTATCGTTAGCCCACAAAAATGATCCAAGATCTTTTAAAGAATTTAGGCCTGGATGATCTAGAAACAAAGGTGTTTCTGCAGCTTTTAGAAAATAGTATCAATCGGGTGAGCACAGTCGCATATCAACTTAAATTGCCACGTACAACTGTGCAAAGTGCACTGCTAAGGCTGGAAGATCAGGCACTTGTAACAAAAGTGTTTGAGAAAAATACAGCTCTGTATTCGGCTATTGATCCAGAAGAAATTTTGGCAATCATTGATGTGAAAAAACATAAAAGTGACAAGCAATTTGAGGAGCTGAAGCAAGATTTCAAAAAATTTATACCTGAACTTATGGGGAGGATGAGCTCAGATAAGCATATGCCCAGTGTCAGATTCTACAAGGGGGAAAGTGGTGCTCGCAAAGTGTTATTCGATACCCTGACATCGAAAACTGAAATAAAAGGATACATCAACGTTGATGCAATGGACGAGCGCGTACTTGGGATCAACAAGGAATATGTTAAAAAGAGAGAAAAGAGCAACATTAAAAAAAGAGCTTTCATCCTAGACTCATCCTACGCAAGAAAAGATCGTGAAAGTGGGAAGTATTCGCCAAAATCATACATTGCCTGGAAATGGATCAACAAAGATCTTTACCCATTTTCCGTAGAAATGAATATTTATGACGGCAAGATTTCATACCTGACATATGTGGAAAACGATATTATTGGAGTGATAATTGAGAACGATCACATTTACCAAATGCACAAGTCCACGTGGAATTTACTTTGGGATCTCATCCCGGAAGAGAGTAGATCAAGATTTTACCCAAAAGGGTATAAAGGGAATTGACCTCCAGAAATCCCCCAAAACCTACTTAGCGACAAAGCTTGTAGCCCCGAGCCACGCCAGATTGAAAATGGATCTGTTGGTTTCGGCGTTGCTCGGACTCTCGATGATGACACCGATCATTTCATTTTTATCGAGGGAAATGGTGGCGACTTTGTCTCCATAAATATATTCGGCATTTTTTACCGGGAAGGTTTTTGGATTTACGGCAAAAATTTCCAAAATTCCGGCATTAATCCTCGCTTGTAGATGGTTTTTTATATACGCGGTGTTGAATTCATCATTTGGACAAAGAAGCCTAAATTTTTTCTTACCCATGAGGGCTTTCGAATAATATTTATCCAGATGTTTCTCAAACACCTCCGCGCCAAGTTGATAATTTGTGAACCCCAAAACTTCACCATCGGTGTTTAATAAATCCATCAATATCTCAGACACTTCATCAATACCTTCAAAGAATTGAATTTTTGGTCTGAATTGATGCGCACTTTGTAAATCAATAAGCATGGGGACTATGCCCTTGGCCGTTTTATAAGAGTCTTCAATTTGATTCAAAATTATTTGCGGATTTATAGGGTAATAAAAACGCACCCCTCTTTTTTTTGAAACTTTTGCAAAGCCCTTCTTTCTTAAGTTCTCAAGAGTGTTGTAGGTGGTGACCCTATGCGCGCCGGCTCTTTTTGCAACATTACTGACGAACCCTCCACCGAGTTCAAGCAGCGCGATGTAGGAACTGACTTCTTCACTGGAAAATCCTAATTTTTCTAAGTCGTTGGTTATCATGACCGTAATTTGATGTAGATAATCGTCTACACATTTTTATGCCGAAATAACAGTTTAGTAAAGCCTAAAATACGATATTTTCCAGCACAAGTGTTTACAAAAATAGGATATGATTTATCATGTTAACTATGCAATGCACTCAATGCGGTTCGCCATTCGAACAACTTCCAAAAGAAATAGAAGTTTATAAAAACTTTGACGCAGTTTTGCCGGACAATTGTCCGGAATGCAGGCATCGTCGCCATTTAATTTTTAGAAACGAAAGAAATATTTTTTACAACACAAGTGCCGGCACGGGGAAAATAGTAATTTCCATGATTCCGCCAACAAGTAAATTCAAAGTAATAGACCAGGATGAATGGTGGGCGGATAGCTTTGATGCGAGTATTTATGCGCGCGAATTCGATTTCAACAGACCTTTCTTTGATCAATTTGCGGACTTGCAAAAAGAAGTCCCGCGATGGGCCAGGCTATTCGTCAATTGCGAGAACAGCGAATTTACAAATAATTCGGCGGAGGTTAAGGATTGTTATTTAACATTCTCCTCCTATGACAGCGAAAAACTTTTTTACTGTATTCGCGTCTTTCGCTCACTTTCGTGCGTTGACTGTATGAACGTGGAAGACAGCCAATATTGTTCGCAGTGCATGGACTGTCAAAAATGCTACAACCTACATTATTCACAATCATCGAAAAGCTGCAGCGATTCCTATTTTTTGTACGACTGTAAAAATTGCAAAGACTGCATACTTTGTGGCCAACTGAGCGGGCAAAGTTATTGTATTTTGAACAAACAATATTCCGAAAAAGAATATAAAAAATTCAAAGACGAATTCCTCAAAACGCTGAGTGGAAATAAAAAGGAGCAAGAACAAAAATTGGAGGCCCTCAAAAGAACGTTATTTCTCAAAAATTTGAGAATGATAAATACGGAAAATTCCTTGGGCGATTTTGTTAATGATTCGAAAAATATTTATAACGGATTTTACGTGGTTGATTGTGAGGATTGTATAAATATTCAAGATTGCACGAAACTTAAGGACTGCTATGACAATCTTGCGAATGAAAAGTCGGAACTATGTTTGGAAGTAGATACCGCGTATGAAGTTTATAATTCAAAATTCTGCACGCTGACCGTGAACTGTACGGATTCAGCGTATTTGGACCAATGCTCAAAATTGGAGGAAAGTTTCGGCTGCGTCGGAATGAAGTCCGGACAGAATTTAATTCTGAATAAAAAATATTCAAAAGAGGAATACGAAAAAATGCTTAAACGTATCCGCGAACATATGATGAAAACAGGCGAGTGGGGACATCCGTTTCCGGCAAAATTGACTACATTCCCCTACAACACAACCGTTGCATACGAATATTATCCGCTAACAAAAGAAGAGGCATTGAGGCAGGGATACTCCTGGGACGAAGAAGAAAAAGAGGCCAAACACTTCGGAAAAGAGTATGAAATTCCGGGCGACATAAAAGACGTAGACGAAACCATTTGTGAGCAAATCCTCACGTGTGAAGAAACAGGAGGACAGTACAAAGTCATTCCGCAGGAACTAAAATTCTACAAAACTTTCAGTTTGCCGATACCAAGAAACATGCCCTACCAGCGATATAAAAAACTCCTTTCCCTCCAGCCCCCTAAAAAACTTATAAACACGGTATGCGCCGTTTGCAGTAAAACAATAAAAACCGTTTATCCAAAAGAAAAAGGGTACAAAATAGCCTGCGAAAAATGCTATTTGGAGAAAATCTATAACTAGGACGGAACAACAAGTGTTCCTCCATCGCCGGTCAAAAAAAACTAAAAAAACCTCATTTCCCCAGTTGGGCCCTATTGACAAGTATGTACATCCAGCCCCCTAGTGAGAAATTTTAACCTGTAAAAGCTGGACCGGTCCAGCGCTCAAACCTGTAGAATAATACAACAGTATTTACTCAAAACCTTCGTTTGTAAAAAAGAAATCAGCCTCTGGGCACGTTGGGATTGTAAGATTTTACAGATCACGAAAAAACTGGGGCCTTTTTAGGGAAAAACCATTGACAGATTCCAGAGAATGCGTTTTAATACGAGCCATTTCAAATAAACCTTATGTCATCAGAATCACTCATCGAAGAAGGTGATGTTTTTGCCCCCATAGATGGGAGCGCATCGCCTCTATATCTGGCGAAGAAGCGTTCCCGTTCTGGTCTGCAGGTGGGAGAGATTGGAGGAACGAATGAAAACAATTTAGAAATTCCTACTCCGTGGATTCCAGGGCCAGAAGCATGTGAAATAATCATGAAACTTGGGCCCCCTATCAAAGGGCAGGAAGGAGGGAGAAAGGCCTTAATGGCACTTAGGGCTTCTATTCCAGGTATAACGGAAGCTCGCGAACTTGGCTTTGGGTTACGAGGGAGAGTTCGCAGAGGCGGTATTGGCATTGTGGCCCAACAATTATTTGAGAAAGGTCCATTCACACGCGTTCTTTATACCGGTCTTGAGGGGGGTGAAGAGGTCCAAGTCGTCATAGCCGGCTTCCAGACCGCAGCCCTTGGTTTATCACTGAAACCGCATGCGCAGCCTCAGCCAACACTGTTGGAGTGGACGCACGCATTTAACGAGGGGGAAATAAACGTATTTTGCAGAAGATTAGAAGCAGCAGGACTCCGAACCATCGGAAGAGGTTCCTATACCCCCTTCCTGGACAATCCTCCTCCAGATCTAGATACTACCCTCTCGGATAATGGCAGCAGGCCACCTATAGCCGCAAGGGCCACATTCCCTGACCCTACCGAGTCACAGTTTTCTGGTTATTCAAGGACTTTTCCGAGCATGAGGTTGGCACATCAGGCTGTTACGTATGTGCACAGCGTACTTTCTTCTTCTTAGAGTTGAATCAGCAGTCTATATAGATTCTCACTCACACTGCCACGGGTGATTTCGTGGTCGGGATAAAAGAAGGAGTAGGCATCTTCTTCCAAAAGTCCCCATTCGTAGGCGGTATTGATGTAGTTGGTGTACCACTGGCCCATCTCTACATCCGTGTATACTTCGCTGCTGGCGGTTTCTAAATCTACCCCCATCACCTCCAAAATCATTTTGAGCGCTTCCACTTTGTTCACATAATTTTCAGGTTTGAAGAACCCGTCGGGGTAGCCTTCCACCCAACCCTCCTCTTCGGCAAAACACACATACTTGGCATACCAATCGGTGGTCACATCGGGGAAGCAGTCTTTGTAGCCGTTTGCACTCGGATCGTAACCCGCACCTTCCACCAAAATTTTCATAAGTTCGGCACGATTCAAAGGATTATTTGGTTTGAAGCTGCCATCGGGATAGCCATCCACGACGCCGTTGGTTTCCAGGTAGGAAATAGCCTCGGCGTTGTCGTCTCCAAAGTCCACGTCGCTAAAGATTTCGATATCATCACCTCCATCCGTGCCGTCACCTGTTTGATAAGTGTCGTCAACGGTGTCGATGTAGTCGTTAGAGAAAGCTTCCGAAACAAAGACCTCATTGATGATTCCTTGATCCACCAAGGCGAGAAACCAATAAAGAACCGTGTCGCTGGAAATCACGTAACCGTAACTGCCGCCCAGTTCGTTGGTGGAATAGGCGCTGGACACTCCCACCACGCGTTCATCATAGTTGTACACGGGTCCGCCGGAATTTCCCGGATTGATAGTGGCATCCGTGGTGAAATACCAAACCAAGTCATCCACCAACATGGAAAACGCACTCACCACTCCTTCCGTTAAAACCACTGAAGGTGAACCACTGGCCTGGGGAAAGCCCAGAATGGTCACGGTCTCGCCAAGCTCCGGCGACTCATCGGCAAAATCCACATAGGGCCACTCCATGTCCATAATGGTGTCGCTGTCCAAAAAGTCACCATACTCATCGCCATTTTCATCGAGGAAGTATCCGGGGTACAAAATAGCAAGATCGTAACTCTCATCATAAGCCAGCACGTAAGCGGACATGAGACAAGTAGGTGCGGAGTATTCATCTTCAATTACACAGAGATCAATGTGTTCGGCAGGTACACCCGTGTAGGTGTCCATAATTACATGCGCGTTGGTGAGCACCAATCCATCCACGCTAAAGAAAAATCCGCTGCCCATGTAATAGTCTCCCACGGAATCCACGACTTGAACGTAAGCCACGCTGCTAATAGTTTCCGGATAATAAATGGTGGTGCTTTGCGCCGCAGGGACTTGGAGCAACATCAAAGAAACGAATAAAATTTTCGAAAGGATTTTTTTCATGGCATGTGGTGAAGTGCAATCATTTTTGCACCGAATATTGTTCGACGCAAGCTCTATAAAGATGGTTAGCGGGAAAAATATTTTCTCTTAAGGATTTTTTCCGGCAGCAAATCCTCCTTTGTATATTTTTCATAACCATCACCATAGCCAAGACCTTTCATCAATTTAGTGGGAGCGTTGCGAAGTTTAAGCGGCACGGGGAGGTTGCCATGCATTTTCACGTCTTCCATGGCGAGCTTTAAAGCATCATTCACACTGCGATCTTTTTTGCAGGTAGACAGATACACCGCGCCATGGGCCAGGTTGAGCGCGCATTCCGGCAGCCCAACGGTTTCTACCGCGCGGAAAACTTCATTGGCCACCACCAGCGCCGTGGGCATGGCCATGCCGATGTCTTCACTCGCAAAAATCACCATGCGGCGAGCGATAAACTTGGGATCTTCGCCGCCATCAATCATGCGAGCCAAATAATAAACAGCCGCATCCGGCTGGCTGGCGCGCATACTTTTAATAAAAGCACTAATCACGTTAAAATGTTCCTCGCCCTGTTTATCGTAGCGGAGGAATTTAGACTGCATGGCATTCTTTATATTTTCAACCGTCACTTTCCCATAAAACTGCGCAGTGTTCTCCAGCAGGGTGAGGGCTTGGCGAGCATCGCCGTTGGCCATTTGAATCAGCCATTCCTTGGCATCTTTTTTTATCGTGATTCCGGTTTGGTCCAGAATTTTGCCCATAGCTTTTTCGTCCAGCGAGTTGAGCACAAAAACACGGCAGCGGGAAAGCAATGCCGGGATAACTTCAAAACTCGGATTTTCCGTGGTCGCGCCAATCAACGTGAGTTCGCCGCTCTCCACAAAAGGAAGCAGGTAATCTTGTTGTGCTTTATTGAAACGGTGAATCTCATCCAAAAAAAGAACTTTGGGACGGCCAAAAAATTGTTCATCCACGATTTTTTTAATATCCGCCTTACCGGCAGAGACCGCAGACAGTTGAAAAAGCTCCGCATCCAAACTTTTGGCATACATACGAGCCAGCGTGGTTTTCCCGACACCGGGCGGCCCCCAGAGCAAAAAGGAAAAACGGTGCTGCTGCTCCATGGCCACGCGCAGTGGTTTACCGGGCCCCACTAAATGCTCCTGGCCGACAAAAGTCTCCAGGGAGGTGGGCCGAATTTTAAAGGCAAGGGGTTCCATGAGGCGCATTATACACTATTGATGAAGACGGTAGTCTTTGTTACATTGAGAACGATTTTCCCTCTATCATGCAGCAATACCTTTCTCTTGTCCGTGAAGTCCTTGAAAAGGGCGAAAAAAAAGAAGATCGGACCGGAACCGGTACATTGTCCATATTTGGGATGCAACGCAAATACGACCTTCGGGAAGGATTCCCCTTACTCACAACAAAAAAAGTACTTTTTGAGGCGGTGCTTTGGGAGTTGCTGTGGTTTCTTCGCGGTTCTACAAACATCAATGATGACCTTGCTCAGCACACGCCCATTTGGAATGCCTGGGCGGATGAGAAGGGAGAACTTGGGCCGGTGTACGGCAAGCAGTGGCGCGATTGGGAAACAAAGGACGGGCGTCACATCGATCAAATCCAAAACGCAATCGATCTCATAAAAAAAGACCCCGACAGTCGACGCATCATTGTGAATGCATGGAACGTGGGCGAGATTGATAAGATGGCTTTACCGCCTTGCCACATGTTTTTCCAGTTCTATGTGGTGAATGGGCGGCTCGATTGTCAGCTTTATCAACGCAGCGCCGACCTTGCACTCGGAGTTCCTTTTAACATCGCCAGCTACGCCACGCTCATGATGATGGTGGCGCAGGAATGTGGGTTGGTGCCGGGGATCTTTACGCACACTATGGGGGACGCACATATTTATCTCAATCACATTGAAGGTTTGGAAGAGCAGCTCAAGCGCGAACCCAAAAAACTCCCGCAACTCAAAATCGCTCAAAAACCATTTCGGGATTTAAAGTTCGAAGACTTTGAACTCGTGGGTTATGAACACGATCCATTTATCAGGTTTAAAGTGGCCGTTTAAGGCCTGCACGTGAAAAAAATAGCCTACCTCACTTCCCAAAACGTCGAAGAAAAAAAGAAAGAATGGTTCGCTAAACTCGATAAAAAACATTGGAAGCCTTTTGTTTCTTCCAAGGCTGCTTTGCTCGTAATCGACATTCAGAATTATTTTACAAATCCGGCCTCCCACGCTTTTGTGCCGTCTATGCCTTTTATAAAACAAAATATTCTGAAGCTCGTCGGAGCTTTTAAACGGAGAAATCTGCCTGTTTGTTTCACCACTTTTGCCCGTATGCCCGGTGAAAAAGATCCAATCCAGGAATGGTGGGGGCAAACCGTGGAGCAGGGGAGCAAGGAAGCTGAATTGAACATGGCCACTGAGGCGGAAGACATTGTTTTAGTAAAACCCGGCTACAGTGCTTTTTACAGAACCAATTTAGAAGAGCAGCTCCAAAAGAGGGGCGTTGATACTGTGGTAATCACCGGAGTCCTTTCCAATCTTTGTTGTGAAACCACGGCCCGCGATGCTTTCAATCGAGGCTATAAAGTTTATTTTGTGGTGGATGCCACGGCGGCTTACAGCGAAGAGCTTCATGTTGCGACCTTACTCAACCTCAGTTACGGCTTTGCCACTCCTCTAAGCACTCAAGATTTATGCTCTATGATTGTCTGATTATCGGGGCGGGACCGGCAGGACTCAGCGCTGCGGTGCAGCTGGCGCGTTTTGAACATAAACTTTTAGTCTTTGAAAAAAGAAAAGTGGGTGGACTGCTCAACAACGCCAATCGCGTTGAAAATTATTTGGGTTTTTTGGATTATTCAGGTCCCGAGTTGATCCGTGAATTCAAAAAAAATCTCAAAAAAACATCTATTCGGATGGAGGCCGTGGAAGAAATTCATCAAAACAAGTCGGGAGTTTTCTCGGTCAAAACTCCAAAAAAAACCTACACGGCGCAAACCATACTTCTTGCTACCGGCACGGAACCGAATCGCCTCCAAATTTCCCATAAAAAAACATGGGAAGGAAAAAAACTATTTTATGATTTGGTGGATTTTCCGTTTCGCGCGGGCAAAACCGTTCTGATTCTTGGTGGAGGAGACGTGGGCTTCGACTATGCACTCAATCTTAAACGCCGAGGTCTCCATCCCGTCTTGTGGACCCATCGCAAAACCACTTGTCTTTCTATCCTTAAAAAAAGAGCCAAAATCGCCCAAATTCCCTATTTTGAAGAGCGGCAGCTTCTGAAGATTCAAGAAAACGGTAAAAAGCTCACGATCCACTCTTCCAAAAGTTCAATCTGCGTAGATTACGTGCTTGTAGCAATCGGAAGACACGCTGCACCCGCAAGTTTGCGTATTCAAAAGCCATTAAAGGGCTTATACTCTGCCGGCGACGTAAACCACGAAACCACTCGGCAGGTACAAATTGCAGCAGGGGAAGGGATTTACGAGGCGCTAAAAATCCATGATTACTTAATTCATCATGCAAATCGTCCAGGAAAGAGGAAATGATGAGGTGGCGAAACTCTACATCGCCAAACTGAGAGACTATTACATCGAATTCGTAGAATCCAAATACCCGCACCTGCCTCGAGAAGAAAAATGGGTAATCGTGATCTCCTGTCTTTTGGGCTGTCCCGTGCAATGTCTCATGTGCGACGCCGGAAATAGTTACCACGGAAAATTGAGCAAGGAGGAAATGCTCGAGCAAATCGATCATCTCGTGGATCGCCATTTCCCCAGCCGCATCATTCCTGTGAAAAAATTCAAAATTCAGTTTACTCGCATGGGGGAGCCCGCTTTTAATGAAGCTGTTCTGGATCTTCTGGAAGAGTTGCCGGTGCGATACCAAGCGCCGGGTCTCATCCCTTCGGTGTCCACAGTAGGCCCCAAAAATGCCCAGGATTTTTTTGAGCGCTTGATCCAAATCAAAAAAAAGCTTTACGAAGGAGGGCATTTCCAAATGCAATTTTCCATCCACACCACCGATGCTCAAAAACGGGATCAACTCATCCCCACGCCAAAAATGTCTTTTAAGGAAATCGCGGAATTTGGCGAACGATTTTTTACCCCCGGAGATCGAAAAATCACTTTGAATTTCATTGTGATGAAAGGCTATCCCATTGATCCTCAAGTGCTCGCACAATTTTTTCATCCGGATCGTTTTATATTAAAATTCACGCCCCTCAACCCCACGGCGCGGGCTCAAGAAAAAGGCCTGATCAATATTCTGCAGTCACACACTCAAGAGGCAAAAGTGCAAACTCTTTTGGATGAATGTCACGCGCTGGGTTTCGAAACGATTGTCAGCATCGGGGAACTGGAGGAAAATTCAATCGGAAGCAACTGCGGACAGTACGTTTCCAGTTTAGTTTCTGAAAAATCTTAAAATGATAAAGTTTTCCATTATTGCCGCCATGGATGAGAACCGAGGAATAGGAAAAAACAATGGACTTCCTTGGCATCTTTCCGCGGACATGAAACATTTCGCCGTGACCACAAAAGGTGGGACGGTGATCATGGGGCGCAAAACATGGGAGTCGCTGTCGGAGAATTTCCGTCCATTGAAAGAACGATTAAACATCGTGGTAAGTCGTGGTGAGCTAAAATTGCCGGAAGGGGTTGAGCTCGCTCATTCACTAGACGAAGCTTTGGAAAAAGCCGGATCTTTGGCTCCGGAACGTAAGGCTTTTGTGATTGGAGGGGCGACCCTGTATGCGGAGGCGATTGAGCATCCTGCCTGCATGGAACTTCAACTCACGGAGTTGGAAGGAACATTGGATTGTGACGCTTTTTTTCCCGAAATTCCTGTCGGATTTATTTTGAAAGAAATGTCCGAAGAAATGGAAGAGTGTGGAATCACTTTTAGGTTTGTGAGGTACTTGGCGGGAAAATAAACACCGCCTCGTCAGCAATTTTCGTCATTTTATTTCTATTCCGATCGGGCAATGGTCGGAGCCTTCGATTTGATCCAGGATGAAGGCGTTTTTGATGTGAGGGAGGAATTCTTTGTTCACAAAAAAATAATCAATGCGCCAGCCGATGTTTCGATTGCGAGCGGCACTGCGATAACTCCACCAGGTATATTTGTGGGGGACGCCCGGGTGAAAGTGACGGAAGGTGTCCACGTAGCCCGCTGCAATAAATTTGGAGATCCAAGCACGTTCCACGGGGAGGAATCCGGAAATATTCTCATTTTCTTTGGGGTGAGCGAGGTCGATTTCGGTGTGGGCAGTATTGAAATCGCCGCAAACAACAATGTTTTTGCCCTGTTTGCGGAGCTTCTGCAAAAGCTCCAGCATCTCGTCGTAATAATTGAGTTTATATTCCACGCGGTGATCCCCGCGGCCGCCATTTGGGATGTACACATTCACCAGTACAAAGCCCGGAAACTCCGTCAAAACCAGCCGTCCCTCGTCGTCATGGCGGCCGCCCCCTAACTCTTTTTGAACACGCAAAGGCTTCTTTTTGGAAAAGGTTGCCACGCCACTGTAACCGGCCTGCTTCGCCGAAACCCACTCACTATAATAACCGGCAGGATTGATCAATTCTTGGGTGAGCTGCCGAGCTTGAATTTTAGTCTCCTGCACGCACAAAACGTCGGGCTTTTCTACCTCCAAAAGGTCCAAAAATCCCTTTTTAAGTACCGCACGAATGCCGTTCACGTTCCAACAGAGTATCTTCATGTGGCGAGTAAATGGGGACAGGGGTATTGTAATAGGGAAACTAACCTAACGCTATGAAAAAAAATCGTTACAATTGGTTCCCGGACTTTGTCTACGGCGGAATCGACGGTAGCGTCACTACTTTTGCCGTAGTGGCAGGGGTGGTGGGCGCGGAACTTTCCACGCCGGTCATCTTGATTCTCGGATTTGCAAACCTCTTTGCGGATGGATTTTCAATGGCGACCGGCAAATATTTGAGCGATAAGGCGGAACTCGATCGAATCAGCCGCATCAAACAGGGCGAGATGCAGTCCATTTTGGAAGAGCCCAAAGAGGAGAAGGAAGAAATACGTGAGATTTTCCACGATCTTGGATTTAGAGGTGAAGATCTAAAAAGAGCGGAAGAAGTGATTATTAGCAATCCCGCAACATGGCTCAATTTTATGATGAATCACGAGTTCAATGTGATTGAAGAAAACATCAAGCCCTTGAAAGGCGCTTTGTGCACCTTCCTCGCTTTCTTAACCATTGGTTTTATCCCTTTATTGGGTTACACCTTTCAAAGCATTACCGGTGGCGGTGAAAAAAATGTTTTTCTCATAACTTGTTTAAGTACCCTCCTTGCCCTGTTTTTTGTAGGAACGGTTAAATCCCGATTCAGCAATCGTCATTGGCTTGCAACCGGAGCCGAGACAGTCTTAATGGGAGGTGTGGCCGCTTCCATCTCCTACTTCGTTGGAGACATTCTCGGAAAACTATTTGGCGTTAATTAAAGCTTTCGTTCCTCCCTTCTTCACAGGTTTGGCTTTATGTTCGGTATTTTTTCGAAGCGTGGGACAGTATTTCATGCGAACCATATCTTTCACTTTTTCACGCTGCGCCCAACCTGATCCATTGATCATTTTGGTTTCCTGGCAGACCCACACGTACGGAATTGACTTACCTTTTGCCATATTTAATCGAAAGCTGGAGGAGTATAAAACGACTTTTCGCCCTACGCAAGGTTATTTTTCATTGCACCTGGCAAGGAAATCAGTAAACTAGCCCTAAGCAGACCCGAAGGGTTTGCGAGCCGAGGCGAGTGCCTACGGCCTAAGCAGTAAGGTGGCGAAGCCACATCATTCTTGTGCCGCGGTAGCTCAGTGGTAGAGCAGAGGATTGAAAATCCTCGTGTCGATGGTTCAATTCCGTCTCGCGGCACCATCTCTGACTATTTGGTTGCAAAAAATTGAACCGAGCTTTATCATACGCCTCTTGTAAATAAACATTTATGTCAACTGTTCACAAAATCGACGCAACTTACGGGAAACTTACACGAGGAGAATTGACCGGAGAAGAGTTGGCTGATCTCGAAGAAGCTTTACTGGCTAGAGAAGAAGCGTATGCACCCTATTCCAATTATCTTGTAGGGGCCTGTTTGCGAACAAATGACGATGCAGTAGTTCATGGATGGAACGTTGAAGATATAAGCTATGCGGCTTTACATGCGGAAAAAAACGCTATAGGACGCGTCCTCCAAAAAAGTAGACCATCTGGATTAAAACGAGTAACGGTAATTGGAGGTCTGCGCGGTCAGGACGCCGAAGACATCGCGACTTCTTGTGGAGATTGCCGGCAAGCATTGCTTGAAGTCATCCTCCCCGAAGATAACCCACAGATAATTATGGCCGGTGTTCACGGCGCTGTCATAAGGGCAAACCTTCGAGATTTGCTTCCCCTTGGATTCTTTCCGGCAAGTATTAAAAAATAGGCACCATCTATTCCAAGAATTCGAAGCTTCCTACCATGGCCTTGACCTCTTCGTCAGTGTCTCTGCAAATGATTCGATAGAAATAATTGCCATAATCCACATAGATTACCTGGCTGGTTTCACTTATTTCTACAAAAGGAACCTCGATAGCGGCAGCGTCATAAGTCAAACTCATGTGGCCGTCCTCTGTGACACCCCGCGTGCCACCGGGTTCATAAAATCCCTCGTCGGTCGTGAAGCCAAAAGCCTCCTGTCCTGCAAAGGTGGTAGATTCAGCATCATGGATGTTTTCATTATAATCCGCGGCCTTCTCTCCATATTCCATCGCAGTCATTCCCAGCTCATTTTTATAAGGTTGGATGCTAAGAACCGTCTCGCCAAGCGTATTTAAAACCGTAAACGTTGCGAGAGCATCTTCGGGGATCTGATTGACACAGTAGGCATTGAAACAATAGAAAGTTCCCTCAGGGTAACTGATTTGAAAGTGGTAGTACTGGTTTTGGTAGTTTTGCCAAGCGGAGGTATCCACCGCAGCCGATTTGACGCAGCCGCTGAGAAGAACGAACGAAAGGCAAAGGAGAATTATTTTTTTCATCATGTTAAAGGGGTGAATTGTTCCAAATGGAGATCAGTTTTTGCCAAGCCCTT
>JBAZQU010000035.1:0-10375 GCA_041645035.1 Candidatus Altimarinota bacterium | reverse complement strand
CGACTAACCTCACTTCTTACGCGGCCGGTTACCTTGCTCATAAGGCCGGCGCTATTTCCGGCGGTGATATGACCACCGAGGCCACTGTCAGCAAACTTATGTGGGTTTTGGCTAAAACGCGGAAACTGCCGGAAATCAAAAAATGGATGGGAAATGATTTGGCGGGTGAATTAACTACGTCTTAAATACCGTTTTCTGAAACTCCGGGTCGATGGTGAGACGGCTTTCTTCGGGAAGCTTTTGTCCCTGATATTTGGAGGAAGCCTTTTTATTGTAAGGAACTTCGGCAGGACTACTCATTTCTTCAAAAGCAAGTTGGCACACACGCATGCCGGGATACAGCGCCACCGGAACTCGGTTAATGTTGGTGATTTCGAGAGTAATAGTTCCTTCAAATCCGGCATCAATAAACCCGGCTGTGGAATGTATTATGATTCCAAGCCGTCCAAGTGAACTGCGACCTTCCACACGAGCCACAATATCGTCGCCAAGTTTTACGGACTCAAGTGTCACTCCTAGTACAAAGTCACCCGGATGAACGATGAAAGGTTCCTCGGGATTAGTGATTCCAACCATTTTCATGAGCCCTTGGAAAGAATTCATTTTAAGCGGATCGAGCACGGGACATTTACCGAGTTGGTACGTTTTAAAAAACTTACCCAAACGCAAGTCCATGCTGGATGCATTGATATTTGCTTCATGGTCGTTGCCCGGAGATTCAACGGCAATGCGTTTTTCTCGAATAGCTTTTTTAATATCGCGGTCGGATAAAATCATTATGCGAGCGTTTAAAGAGTGGATGCCAGACCGATGTAAGTCTCCGGAGTGAGTTTAAGCAAGCGGTTCTTCGCGTCTTTTGGAATGTCGAGCGTTTCAATGAATGCGGCGATTTTTTCTTGGTCCACGGTTGTTCCGCGCGTCAGTTCTTTGAGTTGTTCGTAAGCGTTTTGAACTCCGTAACGGCGCAACACGGTTTGAATCGCTTCAGAAAGGAGTGCCCAGTTTTGGTTGAGGTCTTCTTGGAGACGAGCCTCGTTCACTTCGAGTTTTCCAAGTCCCTTGAATAGGCTCTTGTAGGCAAGCAGTGAATAGCCGAAAGCGGTTCCAATATTGCGAATCACCGTGCTGTCGGTGAGGTCGCGCTGCATGCGAGAGACAGGCAATTTTTCGCTGAAGTGCGTGAGCAGCGCATTTGCGATTCCCAGATTTCCTTCGGCATTTTCAAAATCAATCGGGTTCACTTTGTGTGGCATAGTGGAAGACCCCACTTCGCCTTTGAGCACTTTTTGTTTGAAGTAGCCCATGGAAATGTACGTCCACAGATCTCTGGAAAGATCGAGCATGATAATGTTAATGCGACGGAAGCAGTCAAAGACTTCCGCCATGCCGTCGTGCGGCTCAATTTGCGTGGTGTAGCGCTGCCAAGTGATACCAAGTCCTTCTACAAATTGACGGGAAGCTGTGACCCAATCCACTTCGGGATACGCCACGACATGTGCATTAAAATTCCCGGTTGCTCCGTTCATCTTCCCTAGAAACTCCATCTTTCGCAGTTGTTCAAACTGACGGAAGAGTCGCGCACCCACGTTTTTGAATTCCTTTCCAACGGTGGTGGGAGATGCGGGCTGTCCGTGAGTATGCGCCATCATCGGAGTTTTTCGGTATGTCTCGGAAATTTCCTTGATGAAAGCTAAGATTTTTTCCAAATTCGGAATCATTACGGTTTGAATTCCGGCTTTCATCATTTGAGCATAAGCAAGATTGTTGATGTCTTCGGAAGTGCAGCCGAAATGGATGAAAGGGATTAAATCGCTGCGATTCAAAAGCCCTACCGCTTTTTGCAAAAAGTATTCCACTGCTTTTACATCGTGGTTTGTTGTTTTTTCGATGGTTTTAATTTCTTCGGCGAATTCATCCTGAAATTCGATGTAAAGTTTTCGAAATGCCTCACGCTCTTTCTCATTCAATGGCGCAGTCCCTTCCAGCTTTAACGTGTTGCAGAGGTAAATGAGCCATTCCACTTCAATCCCAACGCGACTGCGAATGAGCCCCGCTTCGGAAAAGAAGCGAGCCAGTTCGCCAACTTTTTCCACGTAGCGTCCGTCGAGAGGAGAAAGCGCTTTGTTCACAGCATGTAAGGTTTAAGATTAGTTTCAATGCGTGCAAGGACTTCGCCGGGCTGACTCATGAACTGCTGCCCCGTAATCATTTCATAAGCCTTGATATACTTTTCAGCCGTCTCCACGATAACATCTTCGGGAATATTTGGCATCTCTCCTTCCCCACGGTAATTTTGATTCGCGAGCCAAAGGCGTAAAAATTCCTTATTGATATTATCGGGCTCTTGACCGGTCGCCATTTTTTCTTCGTAGGTCGCTGCGATCCAGAAACGGGACGAGTCCGGCGTGTGGATTTCATCGATTAACATGATTTTTCCATCCGGATCGCGTCCAAATTCATATTTAGTGTCTACCAAAATTACCCCCTGGCGAGCGGCGACTTCGACGCCGCGAGCGTAAAGAGCCAAGGTATATTTGGAAAGCTGTTCCCATTCTTCCATAGTCACAAGTCCGCGCTCCACCGCTTCCAGTCCGCTTAAATTCGCATCGTGGTCCCCATGAGCCGCCTTGGTGGTGGGTGTAATAATCGGAGCCGAAAGTTTTTGGTTTTTCTTCAGACCTTCGGGCAGAACGTTCCCGCAAAAATTCCGCACTCCTTTTTCATAGTTGTACCAAGCGGAGGTGGTCGTGGATCCGGTTATATAGCCGCGCACAATCATTTCCAGCATGACAGGCTTACACTCCTTTCCCACCATTACATTGGGGTCCGGATAAGCCTCCACATAATTCGGGCAAATGTCCTTGGTATTTTCAAACCAAAACTTCGTTATCGCATTGAGCACTTCTCCCTTGAATGGAATTAGCGCAATCACTTTGTCAAACGCCGACAAACGATCCGTTGTGATCAAAATACGCCTGTTTCCTTGCGTATAATTGTCGCGAACTTTTCCTTCGTATCGCGTTCCTAAATTTGTAAAATTCGTGCCTTTCAGAACGTGAAGGATCTGAGAGGCTATAAGATCACGAGTCAGCATTGATTGTCGGGTTAAGAGTAGTTTTATTTTAGGGATGAAAGGGGTTTTCAGCAAGCTGCATTTGCAAAATTACGCTGAAGCGTGCTATGCTTTGGATAGCCAGGGGCTTAAATATTAAGTTCCTAGATGACGCAGAATACTCCACCTTAGGGCGGAGTTTTTGTTTGTAAGGTGCCTGGTGGAGCCGACGGGAGTCGAACCCGCATCATCCTAGATGACGAGCCAGGGGCTTTAACCTATTAAGCTACGGCCCCACTTCACCAGGCTTAAAAATTGTACCGCTAAGACTTTAGAAATTAGTAAAATACGATTTTGAAAAGTCATAACTTTCAGGTCAAATTTTCTCTAAAATCGCGTTGTTACATTTTCCACAACACTCTGCACGTGAATCTTGAAACCTCGGTTTTGGCTTGTGAATAACAAAATCAAACGATTTTGGTTTTGCAAGATCTGATCTGTAAATTCCTCCCTAGGGAGGAATCGTAGCCTGTTAAGGACCAGTGCTCAGACAGCCCTCTACTTTATTACTTAAATCCATGAGCTGTGAACATACGGCTTGCCTAAACTGTAGCTTAAGTTTCAAGATTCACGTTCTGCCGATTGACAAGTGAACGAAAAAATATTATGTTACATGTATGGACTTAGAAAAGAACAAATTATTTGGGGTTCAATGGATGGATTTCCCCTCATGGCGAAATACTTTGTTTTGGCGCATGTAAACTTTTGAATATAGACGTAAGAAATTTACATGCACCGAAACGGTGCTTTTTATTAATTTAATTAATTATTTTTATGAAAAAATTCAATAATTCACTTGAGGGCGGCGGATCTGTTGAAATGCCACGTATGCGAGCATTGCATATTGATGTTAGGGGTGAACGTTCCGCGGTGGAGGAAAATCTGCATACTCTTACGCAACAGTTCGACAATCTGCAAACAGGGCGGACGGTAATCCCGGAGGGTCCATCGACACTTTCTATCCGACGTTCGGTGGACCGCGTCAGAGCGATGAAGATGGCAGAAATGATGGGTACGCCGACATCGACTTTCACTATAGCCGAATTTGTGACGGGTTATGAGGGGCGCATTTCAGTGCTTGTTCTGCAAAATATCCTGCCGATGCTAAGGCAAATAGGAATTGACGGAGAGGTCACAAGCAAAGGGGGAAGGCTTGTCATTCAAAGCTTCGATGAGGTGGTCTTTGATGAAAGTGGAACTATACTACAAAGTGATAATCCGGCGGTGAAAGGTAAAGACATATTCCACTACATCTCCTGTTTTATAGGACAAGATCTGGCAATTATTTTGAAGAAAGATGGTAACTTCCCGTATGTCGCAGATATTTCTTCCTTTGAAAAAACTCCGAAAAATGCCGAGGGTAGAAACTCATATCTTGGCAGGGATATAATTGACTTTCACTCGAAAGCGCCTAATTTTGGAAGAATTTTGGGAAAACTTTTTCAAGAACTGCTCAAATGTTTTTCATTAGGAACGTTGGACATGCTGACCGTTGATTTAAATGGACAGAATCGTTTTATTGAGCCGGGAGGCACGCAGGAAGTGAGTAGGTTTGAACGTGATTATTTCCTGCCTTTGCATGACGAAACGGGCGAATTTATCGGTATGATTGGATTCGCCGATGTTTTCTTTAAGAGGACGGGTCAGAAAGAAAGCCCTTTTGAGGGTGGATCCTATATCCAAGAAGTCCATTCCCAGGTCGATCTACTCCACGCGAAACTAACGGAAGTTAGTGGAGTGGGTAGACTTGAACAATTGATGCAAAGACTTGCCAAGACTGACCTGAGCACAGAAGAACGCAATGCGATACTCAAGAGCATCTTGGCCGAGAAAGAATTGTTTTTTGATGAAATTCTTAAGCGAGCTGAAGAAGAAAATCGGAGAAGATTTGGCGAGAAGTTGGAAGTCTACGGCATTAGCTACATTGCTGACACGTGTGCTAATGATTGTGTCTACTGTGGATTAAGAGCCGGGAGCTTGAAAAGTAGAAGTTCACTTTCCGATAAAGAAATGGAAGCGGATTTCCGGGCCGTCTTAAGGCATCACCCAGATGAGTTTTGTGTTTTGGCGGGGGAAAGCCCACATAATAAGGCGGATTGCATTAGGGCCCTCCGAATTCTGGGCGAAGTTAATCAAACAGAGGGTTTCCCCCTTACAGGCATCACTTTCAACGTTGCCCCCATGGATACGGAGGATTTTCATGAGATTGTTGATGCGAATCAAACTGGACTTCCACTTCAATTTAGAATTTTTCAGGAAATATATGACCCTGGTCAGTACAGGGAATATCATCTTTGTGGTCCAAAAACAGATTTTGATTTTCGAATAAAAGCTCAAGAGAGAGCCCTCCAAGCCGGATTTGATCGAGTGGGCATTGGTACGTTACTGGGATTAAATCGATGTAACGTTCCTTATCAACATGCCGGTAATGACGCTGAAATCATGGCACTCATACAGCATGCCAATCGGTTGAAAGATGCCTATGGAGGTTTTCCTTACAGTCTTTCGATTCCGCGCCATCAACCCGTACAGGGAGACGTCTTTAGAACTCCTAATCCGGTTGACGATAAAACGTATGTTTTTTATCACGCCCTACTACGGCTTGCCTTACCGGATACCAAGCTAATCATCACGGCAAGGGAGAAGCCGGAACTCATTAATGAACTTGAGTCGCTCGTGAATATTCGAGATCTGGCACCGCGCCCGGGGGTGGGCGGTAATATTCGACCTACTGTAAATTTTCAAAATGAACTTGGCGACAGCCGAAGTGCTGAAGAAATTTTGTCGGATCTAACCGCAAGAGGAAAGAGATAGCCAGTCGAGCACCAGTGACGAATGGGCCATCTATTCGTCACTGGACTCCCAATCTATAGCTTTCAATAAGCGTATAGCTCGGCCCCTGAGGTGTAAGGACGGATTCGTACAAATGCAGTTCCGTAGCTTCCACGGACGGGAGGTTTAGGGGCTGGAAAGAAAAGTGTTTGGGGTCCACGGGTTTGCGGAGGCGAGCCAGCGTCACGTGCGGGATAGGTTCTTTCATTTCTTCTTCTTTGGTCATGTCCAAGTAGGGTTTCATGAATTTTTTGCATTCCTGATTAAGTTCCAAAAATCCGAGGTTGCGTTGAAAACGGCCCCAAATCATTTTTGGCATCTTGTGAGCGAAGAATTCCACGCGCTCAAAGTGTAGTGTGAAGGGCGTCATGCGTCCGGCGACTCCCCTTAGTATGCTTCTCATTTCCAACAGATGACTTTCTGTTACTTCGCCCAAAAAGAACACGGTGATATGCAGATTTTCCGGACCGGTCCATTTGGCATCTTGAAAATGCTGGTCGTTCCTATAAATATGCAAATAATCTTCAAAAGACTTGGACATTGCTTCCGGAATCGAGAGTGCCAGAAAAAGTCGTTTCATCTTTGAATGGTAAAATCGGTAAAATTTTTGAGCTCATCGCTAAAAAGAAATTCCATCCCGGTGACTCGAGCCGGCGAGTTGCCGTGGCGACACCAATTCAAATAATCCTCCAGTTTGTCTTGAGGCCCTTCCGCTTCAATGAATATGGATCCGTCCGGCTCGTTGCGGACAAAGCCGGTGAGCCCGCGACTTTCCGCCTCTTCTTTTGCCGAGGCGCGGAAGAAAACCCCTTGAACTTGGCCGGAAATTTTAATATTGATGTGCTTCATGAGCGTTGATATCTTCCCATAAGTTGGGCTTCTTCTAAAATATGTCCCTGCATCGCTTTTTCTAAATCGGCTTTGCGAGCGGTGGCGGGAAGATCGAGCCGTGTATCGAGCGCATACACTTTAAAGAAATAGCGATGAGAGCCGGAGGGCGGACAGGGGGCTCCCCAACCGATCGTGCCAAAATCGGTAGTACCTTGAACCGCGGCGACTGGCACGGAGTTTTCCGCAAGAATCGTTGTCGTCGGGTCCAAATTCCACAGTAGCCAATGCACCCAGTCGCCGCGCGGGGCATCCGGGTCATCCACAATTAAAGCTAAACTTTGCGCAGCAGTCGGCACGCTCTTAATGTCAAGAGGCGGATTCACACCCCCTCCGTCGCAAGTGTACCGGGCGGGAACACTCCCTTTATTCTCAAACGCGGAACTGGTGATATTCATAATTTGATTCTACCTCAGAAAGTTAGGACTGGTAAATTATTCGTGTCTTAGTTAATATTCAGCCATGCCTACCAAAAACCTCTCTATCATTCTGGGCGCTCAATGGGGCGACGAAGGCAAAGGAAAATTAGTAGATATTTTGAGTGCGAATTTTGATATTGTGGCGCGAGCAACCGGCGGAGCTAATGCCGGGCACACGGTGTATATACAAGAGGGTGGCGAAACCAAGAAATTTGTTTTTCACCTCCTGCCGAGCGGAATTTTGTACCCTCATGTGACCTGTGTGGTGGGCAACGGCGTGGTGCTGCATATTGAAACCATGTTCGAAGAGCTCGAGAATTTGAAAACGGCCGGCTACGACGTGGAAGATCGGCTCAAAGTTTCCGACCGCGTGGCACTTCTTTTCGACTACCACAAGTTGATGGATGGAGCGCAAGAAGATTCGAAGGGAACACACAAAGTCGGGACAACGAGACGTGGGATCGGGCCTGCGTATTCTGACAAAATCAATCGACGCGGGCTAAGGCTCTGCGATCTGAAAGACTGGGATCGTTTTGTGGAGCGTTACAAGGCGAACCTCGCCCGGCACCAGGAAGTGTTTGGTTTTGATTATTTACCCGAAGGTGAGCTGGCTGTGATTCGAAAATATCGCGATCGACTGCTCAAAATGATGGTGGACGGTGCATGGTTTTTGAATAATGCGCTGAAGGAAGGTAAAAAAGTTTTGGTGGAGGGCGCAAACGCGACTTTGCTCGACATCGACCACGGAACGTATCCTTTTGTCACTTCCTCCAACCCGAGCATCGGAGGTGTATTTACAGGTACCGGGATGAGCCCTTTGCACCTGGGCGACCTTATTGGAATCATTAAGGCTTATATGACTCGCGTGGGAAGCGGCCCCTTCCCAACTGAACTTTTAGATGCGCTTGGAGAAAAAATTCGAGAGGCGGGCGGTGAATATGGTTCCACAACCGGAAGGCCTCGTCGCTGTGGCTGGTTCGACGTGCCGCTCACTCGGTATTCCATTATGATCAACGGCTTTACTTGTTTGAATTTGACCAAGCTCGATGTGCTCGATGATCTCGATGAGATTAAAATAGCGGTAAAATATCGCTTGCATGGCGAGGTTTTGCAGAGCATCCCCGCTTCGCTCGATGAACTGGCTCAAGTTGAAGTGGAATACGAAACGCTGCCCGGCTGGAAACAATCGCTCAAGAATGTGACGAAATGGGAGCAGCTCCCCGAGAACGCAAAAAACTACGTGCTCCGTTTGGAGGAACTCCTCGAATGTCCCATAAAGTACGTTGGCGTCGGCCAAAGACGGGATCAGTTACTTACTCGTTCTTAGAGGCTCTACCCTTTACAAAATGGCAGGATGATGTTATAGTTTAGCCTTATTTACAAATTTGGCTCATGACAGACATACCTGACGTCCTCCCCCTCCCGAAGGGACCCGACCGTATAGCGGCATTGAGGCAAGCCTATGTAAGTTCAACTGTCCTTGGAAAAGGTCCAAATGCTTTGAGCGAGGAGAAAAGTGAAAGACTTAAAAAAGCGGAGGCTTTTTTTGTTGGCGAAGCATTCGATGGGCTCGCCCATACTATTGAGGCGAGCAGATTGGATGAGGATGAAAAAATTTACCTATGGGAACAGCTCATGGCGTTCCCCCCTTCCTATGCAATTTATGATGTCAATGTCGTGAATGTTGAAACTAATCGCTGGGAGCTTGCCACAAGACAGGCTGAAATTAGAGTCGATCCGGCATTAAGGGCCGCAACGAGGGGTGACCTAAATTTACTGCATGGTGTTCTTTTGGCGGATAGTTATGCCAGGGCGATGTCACCGGAACTCGTTGGGAGTGAGAGCGGTTTAAGAATTAATGGTGGCACTCTCATCCTTATTCATACTTTAATCAGAAATGCTAGTGGTATAAATCGTGAAAAAATCAACTGGAATAAAGATCCAATCACGATAGCTTCGGCAGTTGATACCACTGATTTTGCGTCAGAGGAAAAAGCGGCCCTTAGAAAAGCAAGTACTGCGTATAAAGCAGGCGGAGAAGAAGTGGAGGTGGCAAGGAAAATTCCAGAAGGACCACTACACACTTTGGGAACTGCAACGGAAGCATATAAAAAAGGATCTGAAGCATTTTTGGAGGCACAAAAATTAGAGGCATTACGTGCAATTGAAGCCTGTAAATCGGGACTTCCATCGGTTATAGCTGGACAACCGAACTTTATGTTGGATGCACTTGATCAGCTCGCTTTTGTCGTGCAAGGCGATCGCGACAGGATGGAATGGGAATCAGAGAGACATGGACATGGCGATCGAACCCTTCAAAAACCACAGATAATGGCCTCAAGCGGTTTCCGTGAGGCAATTGACAGATTTCTTTTATACTTAAGGCCAAAAGAACGAGTGGAGGTGACAGACCCACGGCGAGTTCTTGTAGACACCCTGGACAGAATGCACGCTGCTCTCACCGCTAAGGAAAGAGTTATGGCAAATGCTGCCATTCTATCCGAGGAGATAGAACAACTGTCTCTAATCATAAAAGGTGATCGTAAAAACATGTATTGGACAGATTTCGATGGCAACAAAGTGGGAGAAAGCAGCAAGCCGCTTATTTCAACAATCAATGGTTTCCATGAGGCCGCTGATAAAAGCATTGCCAAGGTTACATCGTTCCAAGATAGGATCCCTGAAGTAGGACCTGCCATAGCTGCTATTGGTGAATTTGTAGTAAAATTAGAAGCGCTTTCCGCAGCGAATGCTAGGTTAGGTAACGCGAGTAGTGTGTGCCATGAAAAAGTGGAACAATTAAGGAAGGAGAGGTATATAGCAGCAATGAAAGCGGCATCTGAGAGGGCATCTCAGAGAAGTCCTTCCTTCCTACAAGGTCTACAGCTTTTGCGTGAGATTCATCACGCTTCTTTGGGAAGCGGTGCTATTGCAGCATATGAGGATGAAGATGCGTTTCTGTTTGATCCGGATACAACTGGTAATTGTTATTTCAAAATGACTGATTTTGGACACATTGATTCCAGAGGTGATCTGCAAGTGGGCGGTGTATCACCAAAAGTTGCCGCCGATCTACGTGCAACTTTAGTCGCTCATTTGAATGATTTTGATTTTGAATCCGGTC
>JBAZQU010000056.1:0-3769 GCA_041645035.1 Candidatus Altimarinota bacterium | reverse complement strand
CTCAACCTTTTGGAGATACAAAAGCGGTAGTTATGGGTGAGGGCTATCATCAGGGGCAAAATGGCATTTTTTACTATCCTTTCGTCGTTACTCGTTCTACAACAGGGGAAAGTACCAATGTCTACACCTTGTCCAACTAAAGTGACTTGACTTTTTACAGGTATGACGTATGATTAGGCTGGATTTGGACCCCTACTATATGAAGAATCTAATAGAAACCATTGAAGCGGGTCTTGGGACATTGAGTAGTCTACCTAAAGTTGGGACTGCTGCTGCTCTTTTGGCTGTGATGAGCGGAGCCGCACATGCTACAACAATAGGCGCTCCTTCAGATTTGGATTCAGATTATGGAACCAGTTACACGCCTGATGGTGGGGTTGATTGCCTCAGTGGCGTGGTTCCTCACGTTATGACCGGTAGTCTTGGTTTTAGAGGTGATCTTTGTGAGGAAACACTACAAAAATCCTCCAATGGGACTGATTTCACTAATATTAAGCCCGATGTTTTAAGTGCCATTGTTTCCGCTGGATTTACTGCAGACGGAACTTATCTTGCACCTTGTGACTATAGTGATAGTTTTGATGAGCTTATGGTGGATGACGGGCTCAGCGCAAAAATATTCGTGATAGAGGGTCTTTCCACCGGTAGTATTACAGGCGTTAAAGAGCTGCAAGGGACTCCTCGTAGTTGTGGCTCTATTGATGAAACTTATGGCACTTATCATGTCCCGTCCGATACACGTGGGTTTGTTGAAATTCATGAGTTCACAGAAGGCGCTTCCCCAACCCCAGTTTATAACTATGGGACTGATGAGATAGTCCTTACATCTGTTAGCCTGGGGATGGACGTGGCTGTGTTTACCAACGCAGATGATTCTTACTCGGGCAACTTTGCAGAGAATATCTCTTTAGGCTCAAGCGCAACTGTTACTCCTCTTGCTACAGGATATGGGTTTGTTCTCGGCCTCTACGAAGCCCACGAAACAGGTAGTAATCCCATGGTAGTGTTATCTGATGGTTCTACCCTTCAATATCTTGAAATCACCGGCACAACTGTCATTGACCCTGACACCGACCTCGATGGATATACGGTGACTGCGGGTGGAGATTGTAACGATGCCGATGCGGCCATCAATCCCGGGGCAGCGGAAATGTGTGACTCTGTGGACAACAACTGTGACGGTTCAACGGATGGAAGTGATTCTGCGGATGCTGCAACCTGGTATAGGGATCATGACAGAGATGGCGTTGGGGGCGCTGTTACTGAAGTGGCGTGTGACCGGCCCGATGGTTATGTTCCTGAAGGTGGAGACTATGATGACAATGATCCTCTTGTACAAAACCCGCCTGGGGCGTGTGAGTCTGGAGAAGAGTCTGCGGATGGGTCTTTTGAAGTGGGAGAGGTGATTTGTGCTCCGCAAGGTTCGGCTACAGTCTATGGTGGAGAAGTTGAATATTATTCAGATGTAGATACCGCCGGAACGGCTGATGCCGGCGACTGGCTGGAAATCGTGGGTACTTTGGGCTTGGATTCAAGTAGCTACCAGACCACATATACGGTTACTCCCAGTGAGGACTTTCGCGGAGGTTTCGGCCTGGGCATCCTTGATGATGCAATAATGAGATCTCCACCCCCCGCTACGGGAAGTACAAATTTCCTGGCGATTCGCGTGGATGCCGGAACTGTAATTTTATACAATACTGAGACGAAAACTTCAGAGGTATTGGATCCGGGCTATCACACTGTTGCAACGGAAGATCTTGTTGTAGACACGGGTGATACGGGTGGCGATGACACCGATGATACCGGAAGTGGCGATGATACCGATACCGGAACTGATGACACTGGACCCGTTATTGATTCGGGTGATAGCGTTGATTCGGGTGATAGCGAAAGCGGTGATGACACCGGGGGCAATGAGGATACGGGCGATGGCGACGGGGGATGTAAAGGATGTCAATCTTGTGGCATCACGCCTATGCCTGATAGCTCTATAGCGGTTTTTGGTCTGGCTATGGCTGGTGGGTTGGCGTTGAGACGAAGAAGGAGATAACCATCACTGTCACTGTTTCCTCTATCAGATTGGTTTAAAGGTGTCACCGGTTCTGGCGACAGTGTTTTCCTGTTTGCTCTGGACGGACGAATGGGAAGGAGGGACAGTGTGACCATGAAAGTATCCTTTCTCAGAATAACTGCTCTAGTGCTACTACATTTGTTGGTTTTTTCCTTTGGCACGGTGACGACATTTGCTTACAGTACTAGTGGCTATTCTTGGAGTAGCAGTCCAATCCCCTATTATATCAATAGTGCTTTTGCGAGCAGTTTTAGAACTGCTATGAAAGCGGCGGATGCTACTTGGGACGCTGCGGGGGCAGATTTTAGTTTTAGTTGTGGCAGTACAGCATGCACGACAAGTGCAAATCCAAATGTTTGGTCTTACAGCTGTGACTTAGAAAAATCCATTGGCTATTACAATAGAGGTGATACAGGAGTTTTGGCGGCAGTAAATTTCTGTGCAGTAGGGTCAAGTCTGGCCGAAGCGGATACGACGCTCAACACTTATTATTCTTTTACAACCACAGGTGCAGCGGGAAAGTATGACGTGCAGGATCTTGTAACGCATGAATTTGGACATTGGCTTTGGCTTTTAGACCTTTCTTCTTCTGGAAGCCCGTCATACTGCAGCTCTTCAGTAATGTCTACAATGTGTAGGTATATGTATCCTGGACAAACTTATCGAAGATCTCTTCGAACTGATGATAAGGATGGAATCAAAGCTATTTATGGAACGTGATAATCTAATAATTTTTATTATTTATGAAATCTAAAAATTGGAAGTATGTTTTAGGACTCAGCCTCACTGCCTTTGTAGCAATGGGTATTTTAGTAGCAAAAACTGTCACGCAGTCGGGTTCCCATTTCGACAACGAATCAATTATAGTCGGGTCCGTACAAAGCTCCTACATCGCACGTGATATTAATTTATATACAGAGAGCGTACCTGTTATTGTAATTGGCAGTGTAGCAAAGGTGGGCGAACCATATTTGCGCGATGATCGTGGGCTAACCAGTCAACAAAATATTCAGATTAGGGTGGAAGAAGTTCTTAAGGGTGATCTAAGTATATCTAATCTTTCTATATTGATTGAAGGGGGTCAAACCGTTTTAGTGAAAGACGAACAAAAAGGTGTAGTAAGTGGCGATGACTCAGCTTTTTTTACAATCGGCGAAAATGTACTGCTCTTTTTGGGAACCAACAGTTATGGTGACTACGTGGTTTTTGCTGGGCCTAACGGGAAATATCTGATCGATGAGCAAAACACTGTAACCAGTATTGGTGATTTTGAAATGCCTCTCAAAGAGCTAAGGGCAAAGATTAATGCGGCCTTACAAAATTCAACAAATAGCTAAACTTTCTTTACGTCTATCTTTTTAATTCGAGACGCTTTGGAACAGTGAATACAGCGTGAAATCAATGAGGCCTTCTAAAAAAGGCTGTTTTTTGGTATAATTAAGGGATTACTTTAAGGTTTGTGAAAAATAAAAAGAAAATTTTATTTGGAGCGGTCGCCGTTTTGGCGATTTCCCTGATTTCATTGGGGCTAAAAGGCTCGGGAATTTTGAGCGAACAGGGGCAAAACCTGAGCGCCTATTTGTATCATGAGCGAGAACTTTCCGATGAGATTGTGATTGTGGCGATAGACCCCAAAAGCTTCAGTATCCCTGAGCAAGGAGGCTTGAATGGATTTGGTTCGTGGCCAAAAACTTA
>JBAZQU010000042.1:0-6558 GCA_041645035.1 Candidatus Altimarinota bacterium | reverse complement strand
TCGTTCGCGGATGTGTATTACGGCCAAGTGGATCCGAGCGTTTTTGAAGGTAAAATTGTGCTGATTGGCGCGACGGCTACCATTCTGCAGGATTGGCATTACACCCCCATCGATCGGCAAATCCCAATGCCTGGCGTGGAAATTCATGCGAATGCCATTCAGACTATGCTGGACGGAGACTATTTGGAATATCAAACGACAAGCGGGTTTTTGGGACTGGTGGGCTTGATTGCAGCGGTTTCGGTTTTTGTATTTTTGTTCGCACCGATTTTGATTGGCTCCGGATTTTTGGTTTTTGAAGTCGCCTTGTTCCCCTTCTACGCGCAGTGGAGATTTAATCATGGCGTGATTGTGGATTTGATTTGGCCGGTAGTCGCGATGGTGGTCGCGTATTTGGCGGTGCTCGCTTATCGTAATTTCACGGAGTTCGCGGAGAAGCGTAAATTGAAGACGGCGTTTTCGCGCTATGTGTCGCCGGAACTCGCGGAGGAAATTACGGAGAAGCCGGACATGCTCAAACTGGGTGGCGAACGTAGAAATATCACGGCGCTATTTTTGGACATTGAGAACTTTACGAATTTAAGTGAGGGACTGGAAGCGCAGGAAGTGGTTCGCATTATCAACGTGTATTTTGATGCCCTCGCTCAGGTGATTATGGCGCACGGCGGAAGCGTGGATAAATATGAAGGCGACGCGATCATGGCACTGTTTGGTGCACCGGTTCCTAGCACGGATCATGCGGTGAAGGCGTGTCTCGCGGCGCTGGCAATTCAGACTAAAATGACTGAAATAAATGCGCAAATGGGCTACTCGCTAAGAATCCGTGTGGGGCTTGCCACGGGCGACGCGATTGTGGGAAACATGGGATCTTCGCAGCGTTTCGATTACACGGCCATGGGAGACATCGTAAACACGGCGTCGCGACTGGAGGGTGCAAATAAATTTTACAAGACCGGCATTTTGGTGAATCCGGGTACGTTTGAGGCCGCGCAGGAGCAAATTTTCTTCCGCAAAATCGACACGGTTTGTTTGAAAGGAAAAGACAACGTGATCGAAATTTATGAAGTAATGGGAACACAGGAAGGTGCTTCGCAGGAAGGGAAAGCGCTGGTGGCGGAATGGCAAAGCGCACTGGAAGATTACAAGTCGGCCAAATGGGAAAACGCGGAAGCGGGCGTGAAGGCGGTTTTGGAAAAATTACCTGATGACGGACCCGCACGAACCTTCTTGGCACGTATAGCGAAACTTAAGGTGTTATACCAACAGGAACAGACGGGAACGAACAGGGACGCTGGGCTACGCCCAGGATGGGATGGAATCTGGAGGTTTGAAGAGAAGTAACTCTAAAAAGACCCCAGTTTTTCCGTTGGGCCCTATTGACAAGTAGATACATCCGGCCTCCCTAGTGAGAAATTTTAACCTGTAAAAGCTGGACCGGTCCAGCGCTCAAACCTGTAGAATGATACAACCGTTTGTAAAAAAGAAATCAGCCTCTGGGCACGTTGGGATTGTAAGATTTTACAGATCACGAAAAAACTGGGGTTTTTTAGAGTGAATCGCTTGACATGCCTGGGCTCTGATTTAGGTTTAAATAGGGGTGTTGTGTATTGTCTAACAACAAGGAGTCCTCATTTTGGTACTTCCTAAAAAGATTAACAGAGCTTATAATGAGGTGGTGTTAAAATTTGAAAGAAAATATGCGGGCAAATGGGCGGCTATTAAAAATAGTTCAATTATAGAAAGTGATGGCAGTTTGAAGAAGTTATATAAGAAGGTTGAGAATAGGAACGATGAGAAATTGTTAAGATTCACTCTTGTTCCTAAAACTTGCATAGCCGGATAACATGAAAAATCGAAGTAAGGCTTATCTCTTGGTTTTTAGCCTCCTTGGCGTAGTGGTTTTGGGCGGTGTGTTCGCAAAGTCTCTTGAGCCGGAATCTCTTGAAGGGCCTACTGCTGTAACGGGTGGTGCTCTAGTCGTCACCCCTGATATACTTGTTTATTCACAAGGTGCAGAGGCTATTATTGTGGGTACGGTAAAAGAGATCGTGGACTATCCCAATCAAACCTATATTCCTTTATTAAATGCCAAGATTGAAGTGGAGGAGGCCCTTAGAGGCGACCCCGCTATGACCGATGTTGTTGTAATGATACCGGCGCCCACCCAAAATGTATTGCTGGAAGATACCGTGACCCTCGCGGAAGGAGAAAGGGTCTTGCTTTTCTTAAAAACGGACGCGAGCGGGAACATCGTTGTCATTGGTCACGATGCCGGGAAGTGCCTTGTAGATGAAAATGACAATGTCACCGGCGAGCCGGTGTTTACAATGCCTTTGGCGGATTTAAAAGCAAAGATTCGAGACGCTTTGGAGCAATCGAATACAAAGTGATACCGGAAAAACGGCGTTTGGCGGTTTGAGAGTAAGTAAAGTGTCATCCAATCCTGACAACAGTATTTTTCTGTTTGCTCTAGACGAGGCGGAGAAAAATGAGGGATAGTGGTGGCAATGAAAATATCTATTCTCAAAGCAAGCTCTCTCCTCCTCCTTCATTTGGTGGTTTTTGGTTTGGGTGCGACAGGTGCTTCCGCTTATGACTTGTATGGTTATCAATGGAGCAGTAGCTCAGTCTCTTATTACATCAACAGTACTTTTGCAAGTAGCTTTAGAACTGCGATGAAGACTTCTGATGCTACGTGGGATGCAGCAGGTGCTGATTTTAGTTTTAGTTATGTGAGTACGACAAGAGCAAATCCAAATGTTTTTGTGTCTTACACCGACGACGATGAAAATTCGATTGGTTATTATAACAATGGTCCTTCAGGAGATATGGCCGGGACATGGGGGTTCCGAAGTGGGACATCTTTGACTGAAATAGACACTACCTTCAACACTTATTATTCTTTTACAACCACGGGCGCTGCAGGCAAATATGATGTACAAAATACCATGACTCACGAATTCGGCCATTGGCTTATGTTAGACGATCTGACCTCTGATGGGAGTCCCTCTTATTGTTCTTCCTCGGCGATGTCCACTATGTGTGGCCGTAGTTATCCTGGAAATACTTATCAAAGGTCACTTAGAACCGACGACAAGAATGGTATTAAGGCTATTTATGGGACATGATATATTCTTATAACTTATAAAATATGAAATTGAAGAGTAAAAACAGTGTGTTGATCATCAGTCTTGGTGCATTTTTAATTTTAGGTTTCCTTTCATCGAATTTTATTCTTAAGAACATGGATACATCAGTCACCGAAGAACCACTGACTACAGTATCCTTTCAAACCCAAAGCATCGCGCGTGATATTAATTTTTATACAGAGGATGCACCTGCCATTGTAATTGGCCAAGTAACAAAGGTGGGTGAACCTTACTTGGAGAATCAAGGATTTGGCAGTATTCAAGAAATAGAACTAGCAGTCACTGAAGTTCTGAAAGGCAATAGAAGTATGACTAATGTAACTATCATTGTTCGTGGCCATGAAATAGTTCAGGTTGATGGGACGGGGAAAAGCATCATTCCTGGTAATGAGCCCCCTCTATTTATAGAGGGAGAACACGTGCTCGTATTTTTAGGTATGAATGGCCAAGGAGAGTATGTGTCTTTTGCCGGCCCTTACGGTAAATACTTAATCGATGACGAGTTGAATGTAACCAGTATTGGTGATTTTACAATGCCTCTCAAAGAGCTGAAGGCAAAGATCGACGCGGCCTTACAAAATTCAACAAATAGCTAAGCTTTCTTTACGTCTATCTTTTTAATTCGAGATGCTTTGGAGCAGTCGAACGCAAAGTAATACTGAGAGACTTACGACTGTCTCATCCAATCCAGAATTTCACCCACGACCTCCCCTGTGTTCGCATCAATAACAACGGCTTGGCCAGTGGCGCTACTTTCTTCCCCTTCCGTTAAAGTATTTGAGATGGTCCAGACGTAAGTCTTCCGGTCTCCGCCATACCAATGTACAGAACCTATCCCCCATTCTTTTATTCCTTTTTCTAATCCTGCATTTTCAGCAATCGCGATGGCCTCCGCTTTATCAATTGGAAATTCACACTCCAAGGGATATTCAACGCAGTTTGGAATGCCTGAAGGTTCGTTTTCCATAATCACATTTCCACCCTCATCAAGAGAAATATCTATGATTCCATCAACATAAGGGTCCCCTGGGATCTTTAAAGAATAGGACATCAAGTAATTAGGTTCTTGTAAAAATTGGCTGCATTCATCTGGATTTTCGATGCAGTAGTCATCGGCGGGGTAATATTGGCTACTTTCTTTGTTGAAACTTATATACTTCTCAAAAAAAACACTCCCTACTTGAGATATGATGTACTCATCCGATTGCTCGATGATATCATCTGAAATCATTTCGCTTAGATCCTCAGGTGCTACCACCTCTTCAGAGTCGCATCCAAGGAAGAGCGAGGAGGCCAGGCCTAAAGAGATGAAAACGGTTTTATGAAACATAGAGCTATTTAATGAGCCCGGCCTTTTTCGCGCGATCCAAATTCACGGTGACCACAATGAGGCTGATAAGAGTGGGCATGAGGAAGAAAGGGTGAAGCTCCGGCAGCCAAGGCTGAATGGCCATGGCCAAGGTCACCAGCAAACTGAGTGTCATGGCATAAAAGCCCATTTTATAAGCGGTTCCATAGTCGTACGGGAGCTTCATTATGCTGAAAATAATGCGAAGAGCGAGTGAGAAAATAAGGAGATAGAGCATGCGGAAAAACAGGATTCCAAGGAAAGCGAAGATAAGCGTCACGACGCCTACGGCAGGGATAAAGGATTTTGTCTTTTGCCAAATAGTGTCCATGCTTGTGTCGGCCACTTGTTTATTGATGACGGTATCCGGAGCCTCGGCAAGCGGAATGATTTCGGGCTGACTGTTTTCTCCACCTTGTATATAAATGGCATCGACGGTGAGCCAAGCAATGGCCTTGTATCCCAGTAATTGTTCCATGCTGAACGGCGTTGTGGTGTCGATAACAATCTGGTACCTATCATCCCATCCCTCAATTGGAAGGACGTCGTTGAGACTGATGAAATAAGGCTCTTCCATATTCGTACTGACCTTCCCGTCCTGGACGGTGATGACCAATTCTTCAGGGTAAAAATGAAGAACTTTTTCTATGGTCTCATTTATTTTGGTAGCGTTGGTAAAATAAGGAATGACGACGATACAAGCGGTCCACACCAGCAAGAGTAGAGCGGTGAACCCGGCGAAGTACCAAAAACCGCGCCAAAAAGAGCGACTCGCGACGCCCGCATAAAAAGATGGCGAATAAATGGAAGAAGGAATGGATTTAAAAAATCCGGGGGCCTTCACTTTAGCAGGAACTTTAACAGAAGCCGGGCGTTTCTTAGCGTGCGTTTTTGTGGCCATGGGGTGGAGTAAGATGAGTCCATCTTATCCCGACCTGAGAAACGAATCAAGATTTCACTGTGCTTCTGCTTGTTTGTAAAAAATACCGACATTTATATTGATATAAATTCGGACATATAGTAGGCTGGCACTATGCTAACCTTTCCTCAATACATCAGAAGCTTAAGGGAAAAAGGCGGATTTTCTCAGGATTTTCTTGCAAAAAAATTGGGGCTCTCTAGGCCTACTTTTGTTTTGATTGAACAAGGCGGACGTGACCTTACTATTCCCGAAGCAGAGAAATTGGCAGGATTTTTTGGACTATCTTTAGGGGAATTCTTGCTGAAAGAGGGGCAACGCGAGACTGAAGTAATTGTAAAAAAACAAATACTACCTCTGAGAGTCGTGGTACCGGAAAATAAAATTAATAAATTTAAAGAGATCCTTCTTTATATACTGGAAAAAGTGGGCGCAAAACCGAATATCGGCGAAACCGCTTTGTATAAACTACTTTACTTCATTGATTTCGATTTCTTTGAAAAGTATGGCGAGAAACTGACCGGTGCTACCTACCTTAAAAATCACTATGGTCCCACCCCTATCGAATTTAAGAAAATTATTTCTATCCTGGAATCAAAAGGAGAAGTGGAAACTGTTAAAAGCAAGTATTTTCAGTATGATCAAACCAAATATCTTCCACGGCGCGCTGCTAACTTGGACGTCATCAATGGTACTGAAAAAAATCATATTGATGAGGTGCTTGATCGGCTATCGAATAAAACAGCTAAAGAGCTAAGCGAGTACTCACATGGGGACATTCCCTGGCAGGCGACTCCCGAGAAAGAAACTATTGATTATACTTTGGTTTTTCAACGAGCTCTCCCCTATGCACAGAGCGATCACGAAGAAGAGTTTTTGAATACGGCCACTCAGGATACTTTCTTAGGTCTCCCTCCGTTATCTAAAAAAGAATATGACCATTATATGTCTTTACCTGAGAAAGATGCTTAAAATCCTTCAAGGAGAAGTCTATCTTATTAATTTCTCTCCAAGCTTCGGTCATGAATATTCGAAGGTTCGGCCTGCTATTGTGATTTCTTCGAATGAACTTTTGAAAAAATCGAATCTTTTAACCTGCCTTGCCGTGACCAGTAAAAATAATAATTTCATTGAGGGTGATG
>JBAZQU010000034.1:0-10906 GCA_041645035.1 Candidatus Altimarinota bacterium | reverse complement strand
TCGATTCTATTTTTCAAAGTTTTAGTTTTGAATCTTAAGTGGCGCTATAAATTGGACTTTTTCGTAAAAGCTTGTACAATAGTTTGGCTTTAAGAAATTCACGTATGGATTTTGTTAAGAAAATCTCTTCTTTTGCTCTGCTTACGGCTTTGCTTCTTGCCCCTTTGCAAGGTGCACTGGCTAGTGCGGTGAGTACCCCTTGGCCCTCGTCGGATTCAACGGGGGTCGATATCTCCGCGGCCATTCATGCTCTTTATAGTGATTTTGATCCAAGCGGAATTGCTTGGCACAAGGGAAGAGGGACCTACATTGTTGTAGATAACATAAGCGGGATTGTGGTTGAACTGGAAGAGGATGGAACGATAGTTAATAGCTGGGATGCCGGCGCGTACGACCTTGAAGGCGTCACAATAGTCGACAATTATGATTCAAATATAATTTATCTTGCAGATGAGACTTCCAGTACTGCGATTGGTTTTGACTTGGAAACGGGCGTCATAACCGACGAAGTTTTTAGTTTTGCTGATCATGTCTACGCAAGTTCGGGATTGGGCCTTGAAGGACTTGAATGGATACCAGATGGCGTCCATGCTTATGGGGTTACACCGCTGGGTGGACTTTTTTATGCCGGTTGGCAGGTTGATGGAGATATATTTGTTTTTGAACCGAGCGGTACAAACACATCTACTTATTTGGAAGAAATACATACCACGAGCGGTTACTCGGATCTTTCCGCGCTCGATTACGATGAAGATTCAGGAATTTTGTTTACGATTTATGATGGTTTGGATACCTTGGAAGAACGCGCGCCAACCGGGGAACTTTTGGCTTCTTATCAATTGCCCGGCTACAATCAAGAAGGGATAAATGTTCGCAGTGATTGCTCGGAAGGCGTTGCCAAAGTAGCAATTGCGGAAGATAGCGGGAGGATAATGCTTTACGAGGATTATCCCATAAGTTGTCCTGTTATTGATGACGATGACGATGGAGTTGAATACGCTCTTGACTGCGATGACGACGACGCAAGTATTAGCGAAATGCAGACCTATTACCGGGATGCCGATTCTGATGGTTATGGGGACGCAAGCGTGACCGCTGAGGTGTGTAGCATGACGGTGCCTGCCGGTTATGTGACCAATGCCGACGATCTTTATGACAATGCAAGAATAGAGATTTTGGGTGACGCCAGAGACAATGACGGCGATTCTGATTTGGATGAAGATGATACGTTAGCGGAAAACGGACTACACCCGCTTTATTCCGTTATGGATCCCAAAAGAGAGTATCCAATAGAGGAAATTTCTGCTTCAAGTGGCAAACTTTTAGTCCGATATTCAGACAATTCACGTTATGCGTACAAGACATCGGTTTTTTCAATCGGCGCCACGTCTTGTAGTGCGGCCGCAGTGTCTTCCACATCTTATATTCTTGTGCACTGCAGCTTCGGCTATGTTTTAATGAATGGACTCACCGGAGAAAAGATAGCTAAGAATTTTTTCAAAGGTACCTTTGCCGCAAATAGATGGGCTATTTTGAAGGTTGGCACTTTGTGATAGAAAAAAGATACAACCGATTTAGTACATCACATCCAGTTGGCCTGCGTTTAGGTCGCCGAGATAGAAATGAAAGTTTAGGGTTAGACCGACTTTTGTGGCGGTGAAATCTCCATTTGTGTTGCTGTCGATTCCATAGTCAAGCCCTTCAAGGGCAGTCACTATCTCTGCAATGTCGTCTCTTGTTACAAGCCGATTGAATTTGTAGGCAACCCATCCACCGGAAAAATCGTCCCATAATTTTACTTCGTCATCGAATACTTCGTTTAAAATCGGCATTAATTCATCATTTATTAAAATCCCTTTTTCACTCGTGGCTTCTATTTCGTCTGTTTCCTCATAACTTATTTCAGCTTGAGTCTTTGTGTCCGGGTGAGAGTTGCCATCCGTGAAACCGTCCGCGTCCGTTACGCTACAAATTCGAACTTCGTACGTCATTGCTTCCGAAGCGGTAGTGTTCGTTCCGTCTTTAGTACTCACTTGAACGGTTTGGGCGGTATTATTCATCGGATATTCCACTATTAATTCCGGCGAACTTAAATCGTCCGCAACGATGTAGTCGCTCACGTCACTTTTTTCAATGTCGCTAAAGTCTGTGATGAGTCCATTGTTATTTCCTAAATCTCCATTCGCATCCAATTTTACAATCATTGCTTCGGTATATTCCATTTCCGAGCCAAGTAGCATGTACTTTATTCCGGTGTACCAAGTTCCCGTTATCGCGTAGCCGGAGTCGTCGGTTTGCGTTACGGCGTAACCTTCCAGATTTTTCGTTTCACCAACGACTTTCCCCCATTGATAATTAAAATTCTCATCCAGTTTTACTAAAACAATATTCGTTGTAAGGGGAATAGCTCCGGCGCTATCCATATATTCCATGTAGTTAATATTATTTCCCATTATGACGTAACCTCCGTCTGAGGTTTTTCCTATCGTGGGGTCTTCAAGATATCTTTTGATCTTAATAGTTCTTGCCCATTCCAATTCGCCCTCGGAATCCAATTTGATGCCTATAAAGCTCGATTCTTTGAGGTAACCCTCTTGTAAATCAGTGATGTTGTCTTGAGACGTGGTGCTTGCGAAATAAGCTCCAAGCGCCATATAGCCGCCATCATCGGTTTGTTCGGCTGCGAAAAAATCTCCGGCCTGCAGATGCATTTGAGAAGTTCCCCACGTGAAACCTTCTTCTTCGTCCCCCGTGACGGTCGCGAAATCCAGCGGAATATTTTCAAGCCCGGTGGCCCAATCAAAATCTCCATCTTCGTCTAATTTGATGAGAGCCGGAACCATTTGATCGTTTTCTTCCACGAGCTGTACTTCCCCAATCAATACATATCCGCCATCCTCCGTTTGTTCCACGGATTTCGTCATATCCTCTCCACTTGTGATTTTTTTGAGCCAATTAGTCTCACCGTCCGCGGAAAAATTTCCAAGCGACGTCACGTGAATTACATCAGCTACGTCCGGTTGGCCGACTAATTCTCCGGTTTGTCCCGACATTGTGAACCCGCCATTTTCGGTTGGTATAAGTTTGGAAGGTGCATCTATGCTCTCCAAGCCAACCGTTCTTGACCAAATTTGATTACCGTTGCTATCAAGTTTTATGATGAGATCATTGCCTTGGCCTTCAAGATTTAATTGTTCTTCGTCCGTCATAAAATCGCCGCTAACATCTCCGGCCACAAGATAATTACCGTCTGTTAACTCTGTGATCGCAAAACCCTCCGAACTGCAGTTATCAAAAAGGTGGCTCCACTCTTTATCCCCGTTTTTGTCAGCTTTAATCCAAAACATACTGTAACCACATAGTTCACTCGGATTAAGAGTGCGTCCGGCGATTATGTATTCGCCGCTTGTGGTCTGTGCGATTGAGAAAGAATCCGCCGTGTCCTTGAGGCGGTACGATTTTACGAATGTTGTCGCCTGTATCGTTTCCGCGTCTCCGGAAAAGAAACTCGTTGAACTTTTGTCCGTGATATCTTCTTTCAATCTATAAATCATTTCCGCCATTTCTCCGCGTGAAATATTTTTTGAGACGGAACAAATGGTAGTCGGAATTGCATTAGACGCTTCCAATTCTTCTACAAACGACTGATACCAAACATCTTTTGGAGAAGTCTCATAGCCAAAAGCATTCGTGATAATTTTTGAAGCTTCAGCAAAATTTATATTATTTGCAGGTTTAAAAGTACCGTCGGAATAGCCAGCTACAATCTCGTTATTCAAAGCCTCACAAACGTATGGATAAAACCAGTCACTTGAAGATACGTCGGATAAAGTTTTGCTTGGCGTGCATGTGGAAATTTGGTCCTCGGTAAAAACCGCACTAATAATAATTTTAGTGAATTCGGCGCGATTGATAGGATTATCCGGTTTATAAGTATTATCCCCATATCCTTCTACAATCCCCTCTGATTGCACATAGTTTATCGAATCAAAAAAAGGACTGCCCGAACTTAAATCCGAAAAATCCGTATCAGTATTTGCATAAACGGAGAGTAAACTCACGGCAAGAATGAGAATACCTGAAACAATCGCGACAAGAAGAGGTTTTTTATTAGGCATGGTGGGGAAGTTATACTCCGGTTAGCAATTCTCCTATTTTCAGCGTGAAGTTGCAAATAATTTGCGAATGATCTCGTTTTATTGATATTCTCTTAAAAGAATTTAACAGATGTTTATGACTGTACACATTAAATGGCTCATCGTTGGATGTCTTGGTGTTTTTTTATGCCTTGTCTTGTGGAGCACTTCTCAACCGAAAGACACTCCTTGTTGTGAGGACACACGGCTCGAGATACGTGAGCTTATGGATGGAATAGGGGCGGACGTCTATCCTTATAATGAAGAACAAATTCTTACGGAGCTTTGGGAATATGCCCATGACAATCCGGATATCGCTCTTAGTCTCAACGTGACAGACGCGGAAGGGAATATTGTGACCAATAACTTGGAAGAAGGAATCCCTCCACTAACGGTTACACTGAATATTTTCTCCTCTGATTGGACGGAAAGTGCCACCTTTACGCCGCTGAGTGTGGACAGTGTGTATTTGCTACTTCGAGAGTGAGCATGAGATTGATTGGAAATGAACTTTAAGCTAATCTGCCGACATGAAAATGCTCATTTTTGGCAAAGGATATATCGCTGCAAAGTTTAAGGACTGTTTTGGATCTGAAGCCGAGATTTCGAATGTCCGTATTGAGGATTTTTCCAGCGTTAAGGCTGAAATTGAACGGGCAAAGTCGGACGTGGTGGTAAATTGCGCAGGTAAAACGGGGAGGCCGAATGTAGATTGGTGCGAGGATCATAAAATGGAAACTTTATTCGGGAATGTAACGGCTCCGCTGATTTTGGCGCGGGCTTGCGAGGAGCTTGGAGTCTACATGGTACATGTGGGGAGCGGTTGTGTTTATGAAGGGTATAATGACGGGAAAGGTTATTCGGAGGAGGACGTTCCCAATTTTGAGGGGAGCTATTATTCAAAAACCAAGGCTTGGAGCGAACAAATGCTCAAAGATTTTAACGTGCTTCAACTTCGACTCCGTATGCCTTTTGATTCCGTACCCAGCGCGCGGAATTTTATCACGAAGATTACTAAGTACAGCAAAGTGATTTCAGTGCCGAACTCCATTAGTGTGTTGGAGGATTTTATGAAGGCCGCCAAGGCGCTTATTGGGAAAAAAGCCGTGGGAGTCTACAACGTGACAAACCCGGGTACTATAGATCATAAGGCAATTTTGGACATGTACATTGAGCTCGTGGATCCAAACTATAAATATGAATTGTTTTCGATTGAGGAGATGGAAAAAATCACAAAAGCCAGGCGATCCAATTGCGGACTTTCTGTTCGTAAATTGGAGAATGAGGGTATTCATTTGAGGCCGGTAGAGCAGGCGGTTCGGGAATCTTTAGTGGAGTATAAAAAAAATCTGGAGAATGGAATCGGGATGTGATAGAATCGGTTTGTAAAAATTTTTCATGCTAAAAGTAAAGTTTAATTCCAAGAGTTTGGTGCTACATGATTTTGCGCCCTATTTTTTCTTGTTGGCGATTGTGACAATCTTGGTGCTTTTCTTTTGGGTTATTTCCCCCTTTCTTAGTGTTCTTGTTTACGCCTCCTTGATTGCGATTATATTCACGCCCATGCATAAATGGTTTTTAAAAAGAGTACGAGGTCATGTCGGAGTTTCTGCTTTTATCACAACTCTTTTAGTGACGCTCATGGTGCTCATACCACTAGCCTTATTTAGTTATTTTGTCGTTCAACAAGCGGTGGATGCATATGCAGTTTTAGACCAGAAACTCATGGACGCTAATTTTAGAAACCTAGAATGGTCCGGTGCTTTCTCGGATATTCCACTCATTGGGAATTGGTGGGTTAGTTTTACCGAACGTTATGGTCTGAAGGGAGTTTTTGAAGGACGTTTTGATGTTCTGCAGCTTGTTCAGGACTTTGGTCAAGCCATTACAACTTTCGTCGTTGCACAGAGTGGCGCCATTGCGAAAAGTTTTGGAACCTTCGTTGTCTCACTGTTCATCCTATTGCTCACCACCTTCTTTTTCTTGAGAGACGGTGGGGCAATTGCTGAATTTGTTAAGGGAATGAGTCCATTGCCTCAAAAATATGAGAATGAAATTGAAAACAAGTTGCGAGATACTACTTATGCTATCGTAATGGGAACTTTTGTGACCGCCCTTGTTCAAGGGGCAATAGCAGCGTTGGGTTTTGCCATTGCAGGGGTGCATAACGTGATTTTCTGGGGGACGGTTATGGCCTTCACCGCGCTCGTTCCTTATGTAGGAGCTTCTATAGTATGGTTTCCCGTAGCCTTGGCATTCTTACTGCAGGGCCAGCTTGGTTGGGGACTTTTCATCCTTATTTGGGGCGTGGCCGTGGTGTCTGTGGTGGATAATATTATTCGTCCGGTACTTATTGGGAATCGCACAAAAATGCATCCGCTTGCCACCTTTTTAACGGTGCTGGGTGGAATTTTCGTATTTGGTATCAAAGGAATTATTTTTGGTCCGATAATCCTCAGCCTCACGGTTACCATCATTCACATTTACCGACTGGAATATAAAGCGGTACTGCGCTAATTTCTAATCCGCGTGTCTTTCGGCGAGTTCAAGTAGACTTCGGATGGTAACTCCGGTGGCTCCGTATTTAGTGGTAGGGGTGGGCTTTTCTACCCAGGCACTACCGGCGATGTCCAGATGGATCCAGGCAGTTTTATCGTCAACGAAATGTTTGAGGAAAGCGCCGCCCATAATAGATCCGGCGCGGACCCCCTCGGTTGCGTTGATGAGATCGGAGAATTTGCCCTTACACGCTTTCACAAAATCCTCGTCGAGCGGAAACGGCCAAGCACGTTCACCGGTTTTTTGGCTACATTGCATGTATTCATCAATCAATTTTTGTTTATTACCCATAATTCCCGTGATGTGGTAGCCGAGTGCCACAGTGACAGCCCCCGTGAGAGTGGCAATATCCACCATAACTTTGGGTTTGATTTTTTTCACCGTATAAGAAAGGCCATCGGCCAGCACCATGCGGCCTTCCGCGTCCGTATTGTTGATTTCAATTGTTTTTCCGTTGTAAGCCGTTACTACATCGCCGGGGTGAACGCTGCGGTCGGAGAGGGAATTTTCAGCGCAACACAAAACTCCCACAAAGTAACCCGGCAATTTTGCTTCCGCTATGCCTTGCATGATTGCGATAACGGTTGCCGCTCCTGCCATATCCTGTTTCATCTCTTCGATATACCCGGTTGGTTTTAAGTTGAGCCCTCCCGTGTCGAAGGTGATTCCTTTCCCCACAAAGGCGACATTTGCTTCTTTGGACTTGCTCTTGTTCCGGTATTCTAAAATCACCATGCGAGCGCCCGTGTGAGCGCCTTGTCCAATGGCGTAAAGCGCTCCGCAGCCCATTTTTTTAAGTTGTTTATCGTTGAAAATAGTTACTTTCATTTTGTGTTTTTTTGCAATTAAAACGGCTTCATTTGCAATGTCTTGAGTATTTTGATTCCCCGCACAGGTGTTCACCAATTCTCGCGTCTGGGCACTCACTTTCATAAATAAATTCGCCTTGTTTAAAATTACGGATGTTTTTTTGTTAGTCGTTGTCACAAAAGTAAACTCCTTCATTTCCACCGTTTTTTTATCCGGCGTTTTGTAACGTTTGAATTCGTAAGAACCCAGTGCCACTCCATAAGCAAAGGCTTGGAAGTCAGTTTCTTTTACCCAGGCCATTGCCGTTCGGGCTTTTGCAGCGCGACATAAATCAATGAGTTTTGCGCCCAGATGCTCCACGGCCTGAGGGACTTCTTTGCCCATTTCTCCACGTCCTACCAAAACGATACGTTTCCATTTTCCTGTGTCTGTAAAAAGTGTTAGTGCCTGCTCATCTTCGCCCTCGAAATCTTTTGCCTTCAGCCGTACTTCTATTTGTTTAGTCAGAGCGCCGCCCAGCGCCGATTTTATAGTTTTAGACAGACCTTCGCCTTTAGCTAAGACTAAAAAAAGAATATCGGCGGAACTTGGAGAGGGGGCGAGGGCTATTTTCATGGTGCGATATGGATTAGAAGCGGTTGTGCCCAGCTTACAATACGTGACCTTGGAAATCCATATTAATCAAACGAGATTCATGTTTAAATGAATTTATGAAGAAACATCTGCTGTACTATTTTTCCGCCTTTATATGTGGGATGGCCGTTATGGCGGTAGAGTTAAGCGCGGCGCGTTTGCTTGCGCCATATTTTGGAAACTCGCTCTACGTCTGGACAAATGTCATCGGGCTGATTATGGTCGCGCTTGCGGCCGGATATTATTTCGGAGGCCGGCTTGCCGATAAAAATCCCAGACGAGAAGTATATTTTGCCTTAATTCTTCTTACGGGCTTTTGGACGGTTCTGATACCGTTTTTTTCGCCGCTGCTGTTTGAGCAACTTACTACAGGTTTTTCCAATTTGGCGCTTGCAGTGAAATGGGGGTCTTTTTTTGCTGTAACTTTTTTATTCGCGCTCCCCATGTTTTTACTTGGCATGATTGTGCCGTTCACCGTGAAAATGGTGATTCAAAACGTTGCAAAAGTGGGAAGTCTTTCCGGAAAAATTTCCACAGTTTCCACACTTGGAAGCCTGGTGGGGACTTTTCTCCCGGCCTTTTTGCTCATCCCGGTGTTCGGGACTACCAAGACGTTTATTTTTATCGGTTTACTGTTGATTTTTTTGGCGGCCTTCGGACTTCGCAAATGGTGGGTTTTTATTTTAGCCACTCTTGGTCTGGGACTTTTTTGGCTGGTGCCGCCGGTTTATGCAAATGATGCCGTTATTTATGCGAAAGATTCTCCTTACGGTTATATTTTTGTGACGGAAGATGCTGAAGGAGTTCGCCGTCTGCACATTGATAATCCGCTTGGAACGCAATCCATATATAACCCCGCGTCTGTGCTACCTGAGGAGCACTATTATTATTCTTACTTCGGGGTTTTGCCGAGCATGATTGAGGAACCCAAAACAGTTCTTATTTTGGGTCACGCGGGAGGCAGTTTCACTCGTATTTTTAATACATATTATCCGGAACTTGAAATCACGGGAGTGGAAATTGATCCCGCAGTTACGCGCATTGCCGAGGAATATATGGGGCTTTCGGATGCAACGGTAAATATTGTTCACGCAGATGCGCGGACATTTCTTTTAAATACGGAAGAGCAGTACGATTTAATTTTGATCGACACCTACCATGCTTCAAATATTCCGGCTCATTTGGCCACGCAGGAATTCTATGCTTTAGCGGCCAGTCATCTGGATGAAGACGGTATTTTAGCGCTGAACGCCGCTTCGGACGAAGGCCCCTTTCTAAACGCGCTCGCGGCAACGCTGGCCTCTCAGTTCGAATTCGCGGCCTATCTCAACATTCCCGACAGTTTTAATGCGATGATCATCGGCTCCAATAAAGCTTTTGATTTTTACACCGATTCTCCGGAGGACCTGGCGGGAAAGAGGGATTATCTTTATCAATACCTCACGTCCGTCACGGAGCTCATTTCCAATTCTGAAATTTTCACCGACGAAAAAATGTCCCGCGTGGAAATTTTCACGGAGCAAATGTACATGCAAATTATAAAAGAATTTACACTACGTTGAAGTCGGGTACGGGTACTTTGGAATTCCAACTCATAAAATCTTCATCAATGATTTGGCGAGTATTTTGATTAACATGGTGCCAAAATTCAATTTGTTCTTCACCCAACTTCCATGTTAAAAGAACAGGTTGGTTTTTATAAAAACTTGGAAAATCCAACACGCCTTCCACCGGGTTTTTAATCATGCAGCCCACTTGCGCCAATTCCTCGTTGCAGAATTTTAAACGATTAATTTTATTGCGAATTTCCACTTCGGAAGTTCCGTCCTCACTGGCTTGAAAACTCATCAACTTACCCCAAATTACCTGAATTTCTTTTAAGACGGGGGCCACAAAAACCAAAGTCCTATTAGCCTCCTCCAGTGTAAACGTTCTTCCCATAGAGTGGAGTTACCAACTGTTTAAACGTTCCGTGCACAAAAAAGTTACAGTGACATTCAGAGCCTAACACTTTTGTGTTAAGATTAAAACGTAATTCTCTTACCACTTTAAACAATGATACATATCGCAAAAGATTTTTCGAGTTTGTTAGGAACTCTGGCGGGTTTGTCTGACGCACAGCTCAGCACTCACTTCAAACTTTACGAAGGGTACGTAAAAAAAATTAACGAAATCGAAGAAAAACTTATGACGGTGGATAAAAGTTTGGCCAATTATTCTTTTGGAGAATATAGCGAACTCAAACGTCGTGAAGCAGTGGCATTCAATGGAACTTATTTGCACGAAATGTATTTTGAGAATATGAAGGGAACGCCGACGGAGGGAAGCGATGTGCTCAAAGTCGCGTTGGAAAAAGCCTTTGGAAGTATGGAAAATTGGGAGAAAGATCTGCGCGCCTGTGCGGCTTCCACTCCGGGTTGGGTACTGCTCACATATAATAAAATGGATGAAATGCTGCACCACTACATTATGTTCGAGCACCACATGAACTATCCCGTGCACCAAATTCCGTTAATGGCATTGGACTGTTGGGAACATGCATTTATGATTGATTACGGCATTGATAAGCCGAGCTATTTGAACGCATTTGTGAAGAATTTAAATTGGGAAGTTTTAAATGAACGCTATTTGAAGGTAGTCCTCTAATCAACTGACGTAGTTCCCCGGGCGTAAGCCCGAGGGATGTAGTGGATGCCCGCATCTTCGTGGTGGTGTAAAGTGGAGGCATGGAGAAGCTACGAAAAAGTTCACACGCAGTTTTCATTTGT
>JBAZQU010000033.1:0-11013 GCA_041645035.1 Candidatus Altimarinota bacterium | reverse complement strand
GCGTTTCTAAACGAACTCGTCCGGGTTTTCCGAATACGATTTTTGCGGTGTCCACCGACGAACATAAAGAAGACGGCGATTTGGATGAAAGTAGCGAAAATCGAACCAAGATGGTGGATAAACGAGCCAAGAAATTGATGACATTGAAAAAAGAATATCTAAGCGATGTGGAAATGTGCGAACTGCACGGGCCGACGAATGCTGATCTCACTTTAGTGGGCTGGGGGTCTACGAAAGGACCCATTTTGGAAGCGGTGGATGTCGCCAACTCAAATGGCCTCAAGGTGAACTTTTTACAGATCAAAATTGCATTACCTTTCCCCACGGAAGCGGTGACAAAATTCCTTGGAGCGGCGAAAAAAATCACGTTGGTAGAAAACAATTCCGAAGCTCAAATGGGCGGGGTGATTCGTCAATATACGGGCATCGAAATTATGGACAAATTGTTGCGCTACGATGGACGTCCGTTTAATCCGGCGGAAATTCTTGTTAAGATTAACAGCATCCTAAAAGCATGAGTAAACCTTTAAAAATACTGGAAAAACTCACGGATTTGGACACCGGTTCCAAATGCAACTGGTGCCCGGGCTGTGGTGATTTCGGAATTTTGGTTGCACTCAAGCAGGCACTCTTTGAGCTCAAACTCGATCCCGAAGAAACTATGATTGTATCCGGAATCGGATGCGGCTCGCAGGCACCTCATTTGATCAAAGTGTATGGATTCCATTCATTACACGGACGCGCTTTGCCGGTTGCAACGGGAATGAAAATTGCGAATCATAAAATGAATGTCATTGCTATTGGAGGAGATGGAGACGGGTATGGAATTGGTATGGCGCACTTGGTCCATTCGTCTCGACGTAATTTCAATATCACTTACATCGTCCAAAATAACCAGGTTTACGGACTTACGAAGGGTCAGACCTCACCCACCAGTGATCATGGTTTCAAAACTAAAAGCACTCCGGAGGGAGTGATCGAAATGGCGGCTCGCCCACTGGGAATTGCGTTGGCTTCCGGAGCCACTTTCCTGGCTCGAGGGTACGCCGGAGACATCATGCATCTTAAAAAGATGATTATGGAAGGAATCCAGCACAAAGGCTTTTCTTTGATCGACGTTTTGCAGCCTTGCGTTACTTTTAACAAAGTAAATACCTATCAGTGGTACCAAGAACGCATTCGTAAGCTGGAAAATGACCCAAAGTATGATCCTACGAATCGCGCTATGGCTTTTGAAAAGGCGGAGGAGTGGAATGATAAAATTAATATTGGCGTTTATTATAAAGAAGATCGTCCGACCTATGAGGACGAGCTACCTATGCTTGCCCAGCGGCCGCTGGTTGAACAAAGTATCGATACTATCGACATCAGTGATGCTATGAATTTTTACATGTAGAGCGCGGGGCGCTCCGTTAACAATAAATTTATGCCTAAAATCACCAATAAAACGACCGGAGTCTCTGCTGAATGCGCTGCGGGTGCTTCCTTTCGCGAAGTCGCTCAAAACAGTGATCTGAACGTGCCGTTCGGATGTGAGAGTGGAATCTGTTCAACGTGTCTCATCCACATTAAAACCGGTGCCGAAAATCTCAGTCCAAAAACCGAACAAGAAGAATTCACCTTGGATGCGCGAGGTGCGGAACCCAATGTTCGCTTGGGATGTCAGTGCAAGGTGAACGGGGACGTGGAGTTTGAACAATAATTATAGTTTTTTCTTCATTTCTTCTCGCTTACCTGAATCGAGCTTGGCTCGATTTTCTTCAATCTTAATTTCGAATTTTCCACTCACAAATTTTCCTTCTTCAATGTCTTGAGCGATAGTGAGCCCGGAAGTAATCATGGTATTTGAACCTATGCGAATACCCGGCATAAGGCTGGTTTGAACGCCCACGCGAATGTGGCTACCCAAAACGGGACCGAGTTTATTGCGTCCGGATTCGCCAATATCTTTTTCATCCAAACGGAGGTTGGCGCAAATGGCGCCGGCACCAAAACTGCAATCGTCACCCATCACAGTATCTCCTACATAGTTGCTGTGGAACCAGCAGTCGTCACCGATAAAAGAGCGAGCCACTTCGGTAGAAAAACCTATCACGCAACGGTCTCCGATCATGGATTCACGAACAAGCGCATTATTGGCCACGACGGAATTTTTTCCAATGTATGCGGGCCCTTGAATCATCGCGTGATCAAAAATTTTTACACCTTCTTCAATAACCACCGGCCCGTTAATAACAGCCGTTTTTGCGATTTGTGCCGACTTGTGAATTTTTCGTTTAGTCCTTGCGAGGCCATACTTCAACAGATCTAGAATGTGCCAGGGAAATTTAACGGGTTGCCAGTATCCGGCATAGGGAACCGCTTCAAAATTTCGTTCTTTCATGAGTTTGTCGAGGGCGACTTCATAGCGATCATCGCGAGTTGAGGAGACTTTTTTAAGCTCCGCAAAAAGCTTCGCGGGCTTTCGATGAATGTGGAGTACCAAATTAATAAATTCCGAAGGCTCTTTGCCCGGCTCAGGTTTCTCCACAATTCCTGTGATTCGTTTCCCACTCAACTTCAAGTAGCCTCCCGGGAAATATTCGGAAACACGGTATGCGAGGAGATAGGAATCGGCGTTAGACTTGAGTGCTTTCTTCATGCTCTCATAAGCCTTAACTTCCACAATGTCATTGCTACTCACAATAAATAAATCATCCTTGCCGACTTCTTTTTCCACGCTGAGAACGGCGTCCGCCATTCCATCATCCAGATTTTTTTGTTCAAAAACTTTAGCACCAAAAGGCTTAGCGATTTTTTTGAGTTGTTCGATGTTATGGGCACCGGCAATGATTAAAATATCTTTAAACCCCGCACGTTCCAATCGGCTCAATTGGTGCTCGATGAGCGTCATCCCAAAGAATTTCAGAAAGTTTTTGTCCTCAATGGGTTTGACGCGTCGGCTGCGACCGGCTGCAAGTAGTAGTACTTTCATAGGTAAAAAGCCCGTTTATTCTACCTGTAAAACTTGAGAAAAGGAAGGGGTGATGTAAACTGACCTCTATGAGTTTCAATCCCTACCCTAGTCCGGAGGAACAACTTCGACAGGTAATGTCGTGGTATCCTAATAAAAAGCTGTACAAACGAGTTTCGAGTAAAAGTGGAAAAAACATAATCTCCGTCTATTCGGAAGATACGCACTGCCCTGTTTATAGTCATGATGAGTGGTATTCAAATGACTGGACTTCGCCTTTTTTGGAGCTTGATTTCGGAAAATCATTTTTTGAACAATTCAAGGCATTACAAAGCAAAGCACCTGTAGTCACTTTATTGTCCACTCTTCAAGAAAATGCTGAATATTGCCAAGACGTGGAAGGGTTGAAGAACTGCTATCTCGTTTTTGATGCTATCAATTGCCGAGATGTTTATTATTCTGTCCGAATTTATAATTCTCAATCCTGTGTAGATGTTTATTGGGTGATGGAGTCAGAGCTTTTGTACGAATGTGTATATATGTTTTCATGCTACAACTGCGAATATTGTTTCAATTGTAAACAAGTTTCTGATTCAAGCTTTTTGTTCAACTGTCGAAATGTGACGAACTCGTTCATGTGTTCAAATTTGAGGAACAAGGAGTTTTGTATCTACAACAAGCAGCACAGTAAAGAAGAGTATGAAGTTTTTATGCAGGGAATTGATTTAGCAAGTGGAGAAGTCGTGGAAAAATGTAAAAAATATTTTGATGAAGAAATCTTAAAAAAGAGTCCTGCACCTGTTCATTTTTTAGAAAACTGTGAAAATGTGGAAGGTAATTACGTGAAGAATGCAAAAGATTGCGTCCGATGTTTTGAAAGTTTTGACCTCCGGGATTGCGAGAATGTTTTCCAATGCGCTAAGGGTAAAAATATTTACGGCTCCTTCATGTGTAATGATCGCGTTGAACAATGTACTCAGTGTGTGGCCACAGGAATTGGAAGCTCCAACGTAAAGAATTGCGCCTTTGTTTGGCACAGTGCAAGCATGGAATATTGTTATCTTTGCCTGGGCTGCCAAGATTGTTTTGGGTGTATCGGTCTTCGTAACAAAAAATACCATATTCTAAATAAACCCTACTCTAAAGAAGAGTATGAAACCCTCCTCCCCAAGTTGATTGAAAATATGAAAAAACTTGGAGAGTATGGGCTCTTTTTCCCCATGGATTTGAGTCCTTTCCATTACGAAGATACGATTGCCTATGATTTCTTTGAGGGTACAGACGCACAAGCTCCGGCAATGGCTTTGAATTATACCCCTCACGAATTGGAATTTTACAAGATCCACAAAATTCCCTTACCTGTTCTTGCTTTTCCGGATCGGTATAAAAACCGCTTGAGGTGGATGGATACTTCTTTTGAATTGAAAAAAGAAACTTATTACAAGCATCCCGATTCCAAAAATATTGTCAGCGAACAGGCTTACCAAACTAGTCTAAGCTGATGATTACTTGCATAGATTAAATGCGGAGAGTATACTGTTAACAGTACATGTAACAGTATTTATGAAACAACAGGCCGCCCAGGTTTATTTCCCACTGCCGGTTTACCTACAAATGAAGCAAATAGCCCTTAAAAAGGGCAAGCCTTTGGCCGGTTGGATAAGAGAGGTAATGATAGAGCAGGTAAAGAAGGGGACTAGAAAGCAGAAAGATTTTGCCGACTTGCCTACTTTTACTTGGGCGAAGGACGATCCGTCTTTATCTGAACATATCGATGATATTTTGTATGGTAATTCTTGATACCTCTTTTTTAATCGCCTTTTTTAGGACAAATGATGTCCATCATGCTGCTGCGATTGACGCTGCTGAAACTTATAGAGAAAAAACGAAAATTGTTTCTTTTTTAGTTTTTCAGGAATTTGTCAGTATATTGAACAGAAAAGTTTCTACAGAATTTGCTTCTACTTTGAGCAGACTGCTGCTTTCTGGGGAAAACAATCTTGAAATTTATAAACTCGACGAAGCTAATCTCGAGAATGTATTGAAACTTTATGGAGAATTAGGGCCTCACACCTTCTCTTATGTCGATGTTTCTTTAATTCACCTCTCAAAGGAACTCGAACTTCCCGTGCTTACTTTTGATAAAGATTTAGCGGAGGCACTGGCATAGAACTAAGTTCATGCTAGACTTGGACGTATGCCCAACCTCACTCAAACCTGTCGCTTCACCGGAAAATCCTTCGTGGTTAGCGAATGGGAGCAGGAGTTTTTGAAACGCATGCAAATGCCCCTGCCCACGCTGTGCCCGGAGGAAAGACAGCGAAAAAGGCTGGCGCAGCGGAATGAACGATCTTTATACAAAAGGGAATGTGATTTATGTAAAAAAGTCATGGTAGCTATTTATCCCAGCGGAACTTCTTTCCCCGTGTATTGCAGTGAATGTTGGTGGAGTGATGGCTGGGACCCAATGGCCTATGGTCAAGATTTTGATTTTGGGAGGCCGTTCTTCGACCAATTTAAGGAAGTGTATTTTAAAACCCCACGGGTTGGCGTACTGAGCCGCAACGGGGAAAATAGTGAATATACAAATTACGAAGAGCACTCTAAAAATTGTTATCTCACATTTGCGGGAGCTTACTCGGAAGATTGCCAGTATTGTTATTTGAATATTTACTGCAAAGACTGCGTCGACTGCTCTTTGATCAATCGTTGCGAACTTTGTTATAAGTGTTTGGAGCTCGAAAATGGTTACCACTGTTTTTACGTCCAGAATTCACAAAATTGCAGCGATTGCGTGCTGGGTGTGGACCTGATCTCTTGTAAAAACTGTTTCGGTTGCAGGGGACTCCGCAATAAAGAATTTTATATTTTTAATGAGCCATACTCAAAAGAAACCTATGGGATAAAAGTGGCCAAGTTGAATATTTCCTCACCGGAAATCCAGGAAAGATTTTCCTCTCTTTGTCAGTCCGTACCGAGCAAGTATGCTCATTTGAATAGCTGTGAAGATTGTACGGGTGACTACCTGTTCAACAGTCAAAATTGTTTTAATTGTTTCGACGTAAAAAACGGTAAAGACCTTATGTATGTCTACCTGGGACAGGAGCTGAAAGATACTTATGATTCTGATGATATTTTTGTCGGCACTGAGCTTATTTACAATTCTCAAAGCATTTGTCTCAACTGTTTTCAGGTCCGTTGCTGTAATTTTTCTTGGAATATTTCTTTTTCGGACTATTGTGATTTTTGCCATTATTCAAAAAATCTTTTTGGCTGCGCAGGTTTGAAACGAAAAGAATACTGTGCCCTCAATAGGCAGTATTCCAAAGAGGATTATAAGGTCTTGGTGGGGCGGATTATCAAACATATGGAATCCACCGGCGAGTGGGGCGAATTTTTTCCCTACTCCGTTTTTGCGTACAATGAAACCGTAGCTCACGAATATTTTCCGCTAAGCAAAAAAGAGGTATTAACGCTAGGCTATCGATGGAAAAAAACTGAAGCTCGGGAGTTTAAAATGGTCCCCGACTCGAAGGTTTGCGAAGCTTGTGGAAAAGTTTTTAAGTACATCCAAAAAGAACTGGAATTTTACAGGCGAATGAGTTTATCCGAGCCGACCAAGTGTCACGATTGCAGACACAAAGCACGAATGGCTCAGCACAATCCGCGTAAGCTTTGGAAAAGGAATTGCATGAAATGCCAAAAGGAAATCGAGACCAGTTATTCGCCGGAGAGATCTGAAATAGTTTATTGTGAGAAGTGCTATCTACAAAGTGTGATTTGACAGGTTCGACTTAAGGGCTAGAATTATACCTTCATGAGAGTTACCGATTATATTTTTCAAAGCCTCATTGCCCTTGGCCTCACGGACCGAGAGGCGGCGGTGTATCTGTTTTTACTCAAAAAATCTCCGCTAACTGCGAGTGAACTTGCTTATAAAAAGGGCCTGAGTATTGCGGGGGCTTATAAAATAATTCACTCGCTTTTAGAGAAAAAGATGATAGAGCTGGAAGAGAATAAACGTCCGTTTCGTTTCAAGACGACCAGTCTACAAAAACTAACTAAATATTTTGAAAAGCAGGGACGTCAGTGGTACAGGCGCTCTCAACAAATTAAACAACTTTCCCATTTAGAACAGCTTCCGGAAAAATCTGAATTTATTGTTGAAAACGAGTTGTCGGATTTTTACCTTAAGTTGCTTTCAGAGACGCCGGATTTTATGGGATTTATGGCAACTTATGAGGCAATTGTGGACATTATTGGAAAGAATTTGGAAAACGCGTTTGTTCAAGAACGAATTAAAAAGGGATTTCGAGCAGAGGGGGTTATGTTTCAAAAAACACCACTTTCCGAAGAATTATGCAAACGAAATTGGAGAGAGAAACGAGAATTTAGGTATTTCCCTATTAAAAACTATCCTTGTGAATTTACCTATGTTTACGGCGATAAAGTGGCGAGTTTTTCCCGAAGCGATGAGGGGAAAGTAGAGGTAGTGAACATACATTCTCCTTCATTGGCGCGAGCACGACTCATGCAGATTCAAGCAATGTGGAATTCTACTCGGGAGTAGAAAAAGGATTGCTCTTTTAAATCTGTAAAAAATACGGGGAGAGGGATTTTTGTACCCGAATAGGTAAGACCCCAATCAGGAGATAGTCTTAAACTATCTAAATTTATTTTTATGGCCAGTTGTAAGAAGTGCCAATCTAATTTTGAAGTGAGTAAAAATGATCTTCTTTTTTATCAAAAGATGAGCCCTGTGATTGAGGGTCGAGTTTTTTTGTTACCGCCACCACAACTGTGTCCATCATGCAGAGAGCAAAGGCGACTTTGTTTTCGTAATGAGAGACATTTATACAAAAGATTCAGTAGTTTGAGTGGAGAGGCAATCATTTCCACTTATAATCCAAGTAAATCTTACACGGTTTACAGTCCAAAAGAATGGTGGAGTGATGTATGGGATGGGCTCAACTACGGACTGGATATCGATTTTAATCGCCCCTTTTTTGAACAGTTCGACGAGCTATGGAAAAAAGTTCCGCAAATTGCTTTGCTCAATACCAACAATGAAAATGCGGAATATGCCACCTTCAGCGAACAGGACAAAAATTGTTATCTTGTTTTTGCTTCCAATCGAAATGAAGACTGCTATTACTGTTCTTATATTTGGGATAGCAAAAATTGCATGGACTGCCTCAGTACCGAACGATGTGAAAATTGCTATATGTGCGTGGATTGCATCAATTGTTATCAAAGTTTTTTCACTCAAAATAGCCAGGATTCTCATAATCTTAGTTATTGCTATGATTGCAGAGCTTGTCACGACTGTTTTGCGTGCAGCAGTTTGCGTAAAAAATCCTTTTGTATTTTGAATCAAGACTATTCGGAGGCTGAATATAAGAAAATACTGTCAGATCCTCAGTCTGTACAAAAAATTCTTCAAGAATTCGAGACGCTTAAGCGATCAATGCCAAGGCTGTTTGCCAATCTGACCCTTTGTGAAGAAGTAACCGGATCCAATTTACGCAGCTGTCATCATGCCACTCATGCTTTTGACTGTTTCGAATGCGAAGACGTGGCGTGGGTGGAAAATTGCCCCGGCAAAGTAAAGGACGGTTATGATATTAGCGGAGCCACTCACTCGGAGCTTGTTTATGAACTTGTAAGCGTTGCTTATGGATATCGCTTGTTTGCGTGCCTATACACACATACGAGTCTTTCAGAATCTTTTTATTGCGTTGCCTGTCCCGGCTCGTCCAATCTTTTTGGCTGCACAGGTTTAAAAAAACAATCATTTTGTATTTTAAATAAGCAGTATTCAAAAGAAGAATACTTCCAACTCCTCCCTAAATTGATTGAGCACATGCAAAAGACTGGCGAGTGGGGTGAGTTCTTTCCTGCTAATCTTTCTCCTTACGACTATGAGGAAACTGCAGCGCAGGAACATTACCCCCTTCCTTTAAATAATTCCTTGCAGCCCCTTACTGTAATTTATGCACCTGATGCTCTTTCGTGCCAAAGTTGTAAAAAATCTTATAAGACTATCCCTCAAGAAGATAAATTCTATCAAGAAATGCGGATCCCCAGACCGCCTCTGTGTCCCGATTGTCGTCATAAATTGCGATTTAAAGAACGCTTACCTAAAAAAATATGGCCGCGAGCATGTAAGAATTGTGGTTTAAAACTAGAATCTCCTTACGAGCCCGGTCGACCTGAACCTGTTTATTGTGAAAAATGCTACCTTTCTTTGGTTTATTGAAATTTTGCCACGGTCTTGCTATCCTTGAGCATCTAATTGTGTTGGATGGCCACCTGTAAACAGTGCCAAAATACCTTCGAAATCCTCCCTGAAGATTTGGCCTTTTATGATAGCCTTTCTCCCACATTTGCCGGCAAAAAATATCCTATTCCTACGCCTAAATTGTGTTCGCAATGTCGTCTTCAACGACGGATGGCGTTTCGTAATGAACGCAAGCTTTATAATCGAAAAAGTGATCTTAGTGGAAAACCAATTATTACAAATTATTCGCCCGACAAACCGTATAAAGTGTATGACCAAGACGAATGGTGGGGCGACCAATGGGATGCATTCAGTCATGGCCGTGACTTTGATTTCAATCGAACTTTTACCGAGCAGTTCAAGGAGCTGGTGGAGGCCGTTCCGCACGTATCCCTCATCAATATAAGTTGTGAAAATAGTTATTATACAAATTTCTGCCTATTTTCACGGAATTGTTATCTCATTTTTGGCGGGGGAAATGATGAAGATTGTCTATATGGAAAGTATGTGGTCAATTGCACGGATTGCGTAGATTGTTTGGCGGTATATTCTTGTGAGCTTTGTTATGAAGGCGTGGCTTCAGAAGGTTGCTACCAATGTAAATATTTTTTGAATTCCAGAAATTGTACCGACTGTCTCATGATCGACAACTGTCTTTCATGTAAAAACTGCATAGCCTGTTTTGGGCTTATTACAAAAGAATATTGTTTTTTGAATGAATATGTCGGTAAGGAAAAATTCGAAGAACTTGAAAAGGAGTACGAATATATAACACCTGCTAAAGTTGAATATTTGCGAAAAAAATTAGCTGAGCTCCAGTCAGACCTTCCCCATCGTCACGCCCAAACTTATGGTTGTGAGGATTGCACGGGAGACAATGTATATAACTGCAAAAATTGCCAAGTGGTTTATGATGCCAGCGAGTGTGAAGATTCCAAGTATCTTAATTTTTCTCCAAAAGTTAAAAATTCGTATGACATTATTTTTTGTGCGCCGGACGGGGTGGAATTTTGTTACAATCTTTGTTCCGCGATAGGGATGAAAAACAGCATGAGTACGTATTTGGTTTGGTACGGCAATGATCTTTACTACTCGATTGAATGCCACAGTAATAACGATATTTTTGGATGCGTGGGGCTACACAATAAACAGTATTGTATTTTCAACAAACAATACAGCAAGGAGGAATATGAAATTATGGTGGGACGCATCATCGAGCACATGCAAAAGACCGGTGAGTGGGGCGAATTTTTGGATTATCAATGCTCTCCTTTCGGATATAACGAAGCGGTAGGTCAGGAATATTTTCCTTTGAATAAGGAGCAAGCTCTGGCTTTGGGGGCTAAATGGCACGACGACACTGTGGAAAAATTGGAAGGAGTTTCGGCAAACAAAATACCGGAAGACATCCGCCTCGTGGGCGATGATGTACTCACAAAAGTTTTCACTTGTGAGGCGACCGGACGACCCTACAAAATCATTCCGCAGGAGCTGAAGTTTTATCGGGACAGGAAATTGCCCTTGCCTCGAAAGCATCACGATCAACGCCACATGGACCGCATTGCGTTGCATAATCCTTATAAACTTTTTGACCGCTCTTGTGGCAAGTGCGGTGTTGCTATCCAGACGACATATAGTCAAGAACGAGCTCGAATCGTATACTGTGAAAAATGTTACCTAGAAACGTTTTACTAAACCATGCAGCAAAACTGTAAAAAATGCTCTCAAGGCTTCAAGGTCACTGAAGAAGACCTTAAATACTATCAGGAAATTTCTCCGG
>JBAZQU010000032.1:0-11046 GCA_041645035.1 Candidatus Altimarinota bacterium | reverse complement strand
TGATTTCTGAGGCAATGACCACCTACGTGATTGCGCAAAATGTGCTCGAAAAATTTGGTGGCGACTGTATGGAAGACCTCCTGGCGAACTTAAAAAGTTACAAGGGGAGGGTGGGATGAATTAGTTTTTCTTCACCCACTTACAAAGCACATCCACGGCTTCAAGCAGTTCTTCCGGTTTTTCACCGAAGGACATGCGGACATAATCCGCTCGTCCGAAGGGCGATCCGGGGACGGTGGCCACGTGCGCTTCTTTTAAGATTTTTTGACACCACTCCACGTCGCTGAGACCGGAGGAGCCAAAAAGCGAAAGTGGTAAAAAAGCATAAAAAGCGGAGGCCGGTCGGGACAGCGAAACGCCGAGGCCTTTTTCAAGAGCATTGTAAAAAATATCCCGACGCTCTTGCATGGTTTTTTTAATCATTGGGGTGATCTTTTCGGCCTGTTGAAAGGCGCTAAGGCCCGCCCATTGGCTCACTATACTGGTACTCGTCAGTATTTGACTTTGCAGCGCTTCACAAGATTGAATCAGGGCTTCGGAACCGAACAAAAATCCAAGCCGCCAGCCCGTCATCCCAAAGGTTTTGGAGGCGCTTTGAATCACCGCTACGCGATCGCGTGTACGCGGGGGAGTGGCACAGGAAAAATAAGAAAAATCGTCGTAAACAAGTCCGCTATAAACTTCATCGGAGAGCACCCAAAGGTCGTGACGTTCCGCAAAATCCAGGAAGGCTTCAATTTCTTCTTTGCTATAAACAAGACCCGTGGGGTTTGTTCCACTATTGAGGACGAGAAGGCGTGTTTTAGAAGTGCAAAAAGGTTCCAAATCCTCCGGAGTGAGTCGCCACCCTTTTTCGGACGAGGCCGGGACGGGGATCGGTTTTGCTCCCACGAGTTCAATCATTTGCGGGTACGATAAATAGTGAGGAGAAGGAATAAGCACTTCATCTCCGGTTTTCAGCAAAGAAAGCAGTGTCAAATAAATGGCGAACTTTCCTCCACCTGTAACCAACGCATGTTTTGGCTGATAGTCCGTTTGAAATTCACGATTCATCCATTCGCTCGAAGCTCTTCGAAGTTCAGGAATTCCGGCGGCGGGAGGGTAAAAAGTGTGCCCCGCTTCAATTGCCTCGTCCACTGCGGTTTTGTAAAAATGAGCAGTATCTACCATAGGCTCTCCCGCGCTGAGGCTGTAAATGCGTTGCCCCTCAGCACGCAAATTTTGAACGAGCCCGTGAATGGCCACCGTGGTGGAGTTTTTGAAAAATTTGGGTTCTTGCGGCATAAGTTTATTTCTGAAGTTTACGAGAATAAGAAAAGATCGTGTCAAAAAGCGTGTTCACGAAGACGGGAGAGAGGCTATTTTTTTGAGCCAAACGTTCATGTAGTTTTTTAAGTTTTGTTTCACGTTTTGGGTCGAGAATCGCTTTCCCCTTGGCCCCCTTAAGCGCGCCGATAGTTTGGCTGAGCCGCATGCGTTCGGCTAGGATTTCGATCAATTCTTCGTCCAGGCTTTCAATGCGTTTTCGAGCGCCCGAAAGAGTCTTTGGTTTTTCAATTTTGCGATTTAATTCGCGCAATTTTTTAAGCATTTTTTTGCGCATCGTTTGAGCGAAAGGGTTGTAACGCTGCATGTCAAAAAAGAGTTCCCAAGTGTCGTTATTCACCACGCTGTCGATGCGACGGAGCGCCTCATAATCAGGCGTGCAAAGGTCCTGTTCCGCAAGCTTTAACGAGGCAAGTCCCCGGCCCAAAAAATGTACGAGTGCCTGGGAGCGTGCCATCTGCCGGTCGTGTTCTTCCGGCGTGCACGTCAAAATTTTGAGGCCCATTTTCTTGAAAAGTTTTTTGAGTTCATCTGTCCATTTTTTTTCGGCACGCAACGGACATAAAACTATCTTACGTCCTTTGAGTCCCAGTCGAGCAACGGAGTCGGGACCGAAGAGGGGATGAGTAGCGAGGAGCGGTTGTTTTTTTGAAAATATTTTTTGCATCACTCGCGCAGGGTGGACCTTCACGGAACATGCATCCACGATTAAAGTCGTTTCAGGAACTTTTTTTGCGATGCGTTTACACACTGCTTCAAAACGGCCGATCGGAACAAGCAAAAATAAAATATTCGTACGAAGAACTTCATCAAGGTTGTGTTTATTAAAAATCTTCACATCGCCGTAAGGCTTCAAGCAAGAGGCCCACAGTTTTCCAAAACGTCCATAGCCGATGATTCCGAAATTCATAAAGAAGAAAGATTACGAAATACGATGAATGTGGTTACATTACCCCCCGGAAGATCTTGGACACCACCCCACAAAGTTTGCAAGCCGAAAAGTTTGTCGCACCATGCGGGGCCAAGAATCGCCGTATGAGACAAGGGTTCTAATAACGCACTTTCCGGTTCTTGAATTTTATAAGCGGGGTCGGCCCCAAATTTACTTAAATCTTGAGCGGCTTTTCCGGTATCGGAATAAGGAACCTCCTCAAAAGCTCGCCCCACCACTCTTTGAATTCCCTTTCGACATTGGTCCACCGCCATAGAATAGGCGACTAATCGGGTTATATTTTCCGGCTTCACTCCGGGGAGCGCATGAATGGAAAATTCTATAGGCAAATAGAGAGGCTCCCCAAAAATTTCGTCTTGATGGAGTTTGATAAAAACATCCACCCATTCGTTCAAAGGCGTTCCTTCAGGGGGAAGAGGACAGCCTGCCTCTAAAAAACCACTTTTTGCACTGGGGATGGGCCCGCCTAACGTGGGGTTGAAAACAGGGATCACCGCATGAGAATATTCACGATTCCAAAACCTTTTAATCGCCGTTGGGGGATCTAAAGATTCAATAGGAGGAAGCCCCCTGAGCTCAGAATTCTGAGCTTGAGCCAGCTCCACAGCCTTCCAAGAAAAAGAGCCATAATTTCCTCCGTATAAAATGCCTGGCTTCATGGGCTAATCGGTTACAGCTAAATATGCTTTTTGAAATACCTCTTTTGAAACCGGATGCGTAATATTCAGGCTTTTCAAAAGAACAAAATTAATTTCGCCATTGCGATTTTTCTTATCATTTTGAAGCGCCTCCCAAACGGCCTTCGAATCATAAGACTTTAAGTCTTTTGGATTGACGCCCAATTTTTTTAACACAGCGCTAAAGTCTTTCCAATCCGCGTCTTTTAAATAGCCCAATTCAACCGAAACGCGTGCCTCCACAAGCATGCCAAGCGCCACCGCGAATCCGTGAGGAAGACTGTAATGGCTAAGTTTTTCCAGGGCATGTCCAATACTGTGTCCAAAATTCAAAATGCAGCGCAGGCCCGATTCACGTTCATCCTTTTCTGTCACTTGTATTTTGAGCTGCATCGCGCGTTTTAAGAGAGGGAAGTTTATACCTTTCTTTGCCTTTAAATAGGTCGCCTCGTCCAAAGTAATAAACATTTTAAGGGCCTCAAACCAACCGTTCACCACTTCTTTTTTAGGTAAGGTTTTTAATGTATCTAAGTCTGCCACAATAAGCGTGGGATGCCAAAAAGCACCGATCATATTTTTACCGAAAGGCGTGTCTACTCCGACTTTTCCTCCAATCGAACTGTCCACCATGGAAAGCACTGTGGTGGGGATTTGGACATAGGGAATGCCTCTCAAATAAGTGGCTGCAACAAAGCCCGCCATGTCCCCCACTACGCCGCCGCCCAGAGCTAAAATAACTGTGTCGCGCCCATAATTCTTTTTAAGAAGTGCATGGTCCAAGCGCTGTTTGGTAGCTTCATTTTTAGAAGCTTCGCCGGCAGGGAAGGAAAATAATTCCACTTTAAGTCCCGCTTTTTTCAGAGTTTGTAAAAGCGCATCACCATATAAATCTTTAACGGTAGAATCGGTGATGAGCGCATACCGATACGCAGGAACTTTTTCTTTTAAAAGCTTCGGGAGTTTGCCGAGCAAACCGTTCCCCATATAGACCTTGCTGGATAAAGTAGGGTTCATTTGGAAAGTGAATTTTTCATCTCAAGAAGTAAGGCTTCGGTATTCTCCCAGCTAAGGCAGGGATCGGTCAAAGAAAGACCGTGAAGATTGATGGTTTCGGGCGTGTGGTCTTCCGGCTTTTGATTGCCCGGCAGTAAAAAACTTTCGAGCATAAATCCTTTTACAAAACGATTGAGCTCGGGGTAGAGCGCAAGAATAGAGAGCACTTCACGCACCACATGAATTTGTTGGAGCGGATTTTTTACTCCATTGAGTTTGCAATTGTCGTGGCTAGCATCAATCACAATGGAAGGATTTTTTATGCGGGCCAGCTCCAAAAGTTCCTTGGCTTTGTATAAATCTTCCACATGATAGTTTGGGTCGGTTATTCCCCCACGAAGCACGAGGTGCGCGTAAGGATTTCCTTGAGTTTTTACCTGCGTCCCATCAAACACGGCGGTGTGTCCATGTTGAGCCGCCAGCACGCTATTTACTCCAATTTCAATATGTCCACTTGTGGGATTTTTCATTCCCACGGGACATTCTACGGCAGAGGCAAAAATACGATGCTCCTGGTCTTCGGTACTGCGGGCCCCAATGGCGAGCCAAGAAATGAGTTCAATAAATCCTTTGGCATTGTTTGTGAACACAGCTTCGTCCGCGATGGGAAGACCAAGTTCAATCACGTCCACCATGAGTCGGCGCGCATAATAAGCGCCTGCTTCAATATCCGGGATCTCAAAAGGATTCGGTTGATTCACAGGTCCAAGCCAGCCCTTTGTAGTGCGTGGTTTTTGAATGTAAAGGCGCATCACCAACTTGAGACGGTCCTTCACTTTTTCGTTAAGCTTTTTAAGTTTTTTTGCATACTCCACAACCGCTTCATGAGGCCAAGCCGAGCAAGGTCCCACTATTACTAACTTGCGAGAATCTTCGCCAGCGAGAATGGCTTGAATTTCTTTGCGGTCCCGCGCGATGCGGTCGAACGCCTTATCAGAAAGGGGAATTGCCTGAATAATGTCTTCCGCCCGTGGCAATTTTTTTTGAACAAGGTAACGCATGGATGAAAATTAAGAATTTAAAATAAGAGTTTCCCAAAGACGAATTTGTTCCAAAGCCTGAGCTTTGAACATGGTGAGCCCCGAACGTGTTTCAGCACCCGCCGCCTTAGCTTCGCGGAGCAGTCGAGTTTCTTCGGGATTATAAACAATGTCGAAGACGATTTGGCCGGCTCGTAAAAAAGATGCGTCGAGAGGCGTTTGATCCACGTCGGGGGCAAGACCCAGTGGCGTAGCGTTAATTACAACGTCGCAACGCATATTGCTTAAAACGGTTTCATCAATCGCGCTGCCCCCAAACATACGCACCAGTTCCTCTGCGCGTTCACGATTTCGATTCAAGCAAAAAAGCTCAGCTCCCGCGTCTTGCACAAAAACCGCTGCGGGTTTCGCAACGCCGCCCGCCCCCAAAAGTAAAACTTTTTTACCCTTCAATAAAACACCTTCAAGCGCCTTTGAAATCCCAAAATAATCAGTGTTGTGACCCAGCAATTTCCCCTCTTTTTGAAGCACAGTATTCACACTTTGCAGACGCTTTGCCAGCGGATCCACTAAGTCCAGAAAGGGGAGGATAGCTTCTTTGAAAGGGAGTGTGACTGCGGTAAGTCCAATCTTCAAAGTACGAAGCACTTGAATTAAAGCGGAAAGGTCCTCGTGCTCAAAAGCGAGCATCACGGCGTCCTGGCCACGTTGAGTGTATTCCGTATTGTGAAAAGAAGGGCTAAGGCTGTGAGCCAAAGGGAATCCAATCACCGCGTTGAGACGAGTCTGTGCCGTAATCATAAATGAGAGACTAAAAAAGTGAGAGCTTCTTCGTAAGACTGAACTTGTTTGCCATAAAAACTTTTCAAACATGCGGGTTCGGTCACGGAAAGTGCCCGCCAGGGTTCACGATTTTTAATGTCCGAAAGATGCACTTCCACGCAGGGTAGGCCGCTGTCCACAAGACAGTCGTGGAGCGCATAGCTGGAGTGGGTGAGGGCACCGGGATTAATCAAAATCCCTGCTGCACCGCCGGATTTTTCCTGGATCCAATTAATAATATCTCCCTCGTGATTCGACTGAAAACATTCGAATGTATAGCCTTGAATTAAGGCGAGTTTGCCCATATGCGCTTCAAGCTCAGCGAGCGTTGAAGTCCCATAATGAGAGGGGTCGCGCTTCCCGAGGCGATTTAAATTCGGTCCGTGAATGAGAAGGATTTTAGTCATTGAGTAAGGTTCAAGCGAGTAAGGACATCGTCCACCAAAGTATCAATAGAGCCTTGATTTTTGACCGTGATTTTTGCCAGTTGTTCGAACACCGGAATCCGTTCCCCCCAGAGTTTTTGGAAGTGATCGAAAGCGTCCGCTTCCGGAGGGAAAAAAGCCGGTTTTCCGCCAATCATAATACGCTCAAAAACAATGCTGCGGGGCGCCGTCACGTGCACAACTTGCTGGTCCTTGAGAAGCATTTGGTTGCGTTCCATGAGTGGAGTTCCGCCCCCCAAAGCCAAAATAAGAGGCGTTTCTTCGGTAAGAATTTCTTTGAGCGCGTTACTTTCCAATTCCCGGAAAAATTCTTCCCCGTGATGTTGTAAAATTTCACGACAAGTTTGTTCTTGCCCGCATTGCTCCGTGTGCAAACGGATAATTTCTGCGTCCAAGTCGACAAAAGGTCGATTGAGCCGTGCGGACAAACTTTCGCCAAGCAGTGTTTTGCCCGCGTGTTTGAAGCCAATAAGAATAAGATGTGAAGTCATAGTATATAGATTAATTGAAGTGAAGAGTCGCGTTAAGCGTTTTTAAATGATCCCCGAACCGGGGATAGGTTTTATTGAGTCCTTCAGCCGTGTCAATAATAGTTTCACCGTCAGCCAAAAGTCCCGCCAAAGCCAACGCCATAATGGTTCGATGATCATTAAAACCATGCACCCTTGCTCCATGCAATTGTGAAGAGCGAATCACCAACCCGCCCTCAAGTTCTTCAATATCTGCCCCCATAGTTCGCAAGCCCACCGCCATAGAATGAAGTCGATCCGTTTCTTTAATGCGAGCGTGAGAAACATTCAAAATATGCGTGACACCCTTAGCTTGAGTTCCGAGCACCGCAAGGGTGGGAACCAAATCCGGGATGTCATTAGCGTTGATAGCTATCCCTTTGAGAGGAGCCTTGTGGACACGGATAATTCCATTGGAAATTTCTACGCACGCACCCATTGTTTGCAAAATCGTAAGCAAACGCCGATCTCCTTGATGGCTATTCGGGTCCAGTCCTTCGAGTCGCACATCACCTTCAAACAATGCGCCCGCCGCTAAGAAAGTTGAAGCGGAAGAGTAATCTCCGGGGATGCTGTAATCGATGGGCGAGAACTGTTGGCCTGCCGGCAAATGGAAGCGATCCGCACGTCCTTCACGCACGTGGCCGAATCGAATATTTTGAGACCGCAGCCAATCCAGTGTGAGTTCGAGGTAAGGCCTCTCATTAAGATTTTCCACTTGAAGATCCACATCTTGCTCGGCGTAAATACCGGAAAGCAAAAGAGCTGAAATGAATTGAGAAGTAAGGCCGTTTACCTTGCTTGCCCCTCCTTTGAGCGGGCCTCTTACAGTAATAGGCCAAGTCGAAAATTCAACGTGAACGCCCAAGTCCGAAAGATTATTGAGCAAATTTTGAATAGGACGTTTTTTCATTTGTTCGTCCGCATTTATTTGCATAGCGCGAGCACCTTCCGTTAAAGCCAGAATGGGAAGGACAAAACACGTAGTAATTCCCGAGTTGGCGGTCCAGAGCACGTTTTTTAGCGGACGCAAAGGAACGCCCTGACTTTTTATGCGAATGCAATTTTCATGACAGGAAACCGTTTCAATTTGAACACCCAAATCCCTACAGACCTCGAGGGCCGCTGAAACGTCCTCCGATTCCGGAAGAGAATGGAGGATAGAAGTACCCTTCGCCAACGTTGCAACAAGCAGCGCCCGCACACTCTGGGATTTAGATCCCGGGATGCGCAGAGTTCCACTCAGTTCTTTACTGGGAAATACATGTAGGTTCATAAATAAAAAGTCCCCGCGAGTGCGAGGCTAAGAGGGTAACTTTACACACTTCTTAGAAGCCTCGCTGTGGGGCGAAGTAATAAAAGCCGTTAAAGAAGAAGTTGTGTGTCATAAAGCAAAGGAATCCTACCTTAGTGTGGAAAGTCTGTCAATACGGTGCATGACCGCTAAGTTTTAGTCGATGTCCGAAATTCCTTCGCAATTTTTATAAAATTTCTAATAATTGCCGGATTGGATCTTTCCACATGCCATTGAAGGCCATATAGGGGCCTTTCTTTATGACGAATAGCCTGGACTTTACAACGTTGTGAATCGGCCAACAATTTAAAATTGATCGGCAAGGTGACGGAATCATTATGGTGCTGTTCCACTTTAAGTTCCCCTCCACACTCTTCAAAGATTGGATCAGCCTCTTTAATTTGTACAGTTAAAATACCATCCTCCGATTCTCTATCTCGAATGAGCTCTCCACCGAATAAAACTCCAATAAATTGGTGGCCGGCGCATATGCCTAAAACAGGTAATTTCGTCGTTTTGACCCAATTGAAAGACCTAAGACGATCCTCAAAATTTACATTGTCGCCTTTCGGGGAGGCACTGATAATTACAGCATTATAAATATTAAAATCAAAATCATCAGAAATTTCTTTATATTCTTTTACGTTTGTTTCTACTCCCGTTTCAATTAGTGCGTCGCAAATAGGGTCTATGAAACCCCTTTCTTTCAGTTCCGCGCTATTGATTAAGAGAACTTTCATTTATCCTTTAACAATTTTAATTTTCATCGTTTCACCTGGATTATGGAGGCCCAGTCTATAAGTTTTGACATGTTTGGGGATTTCCATTCCACCCTGCTTAACAAGTTTTTGATTGTAGTATCGTAATTTGCCCATGCTCTCCAAGACTTCCTGTCCGGATTCCATAACGGGCATTATTCCCCCTCCTAATCTCAAGTTCTGCAAATCTCTTATCGTGAATAAAACCAAAACCTGGATGGTCGACAGCATCACCAGGAGAAACTGAGAGGAAAATAGGTGGGTGTTTATATAAAAAAGGCAAAATAAAATAATAACTGTTAGCAAAATTAATACCGCCCATTGGCTTTTTCTGATCCGTTCCTGCGATATCACGGAATTTTTATTTCGCTTTTCTTCAATTAACGAAAGGGTAGTGATCATACTTGCATAGGTGTTATCGCCACTTTTTTCTTTAATCGCGTAAAGAGCTTCATAAATTTCCTCCAAACAGGGGGCAGTTTGTTTGTAATAATTAGTTATTTCACTGTCAAAACTGATGAGATAATACTTATCTATTTTTTCAACGATGCTATCGGTGAATTTTTGGCCGAATATTTTTGCAGTTCTATATAATGACAAAAGATACGCATCTTCAAGGCTGATTAACTCTCTAATGTCATTGTATCTTTGATTCAATCTTGAAATAAAAAACCCAGCCAGAATTGCGAATAAAAATGTAGAAATAGTTAAAATGGTTTCAACTGAAGATATTTGGCTACCCCCGGGTATTACGGCCGATAAGACAATAAAAACAACCAGCGCGACCGAGCTACCTTTTATTGCATCGATGTACTTCATAACGATTTATTAATGATAAAGGGGCCGTCACCGATACAATATACCGAAGAAGCACAAACATTAACTAATATTTTCAAGCATTTCGCTGGTGATTTCGTTAAGATTTTTTACGATTTTATATGCGCCCTTGAATTTCACCGGCTCAATAGCACCAAAAGAGTCAGGGCAAATCACACATTTAATCCCAGCCGCTTTTGCTGCTTTTAAACCAGCGACAGAGTCTTCAATAACCAAACATTCTTCGGGCCTTGCACGCATTATTTCAGCTGTTTTTAAAAATATGTCTGGGTAAGGCTTCCCTTTGATCATTTCTGTATCCGAGACAAGTTTTTCGAATTTGGACTTAAGACCGAATTTTTCTAGGACTAACTCAATCGATTCAAGGCGCGATGAAGAAGCAATGCAAAGTCTAAAACTACCATAAAGATTATTTATTAAGCTTAGAGCTCCTGGCTTGAGCTTCAGTTCATTGCGCACAAGTTTATCGTATATTTTTTTCTTTTCAGCTCGGACCAAATCTACGTTCAAGGGCAAGTGATTTTTTTGGATCCATTGGTTCGTTCTATACGAATTATGAATCCATTCGCGCCAATCATCGAGGGATAAAGGAAAGCCATGTTTAGAAAAAACTTGATTGTACGCCTTATATTGCAAAGGCTGAGAATCAATTAATAAACCGTCTAAATCGAAAATGATAACTTTAATCATAGTATTTGCATGTTAGAGACATTCTACTTGGCTCGTTTCGAATCGTAAACAAGGTGCTCCTTTACATCAGATGGATTTTTGATTAAAAGGTAACCACACAAGTAAAATCCCTTTTATGCAAAAAATTGAAATTATGGCCCCGGTGGGTTCTTTTGAAGCACTTTCCGCGGCGATCAAGGCCGGATGTGACAGCGTTTATTTTGGAGTAGAGCAACTTAATATGCGAGCTCGGGCTTCTCATAATTTTACCCTGGAAGAACTGAAAGAAGTGGCACAGATTTGCCATAAACATGGTGTTCGATCTTACCTCACCATGAATACTTTGCTTTATCAGCACGACCTTATTTTGATGCGCAAAATTTTGGACGCTGCTAAAGCGGCGGAGGTGTCGGCCATCATTATTCAGGACATCGCTGCCATTCAATACGCGCGATCTATCGGACTTTCCATTCACGCCTCTACTCAACTTTCCATTTCCAATTACGAGGCGGTGAAATTCTACGCACAGTTTGCAGACACCCTTGTGCTTGCTCGTGAAGTGGACATGGAAATGATGCGTGAAATTTGCGCAGCCATCAAAAAGGATAAACTAAAAGGGCCCGCCGGGGAGCTTATTCGTATTGAGGTATTTGTGCATGGAGCACTTTGTATTGCGCAAAGTGGTCGCTGTCAGATGAGTTTGCTTCAATCAAATACCTCGGC
>JBAZQU010000031.1:0-11283 GCA_041645035.1 Candidatus Altimarinota bacterium | reverse complement strand
GAAATTTTTTAAGGCGAAAAAGACTAGCATAAAAAAGCCGAATCTGCTTATATAGCTGGGCTTCTTTCCGGAAGCACATATACCAAGTGCCATCGTAGCTCAGTGGTAGAGCACCGCCATGGTAAGGCGGGGGTCGACGGTTCAATCCCGTTCGATGGCTCCAGTTTTGAAATACCAGGAGATGATTTTGGCTTTCTGATCAGGTTTTTGCTTGCAGAGCCAAATGTTTTGTTTTATTCTTCGTACCTTTAAAATATGGCAAAGGTAAAACCAAAAGAAGCATTCGAACAGGCTTGGGATGGTTCAATCCGTTCTTCTGTAAGTATAGAGGCAGAGATAAGTTATCCTCAGTTTAAAGGTAATAGAGATTTTATAGATACGTGTGTTCGTAGTAACAGAGCTTTATTTGCTGAGCGTAAAAAGATTCAAAGAGGCCTGTTTGAATTTTTGAGAGGTGTGTTAGGAAGGGAGAGAGAATTAGTAGATTTTTTGAGCGGAGATGCTGTAGGCACTATTCCACTTCTCCTTACCGGGGATTTGCGACAGTTGCACCTTGTAGATAACGGGCACAGCTCAAGACAAAATGCAGTGAGTCGTGCGCTTGCCAGGAGATTGAGTGTCCAAAGTAGTATTCAGCATCATAGTGTGGACGTATCCGATGTTTCTTCGCAAATTGATCTTCCTTCTGTTCAAACTGGAGTTTTTGCTGAAAGTGGGTTCGCATTACCTAATGGAAATCGTATGCCGTCAGGGCAGGATCAGTTTGGATTAAATCCGTCGGCTTTTAGGAGTGCACATGTTGTTGGCGCCACTGCTACTTTTCAAGATGTTCTACGAATATTTACCGATACAACGAGTGGTAGAAAATTACATGTTGTGGAGACGCCGTTTATGGGAGCGCCTTTATCAACGAATAATTGGGGAGATTATTTGACAGATCAATTGAGTCCAGATTCCAGATGGAAGTTGCAAGATGTTGATACTTTGTTGGAAGAAACAGGGACCATGCGAGCGACATTGGAACTTATTTGATCTAGTCCGAGCTTTCATGTTCACTTTTTACAGTGTTTTGGTATGCTTTTGCCATGACAAATAAGCCTAAAATTGCGGTTTTTGTAGATGCAGGGAACCTGTGGAGTTCTTACAAGAAGCTTGGGAAAACTATTGATCATCGGAAGTTAAAAGATTTTTTCTCCGCGCAGTTTGCAGGTGATGTCTTTAAAATCTTTTATTATGTGGCTTATCCGGCAGAAGGGACTCGTCCCAAGGCTGAACTTGATAGACATCACAAGTTTTTGACTTTTCTGAAGAAAGGTTTGGGTTTTGAAATTGTGAAGAAGCCCCTAAAGACGATTCATTTAAGAAATCCTGATGGAAAATTGATTTACGATCAGCGTACGGGAAAGCCACAATCCATAGAAAAGGGGAATTTTGATGTGGAGCTCACGATTGACGCAATGAAGTACGCTGACAAATATGATATTGCCGTGCTTGTGACCGGTGATTCAGATTTTATTTCCCTTGTGGTCCACCTGAGAACTTTGAATACTCCGAAATTAGTTTACATTTTTTCTACAGAGGGCAGTGTCTCTCAAGAACTGCGAACAGGTGGAGATGGTTATTTTGATTTGGCGAATTACCCTGAAATTCATGGGAATGCTTTGATTTTCAGGAAAGATAAAAAATAGCCCCACCGAAGCGAGGCTATTTCTATGGTTTTGTAACCCCCTAAGTTATCGCTAACTCAGGGACGGCCTCATTGTACATCAAAACGAGATATTGGGTCAATTTTTTGTTAGCCCACGCCCGCATCCAAAACGATGGCTCCAGTTGTATATTGCTTGACAAAACTAAGCTATTGGCATAGAATTCGATTCCTATTTTTTTGAAATCTTTATATGCCTGCATTTTTTTCTCCAAATATGCGTGAAACGTTAAGGCGTTGTGCCAGCAACGAAGGGGAGGCTTACCCTTCTGTGCGTCGTACAGAACAACCCGCTGAAGTACGTGAACAGTTTCAAAGAACCCAATCCGGTACGGCAGAGGCTTTGTCCGGTCCGGAGGCATCTAAGTAGACTGGGACATGGCTATTTTTCTTAAGAAATAGTAAAATTCCTGCGCATTGTAAGAAGCTTATGGCACTTCGTCTGATGGAAATCGATGCCCTGCGAGGAGTCGCCATCGTGGGAATGATACTTTTTCATGCGGCCTTTGATTGGATGTTGCTTGGAATGTGGGATTTTGACCCTTATGGTTGGCCACTCATTATTGCCGTGCGCGCCATACAATTTTTATTTTTGGGCTTGGTGGGGGTGAGTGTGGCACTTTCAAGGCGAGGATTTCGGGAACAGTTAAAGAGAGGTGCGATGATCTTTGGATGCGGAATGTTAGTGACCGGGGCGACTTGGATTTTATTCCCGGAGGAGTATGTGAAATTTGGGGTTTTGCATTTTATTGGAGTAGCGGTACCGATTGTGGCTTTGTTAAAAGGAAAGCGAGCTTTGGCACTTGGGCTGGCGGCAGTCAGTTTTTTTGTGGGCGAATATTTTTTAAGTTTGTCGGTGGGGAGCGGGTGGTTGTTTTGGCTGGGGCTTAAAAACCCGGGATTTTCTTCCCTGGATTATTTTCCGATTTTTCCGTGGCTTGCGGTGGTGCTGGTGGGATTGGTGGTGGGGGAGATATTTTACGCCAAACGACAGCCAACGCGGCTGGCAGCGCTTACACGGGTGAATGGTTTAACGGCTTTAGGTAAACATTCTTTGGCAATTTATTTGTTGCATCAGCCCGTACTTTACTTTACCCTGTGGGGGCTTTCTTTAGCTTTAAAATGAACAAATGAATGTGACGGGACAAAATTTGGCTCAAATGCTTAAAGGCGGCGTCATTATGGATGTCACGAATGCCGAACAAGCTCGTATTGCAGAAGCGGCGGGAGCTTGCGCAGTGATGGCACTTGAACGAGTGCCGTCCGATATTCGGGCACAGGGTGGGGTGGCACGTATGAGCGATCCGAAAATGATCAAAGAAATTAAAGCGGCGGTGACGATTCCGGTGATGGCTAAAATACGAATCGGGCACACGATGGAGGCGCAGATTTTGGAAGCACTCGATATCGATTTTATTGATGAGAGCGAAGTTTTGACGCCGGCGGATCCTTTCGCGCATGTAGACAAGAGTGATTTCAAGGTGCCTTTTGTGTGTGGGGCGAGGGATTTGGGGGAGGCTTTGCGACGAATTGCGGAGGGAGCGAGCATGATTCGAACCAAGGGGGAGGCGGGAACCGGAAATATTGTGGAAGCGGTGAGGCACATCAAAACTATTGCGGGTGAAATTGCCGCACTCAAGCGCATGACTTTCCCGGAATTGATGGCCGCCGCGGAAGGGATGCGTGTCTCGATGAAGATGGTGGAAATGGTGCGAGATCTTGGACGATTGCCCGTAGTGAATTTCGCGGCGGGCGGCATTGCCACTCCAGCGGATGCGGCACTCTGTATGCAGCTCGGTTGTGACGGTGTGTTTGTGGGTAGCGGAATTTTCAAAGCCGTAGACCCGACGAAAATGGCACGAGCCATTGTGGAAGCTGTAATTCATTGGGAAAATCCGGTGAAATTGGCGGAGCTTTCCGAAGGACTTGGCGCAGCGATGCCGGGGCTGGAAGTGGATTTACTCGCGGTTCGTATGCAAGAACGAGGACTATGATAGGAATACTTGCCATTCAAGGCGATTTCCTCGAGCACGAGCAGGTTTTAGACCGGCTTGGTCTTGCGCATAAACGCGTGAAGTCTTTGGCAGACACAGAAGGGCTCAGCGGTTTTATTATTCCGGGCGGTGAAAGTACCGTGATGGATCTTTTTATGACAAAGTGCGGTCTTAAAGATTGGCTACAAAAGCTACCGGCGGATTTTCCCGTTTACGGAACCTGTGCCGGACTTATTTTACTTGCTCACTACGGACTTATCCCTGTCACGGTGCAACGCAATGCTTACGGTCGTCAGAGCGCCAGCTTTGTTGCGAACTTGCAGGTGGAAAACTTAGGCGAGTTGAAAGGACATTTTATTCGAGCCCCCAAGGTCACGGAGGTGGGCGAAGATATCGAAGTTTTGGCCACGCATGAAGGCAATCCGGTTTTACTGCGTCGAGGCAATGTATGGGCCAGCAGTTTTCATCCCGAACTGGCAGGGGAAACTGCGCTTCACCGGGCGATTTTTCAAGGTGAATTCGGAAATTCCTAAACAGAGTTAGGAAGACTTTCCTGCATCGACTCAGCTGGGAGCGTCGCTTTCTTCATGCATGATTCAGAAAGCTCCTTCCTAATATTTTACGCTGAGCCTCCTCAGGGAAGACTCCCTCTGTCTAGGAATACGAATTCCCTTTTCATGGTTCTCTTCGTGGATTTATGAACCGTGAACAATCGCTCCCAGGTGAAGAAATCCACGAAGAGAAAAGACATGAAAAAGGAATTTCCGAATCACCCTTTTCGTGCTAGCTTAGGAAAGCTTTTTAATTTCATCTATGACTCAACGCCGTAACCTTTTTCTAGCCTTTTTGAGTTTGATTCTGCTGTTCGGTGCTTGTGGAACCGCCGCCGAACAAGAAGTGAACTTTAGTGATTCAGGCTTGATCCCCGAAGCTTATCTTCCCGACGATCTTGGCATGGTGGTTTCTTATTCCACTCGTGATGATGAACAATTTGCCGCAGTGCAGGCATTGGAAGAAGCACTCGGCGATGAAGATCGTGTTTCACGAACCGCATCCGAAACTTTGGACAGCAAGCTTGGCAACGTGGGTCTGGACTTTGAACGCGATTTGAAGCCGGCTTTCGGTGAACAATTCCACATGGTTTATGGCCTTCGATCTACAGAGACTGATCCCGAGAATTTTGCCGTAATTACCCTCGAAGATCCCGATAAAATGAAAGAAGTTTTGAAAACGCTCGTGATTGCCGAGCAGCTTTCTTACAAAAAACTTAGCGAAGTGGACGTCTACACCAAAGAAGATTCTCAAGTCTATCTCGCTATTTATGAAGACATGCTTTTTATAGCCAGTAACGGGGAAAACCTGGTGGCGATGACCGAGCAAAAGGAAGAAGAGAGCCTTTGGGCCAGTGATAAATATCAGGACACTTTGAAGGAAGTGGGCGGCGCTTACGTGCTTTACGGAGTCATCTATCCCGCGCTTTACAGCGGAGACATTTCGCTCCTCGCGGGTCTTTCCGTGAGCGATGTTTCTTCCGTCATGGACGAACAGGTAGTCGTGGTGAGTGCGGAGGACAAAGGGCTTCGTTTTGACGCCTGGGCAAACGCCAACAAGGATCAAGCCAAGGAAGCAGGGGTTTCTTTCGACATCGTTCCCAAGTCCGAGCCTTACCTTTTTGAAGAAATACCTGCGGAAGGGCTGATGGCTTACGTTGAATCCTACGGTTTTGCGCAAACGTTTACGCAGGAGGGAGCGTTGGGTGAAGACACAACAAGTTTGGAGCAAATGCAGACCTTCACGCGAAATTATTTAGGGATGGATTTTGAAGACCTTATGAGTTTTATGGACAAGGGTTATGTTGTTGCGATTCACCAGAATGGAAGCAGCATAATTCCAGGTATCACGATTTATGTTGATGCCAGTTCTAATCCCGAACAAGCCGAAGCTTTTGTAAATAAATTGGACGGGCAGCTCAGCGGGCTCTTGTTGGTTGCCGAGCAAGTACTCCCGGGCGCTATCACTAAAGATACGACAACATGGGGTGAAGATACTTTCTCCCGTATAAAGTTCGACTTGAGCGCTTTGCCTCAAAGTGAAGAAACGCCTTTGCCAAGTTCACTTACGGCCAGCTCCATCGAGCTGGTTTATGGTTTTCAAAATGATCGTGTCATAATTTCAACTGCAACTTCATGGGATAGCGAGGGAGGAACTGTGGATAAAAGTGCGTTATATAAAGATTTAAGCAGCCAAATCACCGAACAAAGTGAAGGACTGATTTTGTTGGACACGCAAGGAATTTCTGAATTTATAGGCATGTTGCAGGACTTACAGGGACAACTTGGAACGACCCCCAACGAAGACGTGACGAATATTCGCGGTTTTCTCGAAGGCTTTTTAGGCGCCATTGCGCAAAGTGAAACGGAGAAGTACAAAAGCCACTTTGGTGGATTTCTCATGCTCGCCGATTAAGCGGCCTTCAAATGCATAAAGTTCTTATTGGTCTCAATACTTATAATGACCTTCCGCTCTTGCGGGAGAGCCTTCCCGTGCTGGAAGAACTGCGCATGAACTTACCTGCGGACGTGGCTATTTTGGACACCGCACACAACGATGGAGTGCGTGATTTTATTAAGAAAAAATTTCCCGAATTCAAATACCTGCGCCATCACAAAGGCAATGTTGGTTATGGGCAAAGTTACAATGAAATTTTGCGACAAAATCCGGGCTACAAATATTTACTCGTAGTAACCAGCGATGTTTTGCTCGACACGGCCATCGTTAAGAAATTTGTAGAGCGCATGGAGGAGGGTAAAAATATCACGATGTGCGCGGGAAAACTGCATCACTGGGATAGCGAAAATCACCGCAAAACGGAGCAGATTGACTCGCTTGGGATTGTGGCTGAAAAGCGTCACCATTTTTACGATCGTGGTCATGGCGAAATGGATACGGGCCAGTATGACGATGTTTTGGAAGCTGTTTTTGGGATTTCCGGTGCAGTGTTTTTAATCCGCACGTCGGTGATTCCCAAACTTCACGGAGATCCTGCGGGTCTGTTTGACGAACGTATGTGGATGTACAAAGAAGACATCGATCTTTCTTACCGCCTCCGTTGGCTTGGAGAAAAAATTGTGGTGTTTCCGGAAGTGTGGGGTTGGCACGCGCGCACCGTTGCCAACAAAGAAGGAAAGTCATTGAGCGCGCTCACCAAAGCGGATCAAAAAAAACGTGACTATGGCCGCCTACATTCCTATAAAAATCACTTTCTGCTGCTCAAAAATAATTTCACCTGGCGTTATGGAATCGGGGTGCTTTTGCGCGTGGCTGTATATGAAATTTTAAAAGCTTTCTACATGTTGCTACGTCATCCAAAAGTATTTTTTGCGGGCTTAAAAGTGTTGCTTTTCATTCCCGGGGAGCGTAGCACTAGGGCCGTTAGCGCTCGGGAAATGCTCAGTTATTTTCAATAAGGCGGTAGCCGAAACCCATGACTCTCTCGATTGTTATTTTGCATCACAGCAGCCCCAAAGATGTTACGGCAAATTTGAAGGCTTTGTACGAAGCGGAACTTCCAAAAGGAACGGAAATTTTGATCGTTAATAATGGGCGCAAAGGTGCCAATGGTGGGATCACTTTTCCCTCGGGTAAAGACGCGATGCACCCTTGTTTTGAAATAGAAAACAAAGGCTATCCACAGGGAAACAACTATGGACTCAGTCGGGCGGAAGGGGATTATTTATGCATTTTAAATCCGGATATTATAGTGGAGAAAGATACTTTCAAAGTGCTGATAAATTATCTCAAAAACCATCCTAAAGTTGGAGTGGTGGCGCCGCGTCTGCGCTACCCGGACGGCGTGGTTCAAGATAACTACCGCAAATTTCCGCGTCCCTTCGATCTTTTGGTGAAGCGCACTTTTCTTCGTCACTTTTTCACAAACCGCATGCGCGGCTATTTGATGTGGGGCAAAGATCCTCATCAATCCGAGGCGGTGGATTGGCTCACGGGCGCCTTTCAAATTTTTACGCGAAAAGCCTGGGATGCCATTGGCCCCAACGATGAACGTTACTTTCTTTTCATGTCCGATGTGGATATTTGCCGCAAAGCGTGGGAGAAAGGTTTTCAGGTTCACTTTGTGGGTGAGACGGAGGCTTTGCACAACGATGCCCGTCTTTCTGCCGGCGGCATAATGGCCCTCTTCAAAAAAAAGACCATGCGCATTCATGTTTGGGATGCCTTCAAGTATTATTGGCATTATCTTTTGAAGCCTCTCCCCAGGAATTGCCCATCTCGATTGCGCTTCAAATGAGTTTTGGCTACAATCCTCCCGCACCATAGGTCCTTCGTATAGTGGTAGTACAGCGGTCTCCAAAACCGTTAGCGCGGGTTCGATTCCTGCAGGGCCTGCCATTTACACAATATAGATATAGTGTTAAAATATATCTATGGTTGTTGATCATGACATTGATGGAGACGCCTTAACAGGAGTTGCGACTGGTAGGGCTTATGATACGGAAAAGGCCCTTCTACCCCTCGCTCCTCCAGAGAAGGTTGAGTATGCACATCTAATCACTGCCTTAAGATCTGATCCACGATTACTTAGAGAAGCTGGAGATCCGTTACTTCTTACTCAGTATGCGCTTATAACGCAGTTTTTGTCCTTGGGTGAAGATCCGGTATCTCTTATGGGAAGGTTTTTACCTCCCGAGGAGTTTGCTACTTTCAAGGGAAGATTTATAGAAGATCAGTCTTTTCGTGATGCATTTGATGAGGCTTATCACGCCCATCGCCTTACTTCTGTTCGGGGAGAGGCGTGTACAAGAGGTAAAGAGCGGGTCTTATCCGAGGTGGGAATAGCTCAACATAGGATAAAATCTTGGCTTGGGTGGAGCTAAACTTTCTCACATCCTCAACAAAGGTGTTCCACCTCAATCTTACTTGGCCTGCCAAGTTAACCAGTTGATTTTAGTGGTTAACATATGTTAATATATGTATATACTTAGTTAACTATATGGATGACCTCTTAACGACTAGCGAAGTGGCAAGCCTTTTAGGGATTAGTAGAATAGCGGTTTTTAAACAGATCCAATCGGGCATCCTTCCTGCCAGAAAAATAGGAAGGAACTATGTAATCAAACGAGAAGATCTGCAGCTCCCGTCGGCCATTTTAACTGAAGAGAAAAAAGAAACCTTAAACCAGTTCGTAGATAAGGTCATCGACGACTATGGGGAAACTTTAAGATTGTTAAAAGATGCTTAAGAAACCAATTAAAATTTTAACTATTTCTGAAGTTGCTTGGATTGCGTATACCCTAGCTACTCGTTGGATGGAGTGGGATGAACCTATCCCGCCTTTTTCGACGCGCTTCCCTCATCGGTTGGAAAGTTGTCTTTTAGTCCCCTTTCAGACCTTTGGGCGACGGCATCTCTACAAAGGCCTCCTGGGTAAAGCAGCTATTTTATTCTATTTGCTTATTAAAAATCATCCTTTCCAAAATGGTAACAAACGTATTGCCGTTACTACCCTTCTTGTTTTTTTAGAAAAGAATGGGGAATGGTTGAAAGTTGATACAAAGGAATTCTATAATTTTGCGGTATGGGTTGCCACGAGTCCTCCGTCCGTAAAGGATGAAACAGTGCAGGCAGTTGAGAAATTTCTTAAAAGGTATTTAGTAGAATTTTCTACAAAATAACACGTTCGAACTAATTCTATGCCGACCTCATTATTCCTGGCTTACTTTTTCCAACAACAAAATTGACATTTTCGCATTTTATGATAGTATCCGCATACTACCACTTAAGTCTTCATAGATGAGAGCATTAATCGACACTACTGGCACAAATCCTGGCGAAGCATACTACACAAGATTAGATCAGGCTCTCAGGTCTCCTGATTGGAGAATACAAATGGAAGAAGCGTGCACACAAATTCTTGAAACAAATCCTGTTTTGGCAGGTAGGCTAGGGATCAGCAGGTTTCCAGATATTGCCGAATCTACATTAGGATTGGTTTTTCCAGTAGAAAAAGTACAACATGCCGTGCGTGCTCTAGCAAAACTTCTCATAGATCTTGCTGCGGAATGTGTAGAATTAAAATTTCGAGTATCAGATGAGTGTTTACCTCTGGAACAACGCATACCAGAAAGCGCAACATTAGACAGTATACGAATTTGGAGCAAATGCGTACAGGATATCCTATTAGAAGGTAGGATGACATATGCATACTACCCACGTTTTTAAAAATGACTGGAAAATAGGCATTCGAACTACTTTCACGCAGTGGTAGCAGTTAATACACCTTGCTGTGCGACCCAATATCGATGAATGTGAAAATAATCAATGTATTATGAGTACCTGCAGAAGCAATTGGTAAGCTCATAAGGTCTTCTTCTGAAAGAGAAACTGGGCCGCTTTTTTTACCATTGGCGATTTCTTTTCGGTAAATTGCTCGAATGTCGTTGGCTACAGAAAAAGACCACTCACCTTTACGAGTGCCTTTTAGTTCATGAGTTTTCAAGAGGGGATGGAACTCGTCCTCCAAAAAAAGTTCCAATTGTTTGATGAATTTAGCCCGCCACTTTGTTTGTAATTTCAAAAAAGCCTTTTCAAATCCTTTTGTACGTTGGATAACCTTTTTCATCGTGCCAAAGCTTTAAAACTAGTGAGGCAAGCTTTCTTGCCTTCCTTAGTGGAAACATCAAAGGAAGCGGTGATTTCATCGTCAGAATGCATCAGGCCAAATTCCAATTTCCCCTCATTATAAGCTTTAACCGCTTGATGAATTATAAAGGTGATCGTTACCCCTTCCGCTTTGGCCTTACTTTGAGCCTGCCTTTTCAGTTTTTCAGGCATTTTGATAGTGAGATTGTTCATAGTGTTTATTTATCTGCACATATTTTACACGTGCTGGCTTATTTGTGCAAGTTCGTAGTTCGAACTAGTTCCACGCCGGCCTGCCAAGTCATATTTGTGAAATAACCCATAATTCTTCAGGGAGGGAGTGGTTTTGGAAGATGACGAGTTGAGTCGGCTAATGCTTAGTCGTTTTTGGCTAAATAGCCATCAAGGCAAGCGAGACTCGCGTCAATAGCCAGATAAGCATCCCTAAGGTACTCCTGTTGCGTTTGGTCGAACCAAGTATAACTAACACTTTCATCACAAGCCCCAGCCCGACCAATGTGTACATTAAAAGTTGAGTCTGCATCGACTTGATCGTTATTCGCGATGTTGTCTGCTTCGATTCGCATCCCTATTACAATTGGCAAGGTTTTTTTTGATGCCGTTGCGTCATCGCACAAAGAAAGGTCATGTGCTTTGGCAAGCTCACTGGCATAGCCACTGATAACACCTTTCATTTGATCTGCTCCTTCGTGTCCGTTTGGTCCAAACGCTTTGTACATTGTCCTTGGAGACGTGTCTACCGTTTCCGCTTTCAAACAAGTATTTGTCGGATTATATCCATCTAATCAACTGACGTAGTTCCCCGGGCGTAAGCCCGAGGGATGTAGTGGATGCCCGCATCTTCGTGGTGGTGTAAAGTGGAGGCATGGAGAAGCTACGAAAAAGTTCACACGCAGTTTTCATTTG
>JBAZQU010000004.1:0-63022 GCA_041645035.1 Candidatus Altimarinota bacterium | reverse complement strand
GCTCGTTTATCCACCATCTTGGTTCGATTTTCGCTACTTTCATCCAAATCGCCGTCTTCTTTATGTTCGTCGGTGGACACCGCAAAAATCGTATTCGGAAAACCCGGACGAGTTCGTTTAGAAACGCCGCTTTCCGTGAATTCAAAGCGCTTATATTTTCCCGGTTTCAAAGCAGCAGCTTCATCCATAGTCATAAGCAGCCCGCGATCCACTTTATATTCTTGCGTGAAAGGCTCCACTGATTGCACCGATTCCCCCAGATATTTATCCGTCAAAATCATACACAGCATTTGATATTTCTCCGCGGTGTTGAAAGCCTTAAGCGTCATTTCAAAACTTTCCGTCACATCTCCGGGCAAAAAGACCACGCGGGGAAATTCACCTTGTGAAGCGTGCATCAAAAAGCGCAAATCAGCCTGATCCGTCCATGTGGGGAGACCTGTTGAAGGCCCGGGACGCATCCCTTCTACCACCACAAGGGGCGTTTCGGTTATGCCCGCCATTCCGAGCGCTTCCACCATGAGTGAGAATCCTCCTCCGGCAGTTGCGGTCATACTGCGTACGCCCATGTGAGCCGCTCCAATTGCCATATTAACCGCCGCGATTTCATCTTCCGAATGTTTCATCACAATATTGTGCTTCACTCCATATTTTGCAATCATCAACATGATCGCAGTTGCCGGCGTCATCGGGTAAGCGGCCATGAATTTCACACCGGCTTTCAAAGCACCCAGCGCGATCGCTTCATTTCCGGAAATCACCATGCGTTTGGAAGCATTCGGCACTATAGCGACTGTTTTTTTAAACGGCTCTTTAATATCTTTCATCACATAATCAAAGCCGGTTTTTGCTACATTCACATTGTGTGCCACAACCTCAGGCCCCTTTCGTTCGAAAGTCGTATTGAGTACATTTTCCACGGGAGCAAAACCCAACCCCATGATTGCAAAACTCGCCCCTAAGGCCACAGTATTTCGCATCACACGGTCGACATTCAACTCCTTGGTAATCCGTGCCATCGGTACTGAAACCAGTTTCAAATTCGGATATTTCGCCGCATCCAACGGAATACCTTCTCCGTCATAAATAATTACTCCGCCTTCAGCCATTTCATTCACATGTAAATCAATTGTCTCTTTGTTGAGGGCCAGCATAATGTCGATTTTATCGCTATGTGCATGCACGGTATCCACCGCCGTTCGTATCATGGCCGTATTGTGGCCCCCACGAATCAGTGATGGATATTCCACATACCCAAACACATTCAACCCGCCACGAGCACAAGCTCGGGCAAACATTTGTCCCATGGTGGTGATTCCGTATCCGGCCTCTCCACCCACTAACCACGTCAATGGTTCATACACGCTTTTCATCAAATAAGTTGCTTGTTATCTCCTATCTGAATTAAGTGTATCACATTCACGGGGCAAGCTTCCGCCGCGTCCATATTCAGTTGAAAATCCCCCTTGCCGATGTCGAGTTCCTCCCATCCGTCTTCACCCGTTTTAGAACCGATGATGTCCGATTTCCCGTCTATTACACTCATTTCCCAAAAAAGTGGCTCTATACTGGCACAAGCCGTACACCCAATACAATTCGGCCGATCATGACGAATCCGATAGTTTTTATCTTTGGAATTCATGCCCCCACTTTAGCCGTTCTATCCCTATAGATCAACCTTACGGCCTCCGGATAAGCTTTCTTTTCCAGCTCCTGAACTTTCGCTTTTAAACTCTCCGGCGTTTCCCCGGGTTCTATGGCAACTTTTTCTTGCAGAATCATCGGGCCGCTATCTACACCAAGGTCTACATAATGAATAGTCATGCCACTTTCCTTCTCCCCGTTGGCGAGAACTTCTTCATGTAATTTCATTCCATACCAACCTTTACCGCCGTACTTGGGGAGCAAAGCAGGATGAACATTGATGATACGTCGTGGAAAAACGTTTACAAAAACCGGAGTTAAAATTTTCATGTATCCAATCAGACACACCAAATCCACATTTGCGCTCTTCATTAAATCCACCAACTCTTTATCATAATCTTCCTTCGATTTTCCCTTCGGATCAACGAAAACTGCATTTAATCCACGCGCTTTTGCACGCTGCAAAACAACTGCATTGTCGATGTTAGAAATTACAATCGCCACTTCAATCCCGGGCATTTTGCCTTCGTCCATCTCTTTGTAGATGGCACTAAGATCAGTTCCGTTACCGGAGGCGAGAACACCAAGTTTAAATGTCATTTTGCGCAGGGGTTATCACCGATTTTTAAAAGGCCCATTTTTTTGGCGACCGTTTGACCGGTGGGAGTCATTGCGAGGCCGCCCAGGGCAGTTTCACGAATTTTTGGAGACATGAGTTCACCTACTTCACGCATGGCACGGACAATTTCATCGAAAGGAACAAAACTTTCGATTCCCATGCACGCCATATCACTGGCAGTCATACTGAATACGGCGCCAAATGCGTTTCGTTTGACGCAAGGCACTTCCACAAGTCCGCCGATGGGATCACAGGCGAGGCCGATCATGTTTTTAAGAGCCAGAGATGCAGCGTGTAGAGAAGTTTCCGGACTGTAGCCGCGTACTTCCGTGAGGGCCGCCGCAGCCATAGCTGCGGCGCTTCCCACTTCCGCTTGGCAACCGCCTGCTGCACCTGAAAGTGTGGCGCTATTTGCAATCACTATTCCAATGGCGGAAGCGGTCAGCATCATTTCGAGCATTTGCTGCCTACTTAATCCTAATTTATGTTTGGCGCCATAAATAACTCCCGGTAAAACGCCGGCTGCGCCGGCGGTGGGAAAAGCTAAAATTACTCCCATACGCGCGTTGTTTTCCCCCGTTGCCACAGCCCCGAGCATTGCGCGCACCGCAGATTCATTCAAAAGCAATTTGTCCCCCCATTTTTTAAAGTCATGCACGGCAGCCGCCAATTTAGGCGTCGAAGTTCCTACCATTCCGCTTCTACTTAATTCAGGCTTCTCAATAGCAGCCTCAATCCCGTCAAAAATAACCTGCAAACGCACATCAAGCATTTTCAGAATTTCCTCCTCCGGTCGATCAGAAAATTGTTTTTCATAATTGAGCATCACTTTCCAAATCGGCACTTCATGCTCATGGCAGCGTTCAAGCAGCTCTTTTGCGTTGTGAAAAATATACGAAGCAGCCATTCAAGAAGGTTAAGAAAGTTTTTCCAAAGCACGAACAAATAAAATGCCCTCTTCTTTTTCGAGAGCTAAAATCTCCTTAAGACTCAAATCTTTTTCGAGGCTGAGTACGCTGAGCACTTTATTTTCAAAAGCCAAATAACAACTTTGCATATTCACAATGCGAATACCCTTTTCCCCCAGAAATCCCGTGACTTTTGCGAGCATTCCCGGCCTGTTCTCATTCTCCACGACCAGCGTGAAGTATTGTTCCGCGCTGTTCCCCGTCAAGTGCACGTCAAAGCCGTTGATTTGATTGATTACAACATTCCCGCCTCCAATAGAAGAACCAACCACCACCGTTTTCCTGTCTTTGTTTTCCAGAGTAATACGAACGGAATTCGGATGATGTCCGGCACCTAAATCTCCGGGTTCAAATTCATATTTCAATCCTTCCTCATCCGCGATTTCAAAAGATTCTTTAATATGTGCATCATCAGGAGAAAATTTCATCACGCCTCCAAGGAGTGCTCGGTCTGTGGCGTGTCCCTTATAAACTTTTCCAAAAGATCCATGCAGCAAAAAGTGTACTTTAGTAGGAGTGGCATCAAAAATCGCACGCGCAAATTGACCTATTTTAGCCGCCCCGGCAGTATGAGAACTGGAAGGGCCCACCATGATTGGACCAGCTATATCGAAGAGAGAAAAGGTGGTCATAGGAATGTAAAGTGCCGGAATTATGAATTAAAAAAAGTTTTTTAGCAAGGAAATTGAAAAACACTTTCAGATTAAAATAGATCAAGCTGAAACAATTTTCTACATCCGTCCACGGCAGAAACTTGAAAGCTTAAAGTCCTTTGCGTATATTGATTTGAAACGCCAAGCACGACAGTGCTAACAAAAATGCACCGTCGCAGAATAAGCAACGTTTCACTCGACCTTTCAAAACTAAGACAAAAACAAAAAGTTACTTCACCTTAAACGGCTCTGCTTTATTCTGGTGGTCTCGACTAGATCACCCACGAGAGACAGACTCTCACCATCGTTCTGTGGTTCTCGCTTTCACTCCCTGCTTCGGCACAGTGACTTGTATCCACGCCAAGGACAGCCCCGGTCCGGCCATAAACTCGACCAAAGTAAGGCAGATGAAAAACAAAAACAGAATGGAGTTCGTCACCATTCACGAAACCGACCTTTCCCTCACTATGAAGTCCAGCGCTCCGTAAATAGCGTCTGATGGCTCGAGAGAAAAGTCGGTTTTTGATTATTCGAAGAAGTCGAATCTGTTCCTGTTAACGCACGAATGGATTCACGAATCGCGCCTTTCCTCCTAACGCATCTTCAATGCGAAGCAGTTGGTTATATTTCGCGATGCGATCGGTGCGACTGGCTGAACCGGTCTTGATTTGTCCGGTTTCCATAGCCACGGCGATATCCGCGATGCTGACGTCTTCCGTTTCTCCACTTCGGTGTGAAGTCACGCAGCTCCAACCCGCAGCTTTAGCCATTTGAATAGTCTCAAGTGCTTCTGTTAAGGATCCGATTTGGTTCACTTTTACCAGAATAGAATTTCCACATTTTTCTTCAATGGCACGTTTCAAAAACTTGGTATTGGTGACTAAAAGATCGTCTCCCACCAATTGAACGCGGCTGCCAATTCTTTCGGTGAGTTTTTTCCAGCCGGCCCAATCATTTTCTCCAAGTCCGTCTTCCAAAGACACGATAGGATATTTTGAAATCCAACTTTCCCACAAGTCAATCATTTCATCGGTACTCTTGCTGTCGGCGCCACTTTTTTTAAACACATATTTCCCGTCAACCAAAAGGCCGCTTACCGCAGGGTCCAGGGCGATTCCAACCTGTTTGCCCGCTTGATAGCCTGCAACTTCAATAGCTTTTAAAAGATACTCAAGTGGCTCTTCATTCGTCTTAAAATTCGGAGCGAAACCCCCTTCGTCGCCCACGCCGGTGGCATGGCCCGCTTGTTGCAGAACTTTTTTAAGTGCATGAAAAATTTCAACTCCCCAACGCAATGCTTCTTTGAAAGAAGGCGCGCCAAACGGCATCACCATGAATTCCTGGAAGTCCACGCTGCTGTCGGCATGCGCACCTCCATTGATAAGATTCATCATAGGAACGGGGAGCAAGGTGGCGTTTGGATTGAGATATTGCCAGAGCATCATTCCTTTTTCGTCTGCTGCTGCTTGAGCTACCGCGAGTGACACAGCCAAAATAGCATTGGCGCCCAGGCGGTTTTTAGTTTCAGTCCCATCCAGTGCAATCATTTTGCGATCCACAGCCGCTTGATCCATGGAATCCATGCCCAAAATGGCAGGTGCGATTTCTTTCTCAACATTTCCGACTGCTTTGAGCACGCCTTTTCCTCCATATCTGCCGCCCCCGTCCCGAAGTTCACAGGCTTCATTTTCTCCGGTAGAAGCACCGCTTGGAACTATTGCACGCCCAAAACCCTTTTCCGTTGTCACCTCGGCTTCCACCGTAGGATTCCCACGGGAATCCAGAACTTCGCGGGCGTGAACACGAATGATTTTAGACATAGGGAAGGGCTTTAAGGTTGAAATCGCCTCTACTATTTCATGGACTAGGCACGCCGCGCAAGCTTTGTTAGAATACGCGCAATTACGCCGCCAGGCGCCTAACAAAAAATTCTATGGACATCATTTGGCACGGACACTCCTGTTTCACTATTAAAGGCAAGGATGCCACTATTGTGACAGATCCTTTTGAAGGGTTGGGCCCCAAACTCCCCGCACTAAAGGCAAATATTGTGTCCTTAAGTGGGGAAGGAACCATTGCGAAGGTGGACGGAAATCCTAAAGTGCTTGATTGGTCAGGGGAATTTGAAGTTTCAAACGTGGCCATTGAATCCATTTGCCCGCTAGGAGAAAGTTTTAACATTTTCATTTTTGCGCTCGACGGGATCAAAATTTGCCATCTCAGTTATTTGGCCCACGAGTTATCAGAGGAAATTATCGATCAAATTGGAGAAGTGGACGTGCTTATGGTGCCTGTGGGAGGCGCAGAAGTACTTGATGGGAAGACCGCCCAAAAAGTAGTGGAAGCTATCGAACCTCGAGTAGTTATTCCAATGCTCTACGCAGCAACGGAGACCAAACTCAACATTGGTGGAGCATCGGAATTTTTGAAGGCAATGGGCAAAACAACTGTTGAGCCTATAGACAAATACTCTCTCAGCAGTCGCAGCAGTTTGCCTGAAGACCGCATGGAATTTGTGCTTCTGAACCCTAAACTTTAGAGAGCATAGCTTGTGAATCCCTTTTTCTCCCTTTTCCTTGTGGGCTGTCTCAGCACAGGAGCACTTCGGAAAAGATACATGATCTTTTCCTCGCTTCCTTTTAGGTTTAAGTGCTTCACCAGCCCACAAGGAAAACACATAAAGGAATTCAAATTCTCTTTTCATGGTTCTTTTCGTGGATTTATGAACCATGAAGATAGAGGAAGAATGAATGAGGATCACGATCCAAGTTCATTCGCTCCCAGGTGAGTAAATTCACGAAAAGAAAAAAACAGGAAAAGAGAATTTCACTAAAGGGCCATTAGAGCGCTGGTTGGGCTCAGTCGGTAGCCACCTTTTTGGGTGTAGGGAAGTAGAGAGTGGAGCATTTTGGTTAACAAGCTTCTTCTCCCGACCATATAAACGCGGGAGGTAGAGACGTGAAACTTTTTACGGGTTTTTCGTGCAAACATAGAGTGGAATTTAGAGAATAGTGAAAACAGACAGGAATACACTCGATTTCATCGAGGGTTAGTACATGCGTATCACGGCCGTGACCACGCCTTGAATTTCAAGATATTCATCCGGGTGAATATCAGAGTAATCAGGGTTTGCTGCTTCGAGCCACACTTTTCTTGATGAAGCCGAATTAGCCTTTCCAACGCGATATCTTTTTACGGTATTCTTCCCATCTACTAATGCCACCACCACATCCCCATCTTTAGGAGTGATTTCTCGGGTTGCAATCACAAAATCACCTTCCAAAATCCCGGCGTTAATCATAGAAAGCCCACTTACTTTCAAGGCGAAAGAACCCTGAGGCTTTTTAAGAAGATTGTTCCCCACTTCAAAATAATCCAACACGTGCTCTTCACTAAGTACGGGACCTCCGGCAGGAATCATGCCCAGAAGAGGAATCCGACTCACATTGGAAACCGTTTCCAATTTATCTTTCACGATCTTTAAGAGTCCAATCCCGCGAGGAGTGTCGTCCTTGTTGATGTAGCCTTTTTCCTCCAAGGCCTTCAAATGCTTCAAAATACTGTTGTCACTACTCACGCCAAAGTGTTCACGCATTTCGCGAAGCGTAGGAGATTTCCCGAACTTCATTTGATAATCTTCAATGAACTGAAGAACGGCTTGTTGTTTATCGGTAATCATGGGCGTGGGTGAGTATGTGCTCACATCATAGGTGAGGCCCCACTCACCGTCAAGCAGGAATGACTTGACGAATTATGACAATAGCCACTCTTAGCCTTATAAAGAATCAAGAAATTAAACACGAGCTTGGCCAAACTGCATAGTCAATCGCTGAGCTATTGTTAGTGGTGGCGGAATTATTATAGGATTCACCCATGAGCAACATCCTTATTTTTCACGGCACAGGAGGACGTCCAGAAGAGGGCTGGTTCCCTTGGCTGAAAACTGAACTGGAAGCAAAAGGCCATTCGGTTTCCGTTCCAGCTTTCCCGACACCCGAAGGTCAATCGCTTGAATCGTGGTTGGAGGTTCTGAAAGCCTACGAAGACAAAATCAACGCAGACTCCATCCTCATTGGTCACAGCCTTGGAGGCCTATTTTTGTTGCGAGTGCTTGAGCGCCTCCAGAAGAAAGTCAAAGCAGCCATCTTTGTGGGTGCAACTATCGGAGTTCGTCCGATCAAGTTCTACGAAGGAGATGAAAAATTCAGCGGATTTAACTTCGATTGGGACGCTATTCGAACGAAGGCAGCTCAATTCCTTGTATTTCACTCCGACAACGATCCTTACGTCTGTATTGGAAATGGCGAACAGCTCGCGAAGCAGCTGGGAGTAAGCCTCACTTTCATTCCCAACGCAGGCCACTTCAATGCTGCTGCCGGCTATACGAAGTTCGAAAGATTGTTGAAGGAGGTTTTAGCAATCTCTGGTGCCCCCGGGAGGAATTGAACCTCCATTTTATCCTTAGGACGGATCTGTTCTATCCGTTGAACTACAGGAGCACGCCGGAACTTTAGTGGATTTTGAAAAAATAGGAAAGCTTACGTTTGTGCTCTTGGGGAAATAAGTTAGAATGCCTGCGATGAAATTTCTCTCCATCGCTCAAGAAAAGGCTACTCACGCCGCCATGAAGCGCAAATATAAAGCCGTTGTTTTTGACATCGATGGGACGCTGACCGAACTGTCCCGATGGCTTATCCCCGGAACGCTCTGCGCGGCCCTCAATAATTTGCCGCCCGCCGTGCCGCTGGCTTTTTGCACGGGCCGCTCTATCGAACACATTAAAGGCAAGCTGCTTCATATTTTTAAATACGCAAAAAATCCGGAATTGCAGCAAAAACGTTGGCACATTTTGGCCGAGAACGGAGGTGCCGGCTACACCTACAATCCACGTAAAAAAGACTACGAAAAATTTTTCAACGTCACGTGGCCCGATGCTGTCATCACGCAAGATGCTCTCGAAGCTTTCATCAAAAACAAACTCGGTTGGCACGTACAAATTTTTATTAAAGAACATTCCATGGTTGTCCGTTTTCACGACTGGATTTACATTTTTCCACGCATTGCCCGAATAGTTTCCCGTCACACCGCCAAACAGCTTATGCGGCTCTTCAAAAAAATGGGCATCGAAAAGGATTTGCTCGTTCAGGACGCCGGTGTCGGCGATCTTATCATTCCGAGCCGAAGCGGCAAAGGCAAAGCCGTAGCCCGTTGGGCAAAACATCTCAAGATTCCTCTGCGCACTATTTTGGTCATCGGAGACCAAGCCTCACCCGGCGAAAACGACGAAGAATTCCTCTGCGGCAAGTACGGGACGCCCTTCACCGTGGGCCGCCAAACCTCCAAACTCTACCCATTGCCCGTGCTTGATGAAAAAGGAAAAAAACTCTGGGGGCCGAGAGGGACGGAATGGCTACTGAAGATTTTATTTTAAACTATTTGCGTTCGCATCTGAGCGAGTGTATAATAAATTCAGAAATTCCAACTTTATTTCCAACTTTCGGAAAAATGAACACAACCACTATTTTACGGAAAAAAGGACAATTCACTATCCCAGTAGGGGTTCGAGAGGAATTGGGAATTGACGAAAATGATGTCCTTACGGTTCTATCCTGGGGTAAAAAGGGATTCCTAGTTATCCCCAAGCGTTTAAAAACACTCGAACTTTTGCAACAAAGCTCAACCCTCTTAAAAGAAAAAGGAGTTACTCTGGAAGAGATGCTCGCGGACCTTGATGAAATCCGTCACAACGCCTAAGAAATGAGAATTTTTTTGGATAGCAGTGTGATTATCGCCGCCCTCCATTCAAAAACAGGTGCTTCTTCTCAAATTTTAGCTCTTTCCCAGGAGGAAATTTTAGAAGTTTTCATCTCAAACCAAGTCGAAGAGGAGGTAATGGATGTTTTGGAGCGAAAGTACGCTTACTTAAAGCCCATATTCAGGAGTCTGTTAAAGACGTCAAAACTTAAACAAGTAAAAACCTCTGACAAAGCCATGCCAAAAGGAGCCAGTGCTTGGATTAAAGACCCGAAAGATATAAAAATTCTAATTGGGGCAAAAGCGGCCCGCGCTCATTACCTTATCACTCTGGACTTGAGGGATTTCATAAAAGATAAAACCGTCGCAGAAAAAACAGGCCTCGCCATATTGACCCCCGGCGAGTTCTTAAACGAACTTCACACGAGGATTTTCTAAACCTTCCTACGCCGCTTACCACATGATAGACTGAGCGTCTGTAGCATACTTTTATGAAAACTATTGCAACATTTCTCCTTCTCGCACTGTTTTTATCCGCTTGCGTCACGCTAGAAACGACCAAGCAAACCATTGATTTCAATTCCTACTTTGAGGACGGTTATACGGGACTTTCTTATTGGTCGGTGGAGGAGGTGGAATGGAGGGTATCTGAAGCCCCCTTGACCAATTTTCATCCGGATCAAGTGACGGACTTTTATTCTATTGGAGACCTCACGTTTGCAATGGTGAGCCAGCCAAATACGTATACCGGTCTTGTGTCTGTCCGTGATTGGGAGAAAGAAGGAAACATCGCTTGGTCCGGAGTTTTAGTGAAACGCCCGCAAACAGACTGGGAAATCTTCTTCCAAGTTCCGGAAGACGATTTTAACCCTGTTGGTTTTTACCTGGAAGAACAGCAATTGGTCCTCGACCTTGCGGATGACAATGGGGCGGGGAGCGGCGAGGGCGCTTTGATTCGCTACGTTTACCCATTTGCCGGAGTTGCAGATGAACTTCTCTACACCTGGACGAAGGAACGCTGTGAGGGCTATTACATGCCGGAAATTTATGTGGCAGGTACCGACTACTGTTCTCCCGTGATCAATTAAAATCGCTTGCCTCCAGCCAAAACCCATGTTAATCTCCGCGTGCTTTTATCTTGTCCTCCGGGTCTACGGTAGCCCTGAGGTAACCTATCCAAACAGATGAAATATGAACTTATGGTGATCCTTAGTCCCAAGCAAACGGACAAAGAGATCGAGAAAAATCTGAAAGAAATCAAAGGGATTGTCACGGAAAATGGCTACGACATTGTGGACGAGGATCTTTGGGGAATGCGTGAAATGTCCTATTCGATCAAGGGAAACAGCAAGGCTTACTATGCGGTTTACGATTTTGTCGGGGAGCCGGAAGGACTTCCTGAAATTCAAAAAGACCTCCGCCTGCAAACGGGAGTTTTGCGTTATATGGCCGTGAAGATGCCCAACGACTACGTGATGATGCGTTACGATCAACTCGCGACTACCGGCAAAGCGGCCAAACTCAGCAGCCCTGCAGAAGAACTCTCAAAGAAAGTGCGTAGCCAGACCCGCAGTGCGGCGAAGGAAGCCCCTCAAGAAACAGGCAAGCTCGATGCATCGCTCAAGGCGATCATTGAGGACAAAGACCTTTAACCCTCGGCAGAGCCGAGTGATTTAATATTAACCTTATCCACTTTTATGCGAAGCGTAAACAAAGTGATTCTCATCGGAAATCTCACCCGAGATCCCGAGCTCAAGACCACCACGAGTGGTCAGTCTATTGTGACCCTTGGTTTGGCTACAAACCGCCAATGGACCACTTCTAGCCGCGAAAAACGCAGCTCTGCCGAATTCCACGAATGTGTGGCTTGGGCTAAGCTCGCTGAAATTTGCCGTGACCATCTCCGCAAGGGGATGCTCGTGTACGTTGAGGGCTACCTCAAAACTCGAAGCTGGGACATGGAAGACGGAACCCGACGTTTCCGCACCGAAATCGTGCTCCAAGATATGATTATTCTTGAAAAGCGCAAAGATGACGGAGAGGGGAACGAATATGTCCCTGAAGCTGGTGAAGGACAAGAAGTAGCCAGCGGACCTGTCGAAGGCGTGGAAGAAATCGCCGATGAAGGTTCCGCCCCCGCTGCCTCCGGAGATCTCACGGCCAGCATCGATGACGACAATATGTTTTAATCCTCGGCGAAGCCGAGTCTTCCCGTTTTAATTTAAACCGACCCAATGACTAAAAAAGTAAAAGTTCAGAAAACACCTCGACCGGTGCTTCCGACGTTCATTGACTACAAAGACATCGCTACGCTCCGTGCGTACCTCTCCGTGTTTGGTCGCATTGTTCCTCGCTACTACACCGGTGTGAGTCTCAAGCAACAAAAACAGCTTTCACAAGGCATCAAACGTGCTCGTGAAATGGCCCTGCTCCCTTACACGAGGAAGGTGTAAGCGTGGACAAAGTTCGTGGCTGAGTATAAAATTACTCCGACGATCCTAGCGATGAGAACCATCTCGAAAAAAAGACCCTCACACAGAGGGTCTTTTTTTGTCAGTGGTGGACCCGCGGGGAGTCGAACCCCGGTCGCTTAGGTTGACGATCCTAGCGACGGATGCCAATCCCGGGCCCTCGTCAACACCGACAAACCTGATGGTAAACCACCGACCTTTACAAAAACCTGAATTTTTCCTGAAAAATTCCTGAAATTCCACACAGTCCTATTGTGCAAATGTGCAAAATTCCCCGCACTGGTACGGCAGCCTGACCTGAAAGTCCCGGACCGGTCCGGCCCCGGCACGCCAGCCCGTAAACAAAGCTCGTTCCACGGGTTGTAATAAACCTGATTTTGTGCTAAAATAATTAGATAAAAATAAAAACAAATCACGTATGGCAAAAGAAAAGGATAAAAATCCGGTCCCCGCTGCAGCATTCGATGAAGCGATTTTCGGATGGATTGCTCCTGAATACCTTCGCTATCAGCGCGGATGGCTCTGGTTTACACTTCTGATTCTCGTGAGTGGTGGACTTATTGCTTATGCCTATTGGACCGCTTCCATCACGATGATGGTGCTTTTTGCGGTTCTGCCCCTGGTGCTCATTCTCGAGCATGGCAAAAACCCCAAGGCCGTGGAAGTGATTTTTTCACCTTATGGAGTGAAGTTTGGTGTGCTACGCATGCCTTACAGCGGTCTTCGAGCTTTTGCGATACTCCATCACCCTCCGCACACCGATGAGCTTCACCTTATGACCAATCGAAAGACACACCCGGAAGTGATAATTCCACTCATGGGCACGAATCCTGGTCTTTTACGCCAATACTTGGTGACCCAGTTACCTGAACAGGAAGGAAAACAACTCTCCTTCCTCGACGCACTTATTCGTGTCCTTCGTCTTAATTAAATTTTATGGCAGAAACACCAAAATACGATCCAAAAGAAGCCTTCGACAAAGAGCTCGAAACTCAAAAAGCCGAAGCTATTCAAACGATTGAAACTACGCTCGAAGCACGTATAGGCTGGTCAGTTCGTGAACAACGATTTGGTCCCGGTAGTGCTGCTGAGAATCGGTTAACTGCGGTTCTGATCAATAAAACCGGACAAGTGAATGCGGAAATCAAGAAAATCATTGATGCACAACTCGGTGGACTGGACGACGTGGATAAACAACACATGCGAGATGTGCAAGCAGCGGTTTTCAAATCCATTCAAGAAAGAGCGGCCCTGGGAATTGAAACGGCAACCATGGATCCTGGTGGCGTGCCTACCGTTTCGACCGACATAGAACTTGCTCGACTCCAAAAAGTCGTGGGATGGATCGAAAACATGGACATCCAATACATGGTTTTCCAATCCTTGCGTGAAGATTTACAAGACAGTTATTTGGAATCGGTCGGCCGAACGTTCAGGCCGGACTTTTATGAAATATTAAGAAAAAATTCCAAGAACGAAAGTCTGGAAGAAAAAGACTGGGCACTTCTTGTAAGCGAAGTTAAAAGCTTAGGTAGCGATCCGGACACGATGAAACAAAGTCAAATGATGCTGGTGATGACTACACTCAGCAAGGCAAACCGAATAGAACTCATACGCAAAATGGCCGAAGAAGAAAACTTTCCCAACTTTGGAGCGTTTGTAACCAGCATGGTGGCGGCGGGATATCTCACCGTACTTGCGGCCACCGCAGTTTTGGATAAAAAAATTGCTAAGTTGGAGCTAACACCCAAGAAATTCAGAGAAGAACTTACCCCATTGAAAGCGGTGCGAGATCGCATCAATTCTCAGGGGATGAAAAAAACGCAAGCTGAGGTAAGCGCAAAAATAGTGGAAAGCGCAGATTACTTCAGTCATCGAACTTATGGACATAAAAATCGTGCACGTGAACTGCTTACGGGGAAGGGCATGGGGTCAGCCCTGCTCACGGTGAATGGAGCACTCACCATTTTTGCCAACGTTGCCATGGGCCTTTCTGATCCTCTGGATATTCCCCTCAACCCTGCATTCTGGATTGGAGTTGCTGAAGTAGGAGCTGGATTACAAATATCCCACGGTCACGGAGGTCTTGTGCCGGCTCCGACCGAAATGGGTTCCGCCCTAGTGAAAGATGAAAACGAAGAAAAAGATGACAAAATGGCAACCTACAAAGATGCCCTTAAAACCGAACTCAACAATTACTGGCTCGAGGCGCATTTCTACGCGGATTATGCAGAACGCATTGTGCAAGTTTATAAGGCTAAAAAGGCTAAAACTTTGGACCCAAAGGTGCCGATCACTTTGAAGGACGTCGGAATTGAGAAAAAAGAAGATCTTCCTCAGGAACTTCAACCGCTGTGGGACAAAAAAGACGTCTTGGAGGCCAAAATGGCCGACTGGGCGGCTCGATTCTCACTCGTGCATGGAGACTCCGGAGCGAAAGAACCCGAATGGGTGGGGCAACGAGCATTTATTGATAAGGCTCGCGAAGAAGCGGAAGCCAAAAAACTGGAGTACCCAACACTTCCTTATTTTGAATATCACGCTGAATAAATATGTTTTTAGACACACAAAATCAATTCCGGGAACAGATGGAACGCGTAGTGCGAGGGGAAAGCGTGCAACTTGAACCGGGCTACGCTGAAGCGTATGCCACCTGGAGCGAAGAAAATAAAAACATACTTTATCAATGGTCCGCGGAAGATAGAACTCAGCATTTCAGCATTTATCTACAAAATAAAGTTGAACAAGATTTGTTAAAACTTGTGAATACGGAAGAACTGAAGGGCTTGGCCAAACGCGGGCAACTTCTGCTCGTGAGTACTGATGGCGGAAAAACTTTTGATAAATTTTTGACCCCCAAAGAGGCTAAAACCGCTGTACCTACAGAATACCAAGTACTTTCGCCCACCTTTCGCAGTACGACCACAGATTTAAACGAAGTACTCGCCGAACAATTGTTGCTTCACGTGGTAGCGACGCTTCAAGAAAATTTCAAATCTCCTAATGGGTCCGAAAAAGAATTATGGAAAGTGGAAAATGCTTCCTTGAAGAAGGGGGTGGTCCACGTGGAAGTAGTCCGAAATTTTTATCAATCTGAAATTGTCCAAGACGAAAATGGCATGAGGTTTGCAATGGAAGTAGACATGGATCAACCGGCCACGATACCTTTGGCATATGAACGAATTAACGCGAAAGGAGGAAAAAAGAACATTCCCGAAACGCAATTGCCTGAAGAATACGGAGAAGCACAATTGGACAGCACTTTGCAGTTTCCCACACAGAAAAACGACGCAGGTTTGGGGCTTGCAATGGGGACAGGATTCGCCGTGCTGGCCGCACAAGGGGCGGCGGGTCATATATCTGTGGATCAGCGTGCCAAGGAGGCCGCCGCATTTGCGGGAATGAGCATGGCTCAACCTTTAGCCGGTCTTGCCGGAAGTGTTGCCGGAGGTGTCAATGTTGTGGCGGCCAAAGCTGCTATGGCGGCGCACTTCGCGCGCCAAAGCCAGGCTCTTCAAGACGCCCAAACTCGTGAAAGTAAACGGATTGAAGACTCCAAAAAAAGACGAAAAGTAGTCCAAGAACAAACAGAAAATGTAGAGGAAACCAAGAAAGCCGGCTTTACCGCCAGCCAAAAAACGCTTGCAAAAGGAGTGGGAGCCGTCGCCGGAATTGCCGGTGGTTTTGTAGCAGCCCTTACCGGATCAACCCTATTTGTCACCCTCTTTTCATGAAGCAATTAATGAAGACCATCGCCAGAACCCTGTTGCGTTTCGCTCAAAGCAAAACCTGCATGTTGATGCTCGTTGCTGTGCTGGCTGCTTTTGTTCTTCCCGGATTGGCTCATGCAGCTCCCCCCACAGTCACAGATGCAGGGGAAGACGTGGAAAAGAAGATCGCAGAGCTTTTGTCCATTATGATGAATTTCTTAAACGCCCTACTCTGGCCTTTCCTTCTTATCATAGGAGACCTGATGGACACGGACCTCATTCTGGGGCCCGGTATGGAAGAACGTCTAAAGGGTATTTGGATTCCTGTGCGTGACCTTGTGAACATTGGATTTGTGCTCGTGCTTCTGGTGGTTGCTTTTTACAATGTACTTGGGCTTGGAGGAGGCGAAGGAGAACTTGCCCTCAAAACCGCTTTACCAAAGATCGTTCTTGGGCTAGTGCTGGTGAATTTCACTTTTATTGCCGGGAAAGTGGCCTTGGACCTGGTGAATGTAGCCACCACGGCAGCATTTGCGCTACCTGAACTCGCCGCCAGCGACGAAACTCTTTATAATTTCAGTGCGGTTAAAGATGAGTTTCAGGCGCAGGTCTGTTATAAACCAGCGACTGAGTCGGGCGTACCAACTTATTACAACACAGGCATTGATAAGGACAACATTCCTATTTACACCCGTCTTTTCTGTGAGGAAGATGATGAGGGTACTTACAGAGAACTCGATGGACTTCTGGCTGCCAAGTATTTCACAAATCTCAATGCCAATAATATTGGTTTGATAATGGCAGTAAATATGGGAGGCCTCAGCAACCTTTCCGTGCTCAAACCCGAAGGCATCACAAGTTTCTCCGACCTCACCATTAGTATTCTGTTTGCCTTGATAATGTATCTGGTTTTCGCAACCAGCTATTTGGTACTTGGCATTGTACTGCTCACACGTTTAGTGGTGCTGTGGATCGCTTTGGCGCTCTCTCCACTAATAGTTCTGGTTTATGTGGTCCCCCAAATTAAAGAATGGCTTGGAGGGGGAGGTGATTTTGCTAAAAAAATAGTTAAACACCTTATGGCTCCCGTGATCATCGGGCTCACCATGAGTCTCGGTTACATCATGATTGCCGCCTGGGACGGGCTCACCGGTAACGCCGCCTTAGGCAGCGGTTTCCAGGCCAACCAAGTGATGTCCACCGAATTCCTTGTAAACGGAATCGACGACCTCCCTCAATTCATAATCGCCCTGGCGAGCATTATTATAGTATGGACCGGAGTCTTCGCCGCCGCCAACGATACTTATGCCAGCTTTGCCACCGAAGCCATCAAAGGCTTTGGCAATCGTATCCGCGATGCTGCCGTAAAATCATCTCTTCTGATCCCTTCTGTTGTGGTTGGGTACAAGGACGGTCAAGCACAGACTACCTCTTTTGCCGCTCTTAAGGGCTTGGCTGATTCAGGTCTCCGCCGAATTGAATATGGCGAACCCGCTCAGGCACAAATGCAAAAACTTGCTGACAGTAACCCGATCGCCAAGTTGCTTTTGGGAAATCAAAGAGGTGGTACTGCCGATCCTCGTCAGAATGCTGAAGAGATAAATAGGATTCTGGGGTCTACTACAGAAGGTAAAATTGACGCGGCACAAATGGCAGACCTCGCATCAAGAATGTCGTCCATTTATCTGGCCCACGACAAAGAGTCAAATTCTAAAGAAATGCAACGCATTCAGAAAATATTCGCAAATCCCAAGTCGGAACCCTACCAACGTCAAACGGCACTTAGAGAGTTCCAAGGCATGGTTGGAAAACCAGACGAAGATTTGGAAAAGAGTTTGGAGGGTGAGTTCGGCCGAATTAAAAGAGGCGTGGGAAGACTCAGAACCGTTACCCCCGGTACACCTACCGGTGGTGCCCTTCCTGAAACCACTCAGTTGCCCAGTCCTATGGTTACGGAAGCTCGAAATCACTTGGATGCACTTACAAATGCTCTCGCGGCCGCGGGAGCAGCCGGAGCGACTCCCGCTCAAATTCAGGCAGCCCATGAGGCTCTTACGTCTGCGCAAGAATCTGTGCCCAAAGCTTCCATGCAAGCACTCACCGACGAATTGGCTGCACTTACAACTCGTGTGAATGGATTACCACCCGCCGCCCCCGCAGCATCACCGGTTCCTCCTCCTGCTCCCGCAGGTCCGGTACCGCCACCTGCCCCTGCCGCCCCCGCAGGTCCGGCCGTTCCATGATCCTAAAACCACAGACTTTACAAAAATAAAAAATGATGTTACAATCCACCTCCTACGGTCGCAATCCGCCTTCAAGGCAGGTGATTGTGAGGCGAGAGTCCGCTCAGTACTCGGCACAGCCGAGTGAAACACTGAGATACTCCCTCCTCTCGCTCCCATTAGGAGCAGCATCACTTACCCCAAGGCTATGCTGATCCACGGATTCAACAGCCATTATCGGGAAAATCAAAAAAAACTCTTCCTCGGAGAGTCGCTCCGTGTTTTTGCAAATCCTCCGGGCCAAGCAGGTGAGGACGCTGTTCCAGGTGGAGGAGTGGAGGTGGTAAAAATGCCGACCAATCGTAAGGAAGCAGAAAAACAAAAATCCAAGCTCTTCGAGGAGATGCAGGAAATGGTGCCGGAAAGAGAGGAGCACCAACCCAATGAAGAAACGGAAATACAAGAAGAATGGATTCGACTTTTGAGTCACTACAATTCTATTCAGTCTGTAATTAATTCCCTGGTTAGCCAGAAGAAAAACTTAGAAGATCCAAAATTCTTGGCCGAAAATCCGGAATTTGGAGAAACCTACCGTAGATTCTACCAAGAGATAGCCCCCATGGAGCACTGGCAATCCATGAATTTGGGTATTGACTGGGCGAGTTTACAAGGAAAAATGGAGGGAAGCGTCGTTGTGAATACGCGTACGGTAATGCGCGACATCGATGACCTGACAAGCCGCCTAGTGCTGGCTAGAAAGGAAGCCTTAAAAGTAGTGATGGACCGAGTTAAACGTGATTTTCAACGTCGCCTTTCCCATTTAAAAGATCAATGGCAGACCGAAACGCCCCGAGGATATGAAGGAGTGAAAGAGGGTTGGGTTGAATATTGCGATAATGTGGAGAAAGTTATTGGCGAGCTCCCCGAGTTTGATAGTAATTCCCGTAATTTCCCCGAGTCCGATGAGCCCACGGAGCCGCAGGCTTCAAAAGTTTTTGGAACTCTCCGCGAATGGTGGGGTTATTTAGGGACTTTGGAAGACTCTTACGAGCTTGCCCTCGCAGGCGCAAGCCATGAACTTGATGTGGATAAACTCACTCAAAAATTTGAAAGGCTCGAAAGACTGAAAAATGAAAAAATCACCGGTGGATTCAACGCAAAGGTCAACAAGCAGATTGAACAAGTGGAGGCGCCCTTGCGTGATTTGATAGCTGAGCTTCAAGCAAAAGCTGATGCTATACCGGATGGAGACGACGGAGAAGTATCTGCTGAAAAAGCTGCGAGGCTTAAAGAATTGGAGGGGCTCAAAAGCACCTTGGCTGAACTAGGAAAAAACAAAAACGTACGGGCAGCTTTTGATCTTGCTTTTGATAGCGATGAAGTGCTTGTAACGGCGCAGCGTGCGGGGAAAAGTCTTCCACTTCCAAGCGGTCTAAGAGGTCAAATTGATTTCATCAGACAGATGCCTTTTTCGGAAGAAGAAAAACGTCACATGGTTTTCCGTCTCAATGAATCTTTGGACCGAGCCGAGTTGGAGATCAAAGATGCAGAGGCCTACTATGACACGGTCCTACCCGGAATGTTACAAAAAGTTCGTGCTTACCAATTAGAGCTCGCGGGCAAGCCGAGGGATCCTAAGTATCATCTTATGTGGTTGCCACCTAAGGGGACTTGGGATGAAATGGCTCATACGATTTCCGAACTTTTTGAGCGCAGTTATAAACGTGATACGGGACGCAAGGCGGGTATTTTTGGCCGTGAAGTTTTCAAACCTTTGGAGAAAGTCACAAATCCTCCGGAACTTCTCAAGCCAATCACAGAAATTTCAGGCGCGATGGACATCCATCGTGAGCACGCGGAAATTGAAGACTACCAAAACTGGATGAAGCACCACGAACATGCCTCTATAGAACATCTGTTCCATCGTATGCATGAAACCAATAACCGCTTTGAATTCCGTGGAGTGGTGGAGCTTTTGGCTAAGAAAGGACGTATGCGCTTTTATGACGATGAAGGGTTCTTTAAGCAGCTCAATAAATGGCAAAACCAAGTTTCAGTTCCGGTGAGCAAACATTGGCACTTGGAAAAAAGGTCTCTTTCTCAAGAACAGCTTCGAAAAGCAATCAATGCAATCTTTCAGGACCCTGAAGTTCATCGAAATTGGGTGACTCAAAATGCCTCGGGTATTGAAAGTGAAAAGGCAAGTAAGATGAAGACCTTGGGAGAACTTTCTGAGGATAAAGAGGGGTTAAGGGGAAAGATCCAAAGTATTTTGGATGAGTATCTCAAAGATCGCAAAGCAGGGAAGCATTTCTCTGAAGCCGACCCGAATGAATATGAAGCCATTCTCGATTATGCCATTGCCCAAGGTAAGTTGGATGCGGAAGACGTGCTTTACTTCATTATCCAAGGTATTGGAAACGGACTCATGGCCTTGGAACGTGGCTCGGACTATACGGGAAAGAATAATCAGTACCCTGCCATTGAAATCTTTGCCTCACCCACTTCCCGTGCGGATAGGCCTACCTTGGAAGACGTGGAAGAGTGGTCCAAAATGTCCTATGACCATCATTACTATTGGTATCACAGCTATGTGATGTACCTCGATAAAGTACAACAGCGTCTGCAAAAGGCGCTCACGCAAGGTATTCGCTTGGATCATGACTACTTCACGGCTTTTGCCGGGTATGCCACAAGTAAAACCTTGGAAGAATTGCTACGCAGATCTCCACAGGGAGGATATACCCTACAAAGCACCGCTATTCAAAACGGTACAAAAGGACGCGCCATGACCCTGCACTCACTCGCTGAAAATTTTGATCAAATGGGTGTTCGTGGAGATCGCGCGCTTTCGGACTTTGTAGCGGCCGAAGCTGTTTGGAATGGAATTTTGAACGATCGAATGCACCGAGAGTCGGGCAGTGAATTTTATCGCGCGGACCAAGCCATGAAAAGCTCCCCACCACGTTACAAATTCGGCTATAAGCAGTTCTTCGATGCCGGCGGCCAAACTACAGGTGAGAACTTGAAACAAATGAGTGATAGACTCAAGGGTCTTGATTTTGATAAAGGTATGCCTTTACTTCGGAAACTATTCAACGGGGAGTTCAGTGATGATCGGGAAGCAGTAGTTTTTGCACGCGGAATGCTCCAGAAATACCCCGGGATTTTTGGAGATAACCTTCCTCCTAAAGGGATCAATGATCTTTTCCAATACGTAGGAGCCTATATGGATTATGTGATCAAAAATCATTCGCCGGTAGTCAGAGCATTTATGGCAAAAATGAAAAAAGAACATAGAGCTTATTATGCCACCAGAGAGGCCGGGGGTGAACTCAGCCTTCCTCAAATGCTCGCGGAAACAAAAGCAAAACAAGAAGAATATCGTAGTGAAATCGGAAGACGTGCCGTTGCAAATGAATTTGTCACGGACCCGCATGCCCACCACGGACATGGAGGACATGGACTTCATGCAGTGCACGGTGAACACGAACATGGGGAACATGAAGAAGAAGGAATGGAGGAGCCTGCCAATAATAACGAAGGATTTGCACTTACGGCCTAAATCTTATCCTTCTCAGACACCTCCGGTAGTGCTCGCAGCGTGATTTCTTCTACAATTTGTTTGACGAACACGTCAAGGACAATGCTCTCCTGCTTTTTAGTGTGGTAATTGCGGGCGGCCACGGTTTTGTCCGCGACTTCTTGCTCACCTACGACGAGCATCCAAGGAATTTTGCGTTTTTCCGCGCCACGAATTTTTTTACCAAGACTTTCGGCGGTGTCATCAATTTCCACTCGCACATTAGCAGCTTTGAGAGCGGCCTCCACCTCCTTTGCATAGTCCAAGAATTTCTCAGACACGGGGAGCACAATGGCCTGCACGGGCGAGAGCCAAGTGGGGAAGGCGCCGGCAAAATGTTCAATCAAAAATCCAATGAAGCGTTCGTGAGTGGACAAAGGCGCGCGATGTATACAGAGCGGAGTTTTTTCTTTTCCGTCGCTGTCCACATAAGTAAGATTGAAGCGCTTGGGTACGGCGAAGTCGAGCTGGTTGGTGGCTAGCGTGAATTCACGGCCAATGGCGGACCACACTTCCACGTCGATCTTGGGTCCATAAAAAGCAGCCTCACCGGGAGCTTCTACAAACTCGATTCCTGTTTTAATTATAGCCTGACGTACTTGTTCTTCCGTTTGGATCCAAAGCTCCGGTTCGTTCACATATTTTTTTCCAAGACCTTCTTCGTCGTGCAAGGAAAGGCGCATCACCATTTTTTTAATGTCGAAAATTTTGGCATAGATTTTGTAGAGCTCCATTACTTTAATGAACTCACTTTCAAATTGTTCCGGCGTGCAGTAAATGTGCGCATCGTTCATGCACATGGAACGTACACGCATGAGTCCGAATAGAGCTCCGCTGTCTTCGTAACGGTAGCAGTGTCCATATTCCGCGAGGCGAATAGGCAGATCGCGGTACGAACGTGTTTTGTTCGCATAAATAAGATGGTGGTGCGGACAATTCATCGGCTTCAAGTAGTATTCCTCATCGTCCATCACCATAGGTGGAAACATGGTCTCCGCGTAGTAAGGCAAGTGCCCGGACTTGTGATACAGCGTTCCCTTGGTGATGTGCGGAGTGCGCACGCGTTTGTAATCGCCGTCAAACTCCACCTGCTTCGCCAGCTTTTCGAGTTCTTCCACCAAAATCGCTCCATTAGGTAGCCACAGCGGCAGGCCGGCCCCCACCTCATCACTGAACATAAAAATTTCCAACTCCTTCCCAAGTTTCCGGTGGTCACGTTTTTCGGCTTCAATCAGCATTTGCAAGTGCGCATTGAGCTGCTCTTTATTCCCAAAACACAGTCCGTAAATACGTTGCAGCTGAGGGTTGGTTTCCTTTCCACGCCAGTAAGCCGCCGCAATTTTATTCAGTTTAAACGCGCCGATTCCCCTGGTACTCTTGGTGTGACCTCCCCGACACAGGTCCACAAATTTCACATGACCGTCTTTACTAATGTTTTCATACAGGGAGAGTTGTTTTCCTTCGACAAGAAATTCCTCTGCAAGTTCCACCTTAAAAGCTTGCCCAGCCGCTTTCAAAAACTCAAGCACCTTCTGGCTCTCCGTTTCCTGCCGAACAAACTTTTGATCTTCAGAAACAATGTGCTCCATTTTCTTCTGAAGGATGTCCAGATCTTCCGGAATCAAAGTACGGGGCAATTCAAAATCATAATAAAAACCGTCGTCAATAACTGGACCCACCCCTAGTTTGGCTTTGGGAAACATTTCCAGCACGGCCTGGGCGAGTACGTGAGCTGCTGAATGGCGCATCGCGTAGAGCTCATCCACTCGTTCTTCATGAGCCATTTCGGCGTTAACTTTTTTGGAATCTTCATACAAGGCAATCTCCTCAAGGCGCGGTTTGGCGATTTTGAGATAAGAACTGGTCTTTAAAGCCAAGGAGCGGTCGAGACGAGCAGCGTTAAAGAAAATCTCGTCGTACTGCAATAGTCGAGGATCCACCACCAACTCCAGTTCCGAGCTAAATGTGAAGGGTAAAATGGTTCCAGACACGCAGCCTGAAAGCTCCTCTGCTATATTCTGGTCTGCAAAAGAGGCGTAACTTCCACTATAAAGCTGCTTTACCGCATTTAAATCGATTTTGGCATCTCCCGGCACAACCCCCAAAATATATCGTTTCTCTTTTTTACCTTTCTTGATCATGATGATAATGCACTTTGCTGCGGCTGCAATGGAATGTCCTCGCATTTTGCTGACAATTTCCGTGCGACCTTCCGATTCATGATCAATCAGGCGGTAGCTTGCATGATGTTCATCCAGAAAGGCCATTAACGCGTTATACGCATCCAGCGAGTGCTGCATATGGTTCATGGGCTCCTTTTTGTCTTCCGAGGCATCTTTATGCATAAATAAACATAAGCTGGTCATCAGAGTAATGGAGCGGACATTGTTCCGTCAAATAAAATCCCTGACAAGACATACAAAACTCGCTACACTGCCTCCGATGAAACTCAAATGGCTTAAACTCCAACATTTTCGCAATTACGATGATCTGGAACTTCAATTGGATGCGCCTCTCACCGCGTTGGTGGGTTTAAATGCTCAGGGTAAGACGAATCTGCTGGAAAGCATCGCTTTTCTCACTCTTGGAAAATCCTTTCGAGCCGGCAAAGCTCTGGAAACTCTCAAGTGGGACCGTCCACACGGTCGTATTCGCGCCTGCATTGAGCGAAAAGGGAAGGAGATGCAGCTCGAAGTTTTTTTACAGCGTTCGCCGGAGATTAAAAAAGTCAAAAAACAGTCCAAATGGACCACTCCAAAAAATTTCCTTGGTTCCTTGCGAGCGGTGCTTTTTACACCTGACCACCTGGGTCTGATCACCGGCAATCCGCAGGCCCGCCGCCAGTACCTCGACCGTCTGCTCGTTCAAGTGGACAAGGACTATATTGAAGCGCTCACCAATTATCAGCGCATTTTGAATCACCGCAACGCCCTGCTTAAACGCATACAGCTGGGCCGCGCCCAAGAGTGGGAACTGGACTTGTGGGATGCACGCCTCGGGGAAGAAGCCCTTAAAATTTGGAAGAAACGCGAGGTCTTTTTAGACTTTTTGAAGCACGATTTAGAAAAGAAATATATTTCCATCGCGGGCAAAGGAAAACAGCTCACGTTGCAGACTCACCTCAACAAAGACCGTTTCGAAGAGCGCCTCATCGCCCACCGCAGCAACGACGTGCAAACCGGCACGACTTCACTAGGTCCTCATCGTGACGACTTCACCCTCTTTTTGGATGACAAGGAACTCTCCGAATCCGGCTCCCGCGGAGAACAGCGCAGCGCCGTGCTGGTGCTTAAAATTGCCGAACTCAAATACATCGAAGAACAAACCGGTGAAAAGCCACTTCTCCTCCTGGACGATGTTTTCTCCGAACTGGACGAAAAACGGCAGAAAAAATTAGGGGAATTACTGGGACATTACCAATGCATACTCACCACCACTTCGCTGGATCACGTGAAAGGCCTTAAGCAGGCTAAGGTCTATTGGGTGAAAGAAGGGGCACTTCAAGGTTAAAGGACTTGTTTAACACGGTATTTTGTGTTATAATAACAGGATAGCATAATGCCTTAACTGAACCTGATGCGTCTCCTGCTTACTATCCTTCTGGCGTTGATCCCCGCACTCGTTTGGGGCTTCATCTTTTATAAAAAAGATCCGGTTTACCGACCTAAGGCAAAACAAACCTTTATTTTGGGGATGTTCGCCGTGCTTCCGATTCTGCTTTACAAATGGAGCTGGCACTATCTGCCTCAAATCAACGTGTTCAATTACACCAACAATTTTCAAACCGACATTTTCAATTTCACGCCTTATTTATATTTACCTATAGGGACATTGATTGCCTTTATGTTTGTGGGGGTGATTGAAGAATACATGAAACATCTGGTGGTCTGCCATACGGACCGTGGATTTTTCCGCAATATAGACGATGCCATCGAGTTTTCTATTATTGCCGCTCTCGGCTTCGCTTTTGTCGAGAATATTCTCTACTTCTACTACATTTGGGAGTACCAAGGTGGTCAAATTCTCATGGTATCTTTTGTTTTTCGCGCCATTTTCTCTACTTTTGCGCACGTTCTTTTTTCAGGGATTTTCGGTTATTACTATGGGATTGCCTACTTCGCGGAACCTATTTGGTCCGAAGAGGTCCGTACGAAAAGACACCCTATTTACAAGTTTTTTCACAGAATCATGCATTTCAAGAGCAATCGCGTGTTTGCGCGTGAAAAAATTACAGAAGGCCTGGTGCTGGCGGTGCTTCTTCACGGAGCGTTCAATATAATGCTTGAAATGAATCTTACTTTCTTTATGATTCCGTTCCTCGTTTTTGGTTATTCCTTCCTCGACTACCTCTTCAAACGAAAGGAAAATCTAAAGGCTTATGGCTACTTGGTGGGCGAAGAATCAAGTGCCCACGTGCACAGATCGCTGCTGGAGGCCGTTATTAAAAAGCATTTTGCATAGATCGTAATAATCTGCTAGAATCCTTCGGCCGAGAATATTAGATAAAATGTTTTTTTCGCATGCAAGCATCCAGCATTAAGGTCAAAGGCGCACGAATGCACAATTTGAAGAATATTGATGTGGAAATTCCACGCGATAAACTCACGGTGATCACCGGTCTTTCCGGATCCGGAAAATCGACACTCGCCTTTGACACCATTTACGCGGAAGGACAACGTCGTTATGTGGAATCACTCTCGACCTATGCTCGCCAGTTTTTGGGAGTCATGGAAAAACCGGACGTGGAATCCATCGAAGGCCTTTCACCGGCTATTTCCATCGATCAAAAAACAGCACCTCGCAATCCCCGCTCAACCGTGGGGACCGTGACCGAAATTTATGATTATTTACGTCTTTTATTTGCTCGCGCAGGTATTCCGCACTGTCCAAAATGTAAAAGACCCATTGTGCGACAGACTGCCACTCAAATTGTGGATCACATTTCAGCCATGGAAGAGGGTCGCCGCATTTTATTGCTCGCGCCCGTGGTGCATGGACGCAAAGGTGAGCACACCGCGGTTTTTGAAAGAATAAAAAAAGAAGGATTTGTGCGTGTGCGTGTGGATGGTGAAGTTTATTCCGTGGTGGAACTTCCTGAAATCGACAAAAATAAATCTCACGACATTGAAATTGTGGTGGATCGTCTTGCCGTGAAGAAGTTCAAAAAAGAATACAAAAAACTTTCTACGGGCGAAAAAATAGAAATTCCAAATCCGGATCTCACACGTCTGGCAGACTCCGTGGAAATGACTTTGCGTCATGGGGAGGGTGTGATGATGGTGTTAGACAACGAAACGAAAGAATTTCAAAAATTTTCCGAAACTTTTGCTTGTGATGATCACCCTGAAGTTAGCATCACAGAAATTGAGCCACGCAATTTTTCTTTCAACAGTCCGCACGGGGCGTGTGAAGAATGTCATGGGCTGGGAACCAAGCTGGAAATCGACCCTGAGCTTGTGATGCCGAATAAAAAACTCAGCCTCTCCGAAGGGGCTATTTTGCCTTGGTCCGCCACTAGTTCACACCTTACTTGGTACAACAATATTTTGGAAGAAGTGGCCAAACGATTCCACTTTTCGGTGGATACTGCGGTGGCACATTTGACCGAGGCCCAACTACAAAAAGTGATGTATGGAACCGGTGAGGAAAAATATACTGTCAAAATGACTTCCGGTGATGGTTTCTCCAAGGGTGAATTCCAAACGAAATTCGAAGGAGTAATTCCTAATTTGGAACGTCGTTTTTTGGAAACCGATTCCGATTATGTGCGTGGAAAAATTGAACAATTCATGCGTGTGCTCCCTTGCCCTTCTTGTGAGGGGGAACGGCTCAAGCCGGAAATGTTGGCAGTGACTATTGATGAGAAATCTATTTCCGATGTGACGGCACTTTCCATCGCGGATGCAGAGGTTTTCTTCAAGAGTTTGAAGCTTTCTTCGATGCAAAAAGTAATTGCAGAGCCTATTTTACGCGAAGTTTATTCCCGTCTGGGCTTTCTCAATCATGTGGGGGTTTCTTACCTCACCCTCGACCGTAGCGCCAACACACTTTCCGGTGGAGAAGCGCAACGTATTCGTTTGGCAACGCAAATTGGATCTCGCTTGGTGGGCGTGCTCTATGTGCTCGATGAACCATCCATTGGTCTGCATCAAAATGACAACGAAAAACTTATTCAAACTTTGATAACTCTACGCGACATCGGCAATACGGTGATTGTGGTGGAACATGATATAGATACCATGCTCAGTGCCGACTACATTTTGGACATAGGACCGGGAGCCGGGAAGCATGGTGGGGAAGTCGTTGCAGCCGGTACGCCCAAAGAAATTATGCAGAATAAAAATTCCATGACCGGTCAGTATCTCTCCGGGGCAAAAGAAATTCCCATGCCTAAAAAACGCCGCAAAGGAAATGGAAAATTTGTGGAAATTTTGGGTGCCGCCGAGAACAATCTGAAAAATATTGATGTGAAATTTCCATTAGGTACATTCATCAGCGTAACGGGTGTCTCCGGGTCCGGAAAATCCACGCTGATAAATGAAATTCTTGTGAAAAAAGTGGCTGCCGTGATCAACCGAAATAAAGCTCTCGCCGGCGTGCATCGCGAAATTCGCGGCATCGAATATCTTGATAAAATCATCAACATCGATCAATCGCCCATCGGGCGTACGCCGCGCTCAAATCCAGCAACCTATACGGGTGTCTTCACCGATATACGTGAGCTCTTTGCACAAACCCCCGAGGCTCGTCTGCGCGGCTACAAGGCCGGCCGCTTCTCCTTTAACGTGAAGGGAGGACGTTGCGAAGTATGTGAAGGAGACGGTCTCAAAAAAATCGAAATGCACTTTTTGCCGGACATTTATGTGTCCTGTGAATCCTGCAAAGGCCGCCGCTACAATCGCGAAGCACTTGAAATCACCTATCGAGGTTTAAGCATTGCTGATGTTTTGGACAGAACCGTGGACGAATGTCTGGAATTTTTCGATGCCATTCCTTCTATAAAATCTAAACTTGAGACCCTTTCCAAAGTAGGGTTGGGTTACATCCATCTCGGTCAATCCGCCACCACACTTTCCGGTGGAGAAGCGCAGCGTATAAAACTTTCCACCGAACTTTCCAAACGCTCAACCGGGAAAACGCTCTATATTTTGGATGAGCCCACCACAGGTCTCCACTTTGACGATGTAAAAAGACTTGTGGAAGTGCTGCAGCAGCTCGTGGATATGGGCAATACCATTATCGTCATAGAGCACAACCTCGATCTCATCAAATGCGCCGACCACGTGATCGACATGGGTCCTGATGGGGGGAACGCAGGAGGGGAAATAGTCGTTACCGGTACGCCTGAAGAAGTCGCCAAACACAAAACCTCCTACACCGGTAAATGGCTCAAGAAGAAGGGGATTTAAGCCTCAACCGAAAAAGGTACAACCACTTTTTCCAAAACTCCTTTCCCCGCAGTATCTACTTCTGAATCCGTTGGTCTTTTAATAAAAACTACAGTGGCCTCTCGTCCTTCATCAAAATCTTTAATAGCGGCTTCCCAATAAGCGAGCGCTCCCCTTTCTAAAGCAGTTTTTGGAGCGAAATTCTGTATTGCCGCTTGAAGTCTTCTCGCAAGGATCCCTCTGACTTGATCCATTTCGATCAAATCCATTCGAGCAGCGGCTACGACACCACGCACGGCATTAGCATTTCCTTCGGCCACACTTTTATAACGTCTCCTATTCAAAGCAGCTGCCCGCGTTCGCCTCCCTTTGTAACCGTGTCAGCCCTCTTACCGTAACATCCATGGCAACGTCGCCGCCTTCACGGGGCCCTGATGACTTTGTTGGTGAAGTCGTCAATTCAGCCATAAACAGTTTTTAAGTTAAGGGTGCTTTTTAAAGCATAAGTGTGTTTTTGTCAAATTTAATTAAAATAACCTAAGGATTTGCTATACTGGGATCAATGTTCCAGAAAACCCTTCTCCGCTTTCGAGAATTGCCGGATTCAACCCGGGCAATGGTGTTTTTATATTGGGTTTATGAATTTTCTCAAGTGATTGTGGGGCTTTTTTTGAATGTGTTTGTGTTCATGGCAACCCAGTCGCTTCTCAGCCTATTGATTTACAATCTGGTGTTCTTTTTCTTCGTTGCCATAGGTTTCTCGGGGTGGGGCTACATGGTGGCGCAGCGACAAATCTCTCTTCGATACAACTATTTGCGCGCTTTCACCATTTATATCCTCTCCTTTTTGTCCCTGCTTTTTTTACCGCACGATTTTTCTTACTTACTCCTATTTGCCGCTTTCAACGGCCTCGGACTCGGAATGTTTTGGGTGGGCGTACACAGCTACGAAATGATTACCACGAACAACCAAAATCGCGATTTCTATGCCTCCATGGTGAGCCTGGGAACTCAAATTTTTTCCATTCTTTCCCCGTTGGTGGCGACTTTGAGCTTTTATCTCTCTGAACAAGTTTTTCATCTGGAAACCTTTGAAATTCTCTTTTGGATTTTGCCTTTTATTTACCTCTGCTCGTTTCCCTTTTTATTCAAACTTCCCGAGTACACACCCAAACGGATACCTCACAGCGAATGGGGACGTCTTCTTTTTGCCCCTAAACTCAGGCCGATTCGGGCTTATATTCTGGCGGGCGCACTTCCATGGGGTTTTCGCAGCACGCTTTACCCCGCACTCTCACTGCTTTCTTTAAAAACAGTACTTAATATCGGCATCTTGCAAACCGTAGTTGGGGGCGTTTCCATTATGACACTGATCTTCTTGTCTCATAAAAGGCACGAAGGAAACCGAGTGAAGATCCTCCTTTATTCCGTGCTGCTGCTTTCTCTGAGTTCCGGTTTGCTCTTTTTCTGGGAAATTTCACCCGTATTTTTTATTGTTTTCTCTCTTTTACTCACCATGGCCTCACCCATTTATCGCGTTTCCGAACACGTTCTGGATTTGGAGGCGATGGAGAAACTCACCGGCGACCACTCTTTTTACCCGGGCCTCATTTATAGAGATGTTTTGATCTGGGCGGGGAGGACTCTCGCAATCGTCTTTCTTTGCATCCTCTTGGTTTTTGTTTCCGAAAAACAAGCTTTACTGATTGGACTCGGGGCCATTATTGCGAGCTATTGGCTCGTGTACCGGAAAGCAAAACGTCTTCAAGAACTTTAAAAGAATCCTACAAAGTTTAACTAGATTAAATAGAATTAACCTAAATTTAATAAATAACCTTAAACTTGTATAAAATATAACTATTTTAAACTTATCAATACTTATTTACCAAAAACATAGAAAAACATTGCAAAGCAAAACTAGAGAGCATAAAGTATGGCCAAGTTAAGCATAATTAAACCGAATGATTAAGCGGCTCCTCACCCCGGAAGAAGTCGCGGACGCCCTGCAGCTCCACCACTTGACCGTACTGAAGTTCATCCGAAGCAAAAAATTGAAGTGTGTGAAGTTCGGTCGGGTGTACCGCGTCAGCGAAGACGATCTCAATGATTTCCTTAAAAAACAGATCAATTAACACTCGGCTGCGCCGAGTACCCTCCACGCCACATGTTATTCAATTGCTTCTCCTGCGGTAGATTGATTTCCCTGAGAAAGGACCTTTGTCCCTACTGCATGGTCGACCTCAATCCCGCCCGCGAAAGTGTAGAGGTGGAAACAAAGAAAAAACCCGCCATGGCTCACAAAAAACACACGTTCTTCTCCCTGTTATCACGTTAGTTACATTGTTTGTCATAGATTTTCGACACCCCGGTAATAATAGTGGGGAAGTCCTTGGTATTACTTTCGCTGATGATTTGATTGAGATACTCTAATATACTTTGCATGTCGGTAGCGGCCACAGCTCCGCCTTCACCATAAAGAATCTTGTATTTGGCCATGCGATCGACACTCTCGGCTTCGATTGTGGCGCGAGTGACGTCCTCTTCTAAAACTTCGAGAATAGTTCCAAAGGTGTAAGTCTCGTCACTACCGGAAAGATCACTCACATCAACCGGAGCCTCCACTTCGGCTTCGCCAAGACCCATTAAGTTTTTATAATATTCATAACCGTCTAGGATGCTTCTCCCCGTATCGCGGAATTTTTTGACACCTGCGCCCAAATCATTGTCCACGGAAATATTGTCTTTAAATGAAATAGTATGGGAAGTATCAATATCCACGCTAAGTTCTTTAATGGTTTCCACAAAATCATTCCAAGTTACCGTGAGCTCGGTCCACGCGCCTTCTTCACACTTGCTATAGTCTCCGATGCGGTCATCATATTTAGACGCCCAGTTTTCAAAATAATCGTTTAACGTGCTTTCACTCACGCGATTTTCTTCTACAACAAAAAGTTGAGACATATCCTTTTTAAGTTTGGTGAGTCGCGCCTCTTTGAGAGCGTCGTATTCAGCCGCCTCATCCACATCAATTACGTCCGAACTATTTTTTTGAATATTCCGCACGAAATATTGTTCAAGCAAAATTCGCACATACTCTTTTTTGTAGGAAGTAGTGTCCGCACATTCAAAAGCTGCAGCGCGGAAACCTTCTCGCAAATTATCAAGCTCGTCATCCAAGGCCATGATGTCGAAAAGCTGGCAGTAGCCCATGGTGAACGCATCCTTAATCGTTTGGTTACGAGTATTTTCGCTACGTACCGTTAAAATGAAGCCATAGTAATCATCCGGACAACTTGCCGCATCACTAATACTGGCAGCATGTGTAGACAAGCCGGGGAGGGTGAGCCCCATCAGGAGAAGAAACGCGAAAATGGATTTAGAAAGTGGTTTCATTCGCAATAACCTTTATTGAGTAAGGCGGGCAGTGGAGGATTATCAGTTTCATAAGTAGCCTTGAGCCCCTCTTGGAAAGTTTGGAAATAAAGAAGCAGAGTATAAAGCTCGGAGGAAACTTGTTCATACAGAACACTGGTGCTTTGGGATTGGGTGTCGAAAACAAACTCATCAAAAGCTTCCTGAATCGCCTGGGTGTTTTGTTCCGCAGCCTTTTGGCACTGTCCAAGAAGATCATCAATGGAACGTTCAATACCCGCAGTATCATTAAGACTCAATATACTTTCACACGCCGAATCATTTAGGGTTTTACCCAGAACGGTTTTAGTTCCACCCGGGAGAGGAAGGCCGGCTAAGTTGAAGAGTGTGGTCTTAAATTCATCAATGTCTTTGTTGGCTTGTTCAGCGATTTCATCGCCGGTATCAAGGTCGATGGGCTTTTTAATGACATAAACATTGAAGTCCAAATTCACAAACTTTCCCGCCTCTTTACAAGTTGCGTCTTCAAACCAATTCATAGAAATTTTGCTCGGCACCAAACTCTTACTCATGGTTTCTTCAAGGCGATCTTTAATGAAGGCCGTGTGACAAGCGATGCAGTTTTGATCCTCTTCAAAGTCATCCACTTGCATAGGGGTGCTGTCTTCTACTTCGGGATCTTCCGTTTCGCTAATCAACTTCACTTCTATACAAAATACATCGTTGCAAGGATAAGCGCGTTTCCAATTTCCCGGAGCCACTTCCATGTCGGTCAGAAAATCATCCAGGGCTGAAAAAGCACCCTCGATGTCTACAAGAAATTTGTTTGAACTGTCAACGCTTCCGTCGCCAATGCTACCGTCGCCATCAATATCGTAAGCAATTGCGGCTTCTTCTTCCGGTAAAGCATCCCCCGTGTCGGGAGGAGATTCTTGGTAAGTGGTCAAAGCATTCACCAAATCTTCATCGCCGAAACACGTATAAGGATCAATAGAATCGCCCCCGTCCGTACTCTCCGTGGCCAAAATCACTTCTTCTCCCGAAGAATCTTCCGAAGCGGTTTCTACGTCGGTATCGCCACTGCGATCAGGATAGTTGATGAGTTCACCAAATAGGAGATAGTGAATAAGATCCAAGTCGTAAAGAAGGTCAACATTCGCGGAATCGCTAAGATCGTTATTCATGAACATTTCGCTGGCAAGTGCCTCGTACGCGAGGCGACGATTATCCTGCTGAAAAACAAGTTCTTTGTCATAAGCGTCACCGATGGTGGTATACCAATCGAGCAAATATTCAGTAGTAAGCGCTTTCGCAAGGTCACTAACGGTCGGCGGCTGTTCGTAGGTTTCGTAATACCAGCGGAGGTAAGCTTCCGTGTTGTCACTAAGATCATTCTCGGCAATAAAAGCGTCCACATCTTCTTGGCCTTGGGCGTTCGCTTCTTCCAAATCGGCAGTAATCTCCGATGCTTGCGCTTCTGCCGCCTGCGTTTTTTGTTTTTCGATAATGGGCTGCACATCGCCTTTAAGCACAATACTTTCCACTTGTTCCGCGGTGTAGTCGTAACGCTGCGCGATTTCCTCAATGGCGGCATCCCGTGGTCCATGCATGATATTTTGCAGCATATAAAGGTAGAGGCCGGAAAAGGGCACTTTGCTGTTCGCCAGAGTTTCAAGCTCCTTAGCATCATTTGAAGTGTCGGTATTAATGCCGGCTTCCGAAAACATTTCAGTTAGCAGGTCGTCGCTGGACATCAGCGCTTGACTCACCGCCATACCGGCCGTAAGACTTAACACCATCCCGATGCTGAAAAGAAGAAAACGTTTCATTTGCATTGGGCGGTACTGGCGCCATTAAATTTGGAAGGATAGAGTTCAATGATATTGCGAATTTCTGCGAGATTTCCGCGGTAATCATCCAGGTTTTCTATAAGGTCAAGCATTTCTTTATGCACCGGATAAACCAACTGGATCTGGTTATAAAGCGCTAAGGTGAGATCAAGTGTTTCTTCCGCTAATTTCACTTGTTCGTCTACGGTTATGCGTTGCGCGGAAGCCTCAGAAAAAGCATCCTCAAGGGTAATGGGTTCAATACTATCGTCTTCCGCGGTCCCAAAATCCAAATTGTTCTGATTTTTTTGGAGAAATTTTTCAAACTCCTCTAAGTTGGCAGTCAGCGCTTCTGCCAAGCAAAAAGTGGAAACATTATCTTCGCAATCGGGCTCTGTGCTACCTTCCAAATCGGGCGGGTAACTCACATAATCCGGTTGCGCAAAATTCTCATCAAGTAGCAATCCTAAAAACTCGTCTACTTTGGCATTATTATCTAAGTGGTATTGCTTGATGGCGTCCTCCAAACTGGAACCATCGTAGGTACTTTCGAGTACATCCGCACTCAGCAGCGACCCGTAAGAATGGGGCAGCAGGAAGCCGGCCACAAAGGCGAGCGCGAACCATTTAAGAAATTTTACTTTGTGATACATTGGTGCGCGTAACAGGGTAAAGCGTTATTAAGCTGATCGAAGTAAGCGGGGAAAAGAGCATTGAATTCATTGGAAAATTGGTCCAGATGTTCATTGGTGGCTTTAAGCCCATCGATGATCAAAAAGGTACGTTTACTGTTCGCAGAAGCAATTACTTGTTTTTGAAACAAAACGCGGGCAAGACTCAAATACTGATCTCGGATGCTGGCGCAATAACTAAGCGCGCTGGCACTAGCTTCCAATGTTGAGTTGCCCTGCACGTCGGCATATTTTTTGTAAATGCTCTCTATGGAATCTTCCACAAAACGGTAATAACGCATGCCGGATTCCACTTGCTCACTGGAAGGAGTGACGGCTTTAAAATAGTCATCCAAAAAAACTTGATAGCTATCTATCACTACGGCGGCGTCTTGCATCATACTGTTGCCACAAGCGTAATCGACGCCGTCCGTCACGGTTGAAACTGTTTCCGTGTCCGTATCCGTCTCCGTTTCCGCCGCCAAAGCATAAAACAAACCATTGAACGTCAGCACCAACGCAGCGCAGAGAAGGAAGAGGCGATTTTCAAGTTTTTTGGGCATGGCGTGGAGTTATTTTTCTACGGTTACCGTGTTACTGACTCCAAAAATTTCACCGGCGGCATTTTGGATTATAGCAAAGACATTATCTCCGGGTCGAAGATCGGCATTGTAATCAATAGTGGAGATGCAAGGACAAGCGCTGCATGGTTCACGGACTGCGTAAATTCCGGGTTCTACACCTTCTAGCGAACCGTCTCCAAAATCATCACTGCTATCCAGCGGATCACTGCCGCGGTTCACTTCACTACCATCGTCCACGCCTCCGCTGTCAGTATCGGGGTTGTAAGGATCGGTATAATATTTACCCTCTTCGTCGTAATTAATAAGCCCATCGCCGTCGCTGTCGAGATCAAAACAGTTGTACGCTTTGAGCACACGCACGGACATTTCCACGAATTCGTAACGAGTGAGTTTATGATTAGGATCAGCCGCTTCTTCATCGGTGACAATAAAATTCGTTTCGCCCGCCGTGCTTTCACCGGTCATGTAAGGCGTGAGGTCTTGCGCGATTTCCATGTAGGGCTCATACCAAGGCACTCCACTCAAATCATCGGGCAGAGTGATGATGTTTTCTTTGTCGAGTGCTTCGAGCACAATCTTCGCCGCTTCGGCTCGTGTAATAGTATTATTGGGCTTGAACGGAGCCATGCCGGCAGCATTCAATTCGCCCAAATAACCCGTGATGAGATCACGAATGGAAGACTCCTTCGTATAAGCATAATACCAGGCATTGACGTCCAAAATGTCGCTGAAGACGGAAGGTAGAAGGTGAGCTGCATCGCTTGGAATGATACAAAGAATTCCCAAAATGATCTTGGTAAATTCAGCACGCGTAATGGCCTGGTTCGGCTTAAAGTATTGCTGGTCCTCGACGGTATAACCCTCGAGCACATTGCGCTCCACGAGTTCGGCAATGTCTTGGTAAAGTGGATCATCATCTTTTATGTCTTCGAAATAAAGTCGATAGTCCGCACTTAAAGATTCACCATCGCCGAGTAGATCGGAGGCCGGCAAATTGAGGTCATCGGTAGTCACCAAATGAACGGCATCCGGAGTTCCGGGCCAAATTTCAAGTTCCAAAGCGTCACCGTCATAAACTTCGATAATGAGATAGTCGTCGAGCGAAGTCGCGTCCCGTCTCACAAGAGTATAGCGATCATCAAATATGGTGATATTGCCACTTTGGTTCACCATGAAATCAAGAGCACCAAATTCATCGCGCGCCAACAAAACATCATCCCCAAACTCGTAACTTTCTTTGTCCGCGACGGGATAGACCGTGACTTTGCTGTAGAGAGAAAGGTCGAGAGTATCCAGCGGCACGGCAACCTGTTGGATGGGCGCATTGGCATTCGCCACAAAGAGGAAACTACCTACCACGGCACCCAGGCTCTTTTCGTAAACTGCGAGGCGAGAAGGCCAGTCGGCATCGGAAGGGAGCACCGCTACATCGTAAGCAGGATCGTAAACCATTACCTGTTTGGTCGCAGGGTTAAACTCGGCAATCGTACCTCCTTCACTGTCGTAAACGGAAAGCAAATTGGAATCCATCATTTCTTCCATGAATTCACCATTCTCATCGGTGGAGTAGCCCGTCCCAATTTCATTGACGGCTCCACTGCGATCACGCACCAAGTGGAAAGGAAAGACAGGGCTTGCGGGGTCGGTGACACCGCTCACGGCTGTGGAAGTAGCATCGGCAATAGTGATAGTAGGAACATAAACTTCCACCGCAATTTCGGTCTTGGCGGTATTGCCCGCAGAGTCCGTGACGTACAAAGTAACCATGCGATCGTTCACGTCTTCATAAGGTCCAATTTCCGCGGTGAGGCCGAACACTTGATCGTTGTCTACGCCGCTATCCAAATCCCAGTAAGCGTCAACGATCTCACTGTCGCTGTCGAAAGAACCCTCGGCGGAAAGTTCCTTGGTAGAGAAAATAGCTATTTCGATAGCACCATCGCCATCGGTATCCGCTCCGCCATCGTCTATCAGCGTGTAGGGCTCACTGTCGTCCGCACATACTTGAGGGTTAAGCAAAATATTATCGGAGAGCGTTCCAAAACTTCCATCGCTTTGCAGGCTGTGACCAAGGGTATAATAGGCGCCGTTTTCCAGTTCAATGTTCGCAGATGGATCGTCGGCGCTGGTCAGTCTATCCATAGCAAAAATCTCTTCTTTATCCAGTTTGATTTCTGCACCCTCACTCGTTGCCAGTGTGGCATCAGCGCCGGAACTTTGCAGCGCCACTATTTCTTCGGGGAAAATTTCCATACCTTCTTCAAGATCCTGTTCCTCCACGGTTTCCGTTTGTTCGATCCAGTAAACCGATCCACTTTCCACGCGAAGCAAACGATCCTGATTTTGTCCAAAAGTCACTACTTGTCCGGCAGGCACATCAATAGACGAGGTACTGTCTTCAATTGTGAACTCAATCACACTGTCTTCCACCGTTTGGAATGTAACAGCCTCTTCGACTTCAATTTCTCCGTTATTCGTAATAAGGGTTCGTTTGTAAGCATTTTGAAGTTTTACTTTTCCACTCACACTATCCGCCCACAAACGACTGTTGCGAATTTGACCGACTCCTTTCCCCGCGGTATCCGTGAAGGTGCTGTTTTCATTTTCTTCATCAGCTAGAAGTAATAAGCGTTTAATATTTTCATTCGGATCAGCCTCCTGGGCATCCAGCGAATCATAGAAGAGCACTTCATAACCGGTAGCCGCCTCAGCGTCACTAAATGAGAAGCTGGCTTCTTGATAGTCGTTCTTTCCGCGTTTGAAATTTTGTATGCTGCCGTAAAGCGGATCCATTTCACTCACGGTACTTTCTGCGGGGTCGCTACTTACAAAATTGAGAGTCGGCTCCTCCGTGTGATTTTCTTTGAAATAAGTGTCGCCACCCATGGAATAAACGATATCCTCGTCACCATCGCCATCGAGGTCGATGAACAGAATACTGCTCGCCTCATCCGCTTCTTGCGTGTAGTCGGTGAGACGTTCGCTGATGCCAAGCTCCGCGTCGTAGAGGTAAAGCCCGTCACTAAAAGTCTGAGCCTGAGGAGCTATTTCAGAGGCAAGCTCGATGCCCGCGTCCGCAAGATCTTCATCGGGCGTCACAAATTGTTCCACTCCTTCAGTTTGATCACTTTCGTCACTGGCGAGGAGGTAGTCGACTTGCACATTTTCTTGGGCCAAATAACGCTGGAAAGACTCACTGTCCATTCCATGTAGTGCAAGTGTTCCTTGGTCAAAATCTTCGGTGTAAGTGATGAGCGAATCTCGCAGTTGCACCAGGGAGGTAAGCGGAGTTCCTTCAATACTGGCCAAGAAATCTTTGTCAAAAGAAGGATTGGTGAGAACTTCATCGTAACGGTTGAGCAAAGGATCGTCCAAAGCCAAAATTTGCGGCTCTGCGGTTAGGGTCACGGTTTCCGGCATATCTTGGTCCCATGCGTCGAGCTCCACCTGAAGATTCTCCATTATTTGCCTCAGCGCCACGAGATTCTGCATCACCAGCGGATTGTCTTTGTAAGCTTCCGCCGTGTCCATTGCCTCGTTGTAGGAAGACTCGTCCACTTCGGCATCGACTTCAACGTCGATTTCTTGTTCACCGAGTATATCAAACACATCCTGCACTTTGTTTTGGAATTCCTCCAAAGGCCTGTTGATACCTTCTTGTACAAGGTCAGTCACCATCTCATCACTTTTCTCGCCGAGCCCCGCTATAAGGTCGTAGAGTGCGCTGAAATCCAGTGTGAGGTTGAGATACGTATTCACTCGTATTTCCTTCATGAAATCATAGTTGAATTTTGGCCACTCCACTTCAACGGCAAGATCGGCAGGTAAAACAATTCCACCGGAACGCTCAGTAATATCTTCAATTTTTGACTTGAGCGTAAATTCACTCGTAGGAATAAATCCTTGTCGGATGATACAAACAATTCGTAGTATATTGCTGGAAATATTTAGCGCCGCGCTTAACGTAGGGTCCAGCTCGGGAATGGCGGGCGGAGGCGGTAGGCTTGGCAAATTGGGCAGAGAAAGAGGCGGAAGCTCCGGCAGCTCAAAGTTAATATCGAATACGGGCAGAGTCGGGATGTTGAGGTCCAAATCCAGCTTGGCATCCAGTTTGATATCCACGTCCGGCAGGATGATGCGCGGCAGAGCTGGGATGTTGATGCGTTCAGGAATAAAATTGATGTCCGGCCATACCACATCGATGCCGGCCTGAATATTGGAGACGTCAATAATAATGTCGGGTAGCTTGGGCATTTCCACCACAGGAAATTCCGGCACAAAGACGAAAAGGCTAAAGAGCAATTGCATGCCGCTGTAACGTTGGTTGGTACATTTATCACAGGAATCCATGAGATCCATGGAAAGATCAATGAGCACCTGCCATCCATCCACAATTTTTTGTAAATCCACAATCCATTGCCCCCAGGCTTCAATGCGCTCCGTATTTTCTTTTAGATAACCGGAGGTATGGCTCAAAATGGCATCGATGTAGCAAATAATAGTTTTGGCATAATAGGCTTCCAACTCACGGATCTTCAAAATTTGCTCGGGAATTTCTGTATAACTTTCCAGAATGGCCATATTGGTTTCCACGGCCGTAATGGCTTCTTCAAGTGTAGTCACAATTTCTCTCACCACTTCCTGTTGAGCCGCGGTTAAATCATCACGAACATCGAATTGATCCTTAAAGTCTTGCAACTCTTTTTTGGTATCTGCCACCCAGTCTTGTGCGTCGCGCATGACGATTTCAATTTCTTCCCGGGTCAATGCGGGATAGCGAATGTTTACCGTCTCCGGTTTGATATCAATAAGCGGAAGCGCGTGCGCCATGTTTAACCACTTTTCAAGCCCCAACGTTCCGCTGGTGAGCTCCTCAATTTTGGTTTTTTGATCCAAATCAATGACATCGTTTCCTCCACTGAATTTCGTAGTGAGGCTCTTGGGGTCAGGATAAATAAAGGTCACGTCCGGCAAATCAAGCATCTTAAAGAATTCCTCTTTTTGCGCTTTCCACCATTCGGTGAAGATACTGGGGAAACCCGGCACCTGCACATTGGTATTCACGGCAACCGGTGGCACGTAAGAAGTGAAAACAGTACTTTCCAGCCCCGTGCTTCCGGTGCTGACACTTAATGTATCGCCCAGGTTCATAGCCGCCTCCCCATCAGTACTGGTAACAAAAGAGGTCGCCTTAGACATGGAGTCCGAAATGAAACTGTTAATAGCATCGCAAATGCCGAAGGTTTGCAGTAGCGGAATGGAAAACGCAAAACATTGGCCGGCTCCGTAAGGACCCAAACAAACTCCGAGTCCTAAACCGAGCGTAGTGGTAGGCGCCAAGTAGAGGCGCAACACTTGAGATCCATAACATGCTTGTCCCGTACAAACCACGGGGAGATAAGGCAAAATTCCAAACACCGGAGTTCCGGGATCAAAACCACTTATCACACCGGTGCCGGGTACGTGGAAAAATCCCGGAGCTAAAAAGGCAACACTGCCCGGGAAGGCGATGCAGCCTCCATTACAAGTGAACATAGAAACAATCTTTTCAATTTTATCGGCGACGCCGGCCACCTCTTCGTTCAAAGCGTTTATATTTGCTTCCAGTTCCACGTCCGATTCTTCGCTCAGGATCACGTCGTCGCCGGAGTCGAGAACAATGTCACTACCGCTTACCCAGTTATCAATGATGTCGTTGATTCCGTCGCCATCCACGTCTTCATCGCTATCAAACATTTCTTCCGTGGAATAGTAACCGTCCGCACCCGCCTCTCCCTCTTCATTCATAGTATCTTTTCCGCCCAGAACCTCAGCAATGGGATCAAAACTTCCATCCGTGGGGACGGGGAAACCTTTATTCGCATCCATGTTTTCCATGAAATCGGGAGTGCCGTCTCCATCAGCGTCTCCAAAAGGATTGTCTACCGTAGTGTCATACTCCTCCGCATAAGTGGCGGGAGAGTAGGCTCGCTCTTGATAATTAATATGACGGTAACTACTACCGCCGAGTCCCAAAAAGCCCTCGTCGCGTACCTCAGTGGCATAACCGTCGGAATAGAAAACCAAGAGTTCACCGCTGGCGTTGTTCGCCGGAGAAACTGCGATATCCATGTAATTATCGTCCTTGTAATCGCTATAAAAATCATTTCCCAGCATCACGGAAAGGGCGGGCAGACTTTCCACAGAAACGTCGTAAGTAAAACTGAGACTTTCACCATTATTGAGGCTAAGTGGCCCATAAATAAAGGGACGGTTGCCCTCACCGGCTTGTAAGCCAATGGTTGCACCGGTAAAGCTATCTTCATCAAATCGGAAGAGGCTCCCGACACTATCGGAGAGATAAACGTCCGAATAAGCGCCGCCGGAAATATTTTTTACCGTTACGCTATAAGTCAGCACGTCACCTACTTCCACGTCACCGCCACTGGGGTCGTTCACCGTTTTTGTCACCGTGAAAAGTTCAGACAGGCTATCATTGTTTGCGTATTCAAAAGATTGATTCACCTCACGCTGCACATTTTCGGTGGACGTTTCGATGTCTTCATCCACGCCCAGAGCGGATAAAAAGGTATCCAAATTGGCGTCCGCGCTGAAGTCACTTGTTAAAATTGGCAAAGAAACGGAACCATTTTCAAGTCCGTCATAATGCAGCACAAGGTCCGCGTAAAGATTGACGGATGAATCAGTATTCAGACCAAAGTCTTTGATAGTATCTACGTCTTCAAATACACCTTCAGAATTCCAGACGATGTAGAGCACCATATTTTCATCCACCAACACGATATCATCGTAATTGTCGCCATTTAGGTCGCCCACTTCCACCTGCGTGGGGGTGCCCGTAATACCGCTGAGATTCAAATTAGTGGCCGTGAAGCCGCCGCCGGTATTCTCGTATTCATACAAACACATTTCCCCTTCATAACACGCTTCTTTAGTAGCGATGAGCAGATCTTCAAGCCCGTCGTTGTTAAAGTCCCCTTTATCGACGGAAGAAATCCCATTTTCTATGTAAAGCAATTCGCCACGATTTTGCAGACGAACATCAGCCTTGGCGTTTTGAAGTACTTCGATGCGGCCATCTTCATAGGCCGTAAGTACATCGGGTAAACCGTCACCGTTATAATCAATATCCAGCAAGGTCAGGATTTCACTGTTTGAAGTGGAGATCTGCGTCCCCACGTCCGTAGTGAAACCCAAACTGCCCACCTCGCCTTCGGTAGGAATACTCACCGTGGGATCACCCAAAACCACCCCAACTTCGGAAGGATAATACAAATTGGACTGACCAACGGTATTCCCGGCGGCAAAAAGCAAAAGATGCTTGTTCTCACCCTCCCAACCAATATCCCCGTTGTCTTCCGCGCCTTCCAAACTCGTGTAGCCGAGTGAAGGTTGCATTGCTTTGTCGAGCTCTTTTTCAGGATCGATGATGGCCAAGCCCATGGGACTCATGGAACTGTTTCCCGTGGGAATGGTCACGATTCGATTTTCACTCGCTGCGGTAGGTCTAAGATAAATGCCCGGGTCGAGGGTGTCCCAGTCTTCAAGATTAAAATCGCTGTCCACAGTATTCACGTCCTCCGCCCAATTTCCGGCGTAATCTACACGAATAATTTGCTCGGTGTTTTTCGAAACAACCAAGCCAAGCCCGGCCGCCGCCCCGTTTACCGCCAAGGTATAAGTGGGATCCACCAAAATCACTTGTCCGTCCGCACGCACTTTCACGACCGCGGCGGCATCTTCTCGCAGCACCCAAACGCCCCCGCTTTCTTCAAGCGTAAAGCTATCGTCGGTAGTCACTAATTCGGCCGTTACTTCGCTCGCTTCCCCCAGCACGGCAAAAATTTCCGCCAACAAAGTATCGTCGGGGAATGCTCGCCACTGTATGCGCATCGGCAATTCGCTACCGGCTCCTTCCACTACTTGCGTCACCATTCCATCCTCTGGAAGTGTGACTGCACCATTGGCATCAATTGTTGCGAGTCGTTTCTTGGGCTTGGGTTCGGAAATTAAACTCGTCATAGCCTGCGTTTTTCCGTTGAAAGTCATCCAACCTGCCACATAATTTTCTTGAGTAACGTCACCAAAAGGCCCGCCCAGTAGGGAAGCGTAAAGCATTTGCAAATCCATGTCTTGGAATTCTTCGCCGGACAAACTGTAGTCCACGCTTCCACCCCAAGTTCCGGCCAAAAGTCCCGTGGACGAAGCTACCAGACTGATCTTTCCACTCACTTCACCGGTGGTCACGTAAACACTAGCCACACCCTGATTCAAAGTGAAAGTGCTGGAAGAAAGACTCCCATATTCCGCCGTGCTGTCTGTGAGGCGCACCGTTCCATTCGTCGCACTATCGGTAGTCACCAAATTTCCGTAGACATCGTAGCCTTCAATAATAAATTTCTCTTGTTCGCCCGCATCCATCACAAAGGTATCATCTTCCTTTCGTACTCGAAGTTCATAAATATCTGCGGGTTTTAAAACCAAGTTGGCGCTGCCACCACTGATACCCGCGCTCTCGGCGATAATAGAACCCATACCCGCCAAAGTTCCGGGATTCACCGTGGTCGTTGCGCTTCCATCCACCAGCGTCAAAGTTTCCGTTTCAAAACTTCCATAACCCGGATCGCTGAGGCTCATGAGCACATCGCCTTGAAAGCCGGTAATCGGCAGTCCCAGCTCGTCCACCACGCTCACCACAATACTTTCTCCACTGCTACTTCCCGCGAACAAATAAGGCTTGGTAATCAATATTTTGAGGGACAAACTTTCCCTATGCCGCAAACTAAAACTATCCCCACTGTCCACAATTTCAGGAATAGAAACTTGCACGGAAGCGGTCTCCACTTCGCTACTTGCAAGTACACGGAAATCAATATATCCGTCTGCCGTGGTCACTTGCACTCCATCCGTCGAAACGTCTTCGTCCTTCAAATCCAACAAAGTAATTCCACCCTCCGTGGTGAAGGTCACGGGATAAAAACCATTGGAAGCCAAATTTCCGAAAGCATCATACAAATAAACGCGCATATCCGTGGCCGCCTCAGCGCCCGCCGGAAGTATGCTGGATTCTCCTTGCAGATCCAATCTCACCGGATCTCCCGGATACACATGAATTTCCGCGTTTTGAGAGGGGAGAGAACCATCCGTAATACGGCCCTCCACGGTCACATCACCGGCTACTTTAGTGGTAGTAAATTTGGTTTCCGCAACGCCACCACTTACTTGCACGCGATCGCTATCAATCTCGCCATAATCGTCCGTGGAAAGAATGAATTCAATCACGCTGCTGTTGTCGTCACCATACAAATTATCTTCCTGGTCACGAATTTCCGCCCGTACATAAATTTCAGAAACTCCATCCGCCGGAATATCGTTGGTAAAAATATCTACGCTCGCACTGCTCTCGCCACCACTCACGGCGATTTCTTCGTGACCGGCCGTATTCGATACCACATAAAGACCCGGTTCGTGATCAAATCCTGGGCGAAGCCCAGTCTGTTCCTCTTCTTCCACCACTTCTTCTACCGGGAAGTCATCACTGGCATCGAGTGGATCGCTTCCACGCAGAATTTCATCCAAATCGTTAACGCCACCACCATCGGTATCAGCCAGAGTGGAATCCGTGCCATAGAGAACTTGCTCCTCCATGTCGCTGAGTCCTTCACCATCGCTGTCCACCGCGCGACAATCTTTTTCCTCAATTAAATTTACCGCCATCATTACAAATTCGCCGCGTGTGATAGAACCCTCTAGCCAAGACGTGTCTGCCGTGACTCCATCGGGAAATAAATTATATTTCTCCGCGGTCTTTGCATATTCGCTATACCAAGATCCGCTACTTACTTCCGCCACTTCATAGCCCGCCGTTTCCACTAAAACTTTAGTAGCTTCCGCGCGACTGATGTTTTTGGTAGGCAAAAAGAAACCGGCACTGCTTCCGCCGGCGTAACCGGACACAATACCATCCATCTTGGCCTCCGCCACACAAGCCAGCAGTTCGGGATTTATATTGTTATCGGGGAAGGGGTCGGCGCTGTATTTTGTCATTAAGCCCGTCTCGTAGCTTGCGTTATAACTGTCACAGTCTTTACAAATAGCGCCTAAATCGATTTTAACAAATTCCTCACGAGTAATCGGGTTATCAGGTCTAAAACTTCCATCGCTGTAACCCTTGATGACTCCACGTAAGTATAAAGCAATCAAGTCCGGATAGGCTTTATTCTCCACACCAATGTCCGTAAAAAGTTTTTTACCGCTGCGGAGTGGATCGTAGCCCGAAAAAACTTCAAGCCCGTCTAAAAAAGTATCCGAATCGCTATCGTTATCGTTCTGAAGCGTTCCAATTACGAATTCTTCCAGATCATCCAATAAATCTCCATCGGTGTCTGGGATCACGCTTTCGCTCGCGGCTTTCGCGAGAGGTAAAAAAGAAAAATTCCAATCGTGTTTTTTCTCACGATCAAAACTAAGATAATCACTATAATCCCCCTCGGGGGTGAGTAAATTTCCTTCGGTGAAACTATGCTTGATGGTCACCATAAAAATAGTTTCTCCATCGCCATTCAAAACGTGGAGAGGGTCATAAATATTAATTTCGCCGGGGTTGTCGAAAGTTAAAGTATAGCCGTCCACCAAGGCAATTTGGCCCATAGCCGTCACCAAACCGATTTGTACGCTATTGTCTTCCAATGCGATTCCGTTTTCATCGGAAGCGACATTTGCGGTATCGCCCACTTCTTCTACAAGCACGTCCTCTTTTTTCTCAGGAATGAGAAAGAAAGTTCCATAAGTGATTCCGTCCGCGCCCACAATTGCCACGCGCGTAGGCAAGTCTTCAGAGGCCTCGCGCAGCTCGGCCTCCGCGTCTCGTAATTCCAAATCTCCACTCTCAGGATCCAAAGTAGCCCGCACATTTCCGTCGCTGTCTTTCACTTGAATACGCGTGCCTTCCTCCACGGTACTTTCCCCATCGGTGCCTTCCATTTCTCTAATAAAACTACTCAATTTTATGAATTTACTTTCCACAGTGCCACTCAACGTATTGCTGTTAATCACGTCATCCCGATTAGAAGCCACGCCCCGTACAACGAAACTACCCGGATCCGCACTTTCCAGAGTAAAAATAGCCACACCGCCCGTTAATGTGAGCGTGCTGCTTCCCGCCACAGTGATGCTGCCGCCGCCGCTCACAACGTCCAAATCCACTTGTGTGTAATTATCGGCGGTATTAATGGTTCCATCCGCCTGCTTGGCGGCCACGGATACCGTGTGGTAGAAACCACCTCCGGCCAAAAGCGCATCCGAATTATCACTGGTAAGCAGCAGGGAAACACTGGCATCAGCCCCATCCGGAATGCCGTTATCATTACTATCCTCGTTGCTGGCGGAATCGTAGACGTAGTTTTCACCACACACCTTCTCACCTTCAAAATTATCCATACTGCTAAAAGTATCTTGTATATCTTCCAGCCAATGTTGAATTTCAGTAATCCATTCACCTAGCAATACGGGCGTTGTATCATTCGCCTCGCTGGGCTCAAGTTCCTCTTCCGGTTCAGCAGCAGCCGCCAGCGCGGCATCAATTTCCGCCTGACTTCGATACAAAAATTCCAAATCTTCCTCCGTCTCGGGCATATCGCCATTGAAAACAAAATTCATTTCGGTTGCCGTTCCGTCCGCAATGAGTGAAACCATTTCATATCCATCGCGGGCTTTTGAAAAGAACGGCTCTTCCTCACCCAAAAAATGGCTCATTACGTATTTATGTTTTTCATCAATACTCAAAAATCGCCATTCCAAAGCGTCCTGCAATTGCCCCTCATCAATAGAATCATAGAAGGCCTCCACATCGCCCTTATAGCCGCTTCCGCCGGCAACGTTGTTCACGGCTTCCGCCAAAGTGTCCACTTGCGCTTCCACATCTTCGACACTCTCAGCTCCAAACACGTTCACATAGTCTAAATTTTGAGCTGTTCCCTCGCTATCAATAAAGGAAACATAGCGAGTTTTATCGATCGGTAAATTAGGGGAGGCCGTGTTTTCCGCCTGCGCATTGAGCGTATCGCCGGTTGGCTCCACATGTTTGTAATAAGACGTGATTTCTTGCGCCGCGGAGCGCTTTGTAGTCAGTTCTTCAGTACCTGCTTCTAAATAGAGTTTGTCAAAAGAAATATCGAGTTTTGCTATATCACTCATCCTGCTTCCTTGCCGTGGGTTATCAATACTCACGTTATTTTCAAGGGCTATAAAAGTATCAATGTCATCGTTGCTCGGTTCGCTGTAGCCCAACTCAATCAAGAGATCCTCCAGGGTGTAGATGCGATCTTCGTCCGCGGCGATAATATCTAGCCCATCGAAAGGTGCGCGAAGTGTGGTCTCATTCGGCTTTGGAGTGATGCTGTTACGCTTCTCTTCAACTTTTGCCAAAAATTCCTCATAACTTGCTTCGTCATCAGCGCCGTCCTTTCGGAATTTACGAATTTTTTTAGTAAGCCAATTGTTAAACTCCGCCATGGATTGCGTGTAGTCGTTGAAGGTTTCCAATTCGCGGAACTCAAAGCAAGCCCCAGCCCCCGTTTCCCATCCGCTGGTGTCCAAGCCCTCGTCGGGAGTTTTGGCTCCATCCAGCACACGTATATTTTTTGTGACTACCGCCGGCGCACAAACTTCCGGAATATCGTCGGTATAAGGTTCATATTCCGGAACACAGTTGCGATATTCCATAACCTCACTTTTGGTCATGTCGTCGTTCTCAACCGTGAACTCACGGCTATAAAGTGTATTGAATTGGACCAACTGGCCTCCGTCTACATCCGTTCCGGCAAAACTGGTACATTCCTCCGGGGAATCAATGTCCCACAAATTTTGCCCTGAAATAAAATAATCCGATGGATTTAAATCATCCAAATCTTCCAGTTCACCCTCGCTGTCAAAAAGGTTATTGTCGAAACCGGAGTGATTTACAAATTGCAAACAAGCTCCGTCTTTTGTCACTTTTTTGTCAGGATCACAAATTGCTTCCGGTTCCGCATCCTCGCCTTCAGGAGTCATTTCTCCGGTGATCTGCAGCCCCGCAATAATAGGAATATCTTCCGCCAAATTTTCTTTCACAATCCCATCCGTCTTTTCTTCAAGCTCGGTATTGAGCTCGTAAAGATAATTAAGGGTGAGTTCGTCTTTTTTTGAAATCAAAGAAATGGCCGTGTCATAATCATTTGTTACTTTTTCTCCATCAGTGCTGCGCGTTTTATAACGTCCCGTTTGGTCCACGAGACGATTCCAAATTCCCTGCGGCTGATCGAACATTTCCGCATAGCGACTGGTCAAACCTTCCACAAGATTTTTTCCTTGAATATCGGGGAGATCATCAAAAAGACCTTCAGGCCTGAGTCCACTCGGATCTTCATCAATTTCCCCATCGCAATCCGCATCATTATAAGTGCAAGTTCCACTGGCGAACGTTCCACTTGAATTTTTCCAAATCTGCATTTCGGTGGAACCGTCTTCATCACAGAAACCATCTTCGTCATCATCATATTCCGGATGGTAAACGCCATTGAAGTAACAAGTCGGGCTCTTATAGTCGTCATCAAAAAACTGATCCACAAACATCGCCTGCAAATACGTGGTGGCTTTATCGGCTTTTTCGTAGCTAGTTCCAAAAAAATCATTAGTCCAATTTCGCACGCTTCCCCAAGGTTCTTTTTCATCTGTCCAATCCCATCCGAATAAGAGTTCGATCCCGGTAGGGTATCCGTCACCATCATGGTCTGTACTGTCGCCATTGTCATCTACGCCGCACAGCCCGGGGCAGCCATCGCCATCCAAGACACCATCTCCATTCGAATCTTCACCCCCGGTCGTGTCTCCGGGCGGATCTTCATCCACCATACGATCAGCGAATAAGGCATCGCCCTCCGCATATCCTTCATAGACCCAGTCCGCATCATTATTGTTGTCGTCGAAACCATCTTCATCCACTAAGTTGTCCGGAGGCAAAATTTCTTCCCCATTCTCGTCATATTGGCCACCAAAACAGGGCTTTCCATCTCCGTTGCTGTCTTGCGCACTTGCCGCAAGTCCGTAACAGTCGCCATCATTATCGATTCCAAAAAAACCGTCTCCAATATCTTCATCCACGAGTCCGTCCCCATCATCATCAATTCCATTAGCTGCTTCTTCGTCATAAATTCCATCGCCATCATTGTCCAAAAAATCCCCCGCTTGAACGGAAGTTTGCATGTCGGTGAAAAGTTCTTCCACCAAATCATTAGTGTAACGATAATAACTAATTTCTTCCCACAAATTTACAAAGCGTTCGTAACTTCCAAAAGCCGTGGGATTAATGGTGGATTCCTCAGTAACCAAATCTCCAATAAAAGCTTTTTTATCGAAGGTGGTGTAATCCTCATCCCCGGTATGGAAGGCATGGTTTTTTTCAAAAAAAGCACCAAGTAAGTCAATTCCCTCCTGTCCATCTAAAGGAGGGACAATAAGTCCGTGCCAAACCTCCGTTTGCAAATGTTGGGCCTCTCCATTGGGTAAAAAATCCAGCGTGGCACTATCCAGCAAGTAAGAAGGCTCTTCAAAGTCCGTGTAAGGAAGCATGGAGATAAAACGATTCCCGCCTTTATTTACCACCGGTAACGGCACGTCACCGATGATCACCACGCCACTCAGTTTGGTCGGATCACTGTCTTCGGGATTTCCTTCAAAGTAAAATCGTTCGAGCATGCGCTGAATTTCCACAGGAGTGTCCTCGTCCGCCACTTCAATGATTACCGTTTTGGTCCACGGCAAAGTAGCCTGCACATCCTGAGCGTAAGTTTGAATTTTCTCTTTAATTCCATTGGTTCCTAAAAACGAAAAAAATCCTCTTCCGCTAGTACTGGCATCCCATAAACTGTCTTCCACTAAAATGGCCACGAGTCCATAACGGGTTTCGATACTATCCACCTTACGAATTTCTGAAAGGCTTCCTCCCGGATTCAGATTCACCGAGGGATCCGTTTGATCAATGATGCTTAGCGCATCCGCCACCTGCCCCATGGGCACAAGGGACGACAAAAACGTGACCAGGAAGCCATTTATTATAATTTTCTTAAACCAGTGCGCAGAGTGGCATGGACGCATGCAGGAATCTTAGCAAATAAGGGCGATTTTTGCGCTCCCATTTAACCCGTTAAACCGATTTCAACTTGCCCTTTAATTTTTTATGTTCTTGTAACCAAAAGGCCCGCCGAATGGCGGGCCTTCAAATCATTCCAGTAAAAACTATCGCCCAACTACATAGATACGATCGGTTCCAGAAGGACAAGCAGTGGCATCGTCACAAAGTCTAGTGATATTAGTGGTGAAATTGTTTGCGGCGGTATCACCGGCTACAGGCGGGATATAAGTGCTGCCATTGTAAATCCCAGCAGTATCGAAATCGGTTGTAGTCTCTAGGTCCGCAATCAACAGGTAGCCATCAATAACATTATCGCCGTTATCGTCCAACTCGTAATAAACGTAACCTCCGGTCGCAGCAGTATCACAAGTCGTTCCCCATCCAACACTACTGGGGTCTGCTGGAACCGTAGTGAGGTAAGGCGAAAGATAAGTGCTTGTACCTAATATTGATAAGACACACGTTGCACCGCTGGTCACATCAGGGTATTCCCCAACGTCGTCAGCATAGAACTCTAGAGCCGTAGCAATTTGCTGCAAATCAGATTTACGTTGAGCATCTCGGGCTCGAGCAGGCCCTCCGGTGAGCCGTGGAATAAGGGCTACCGCTAAAATACCAATGATCGTAATCACGATCAAAAGTTCAATAAGGGTAAAAGCGCGTTTGCGCAGAGGTAAGATTACCATGGCGTGGTAGGGTTAAAATGAATATGTAAATACTACACCCCGCCTGGTAAAAGGCAAATCAAGTGAACTAAATACTGGTAGAAATATCACTCAGCGACATGATCGGCTGCATAATAGCGGCCACCACGAAGCCAACCAGCCCTCCCATAATGACGAGGATCATTGGTTCCATCAATTTAGACAGAGACGCCACGGCATTATCCACCTCACCCTCATAAAAGTCGGCAATTTTGTTTGCCACTTCATTTAAATTGGCGGTCTGTTCGCCCACCAGCACCATGGAGGCTACGGTAGGAGGGAAGAGGAAGCTGCTTTCATTCAGATTTTCGCCCAGCGGCATACCTTGCGAAACATCTTGTGCGGAATATTGAATACGTCTTTTGTAAACCTCATTTCCAACTGCATTGGCATTAATTTCCAGTGACTTTACAATCGGCACACCGGCATTCATCAGACTGGCAAGCATACGAGCAAAACGAGAAACCATAAGTTCGCGCACAAGCTTACCGAAAACAGGCAAATAGAGGATAGCAAGGTCGATGCTGTAGCGCCCTTGTTTGCTTTTTTTCACTACAATAAATCCCAGAAAAAAGACTACAAGAAAAACAATGGCTTCCACCCAATAACCTCGAGCATATTCCGAAAGTTTCATCAAAATTTTGGTAGAAGTCGGAAGGTCCTGGCCACCTTCCATAAAGAGATCCGTAAGTTTTGGCACTACCAAAGTGAGCATGAGGGAGACGCAAATAATCATCACGGTAAAAATTGAAATCGGATAAATCATCGCGCCTTTCACTTTTGCAATAATCATCGCGGTTTTCTCCGCTTGCTTGGCGATATCTTTAAGAATTTGATTTAAATTTCCGGAAGCTTCTCCACTAGCGATCATTCCACGCTCAGCCTCTGTAAAAGTAGTACCGAATTTTTCCATGGCGCTGGACAAGGTTCGCCCTTCTTCCATTTCGAGGGCAAGTTCGCGGATCACCTTTTTCAGTTTCAAATTATTCATTTGTTCCGAAAGCACATAGAGTGCTCGGATAATCGGAACGCCCGCGTTGATCATTACGGAAAGCAATTGAAAAAACATCACTTTCTCGCGCAGCGTGATTTTACTGAAAGTCAGAATTACCCATTCATTGAGTGCGGCAAAAGTTGCTTTTTTCCCTCCAACTTTAGGCTTGCCGGCATTGCGCAACTCATCGATGCGCGCTTGATCCTCTCGGGAAAGCCCGATGTCGAGGCGAGTGCTGATTGTAGTCGGTATATTCATGCAGATTCAGGTCGTGCTACCGAATAAACTTCTTCCAGCGAAGTAACTCCGTCGAGTGCCTTCAAAATTCCGGCTTGTTCAAGCGTCACCATTCCGGTTTTCATACTGGCTTCCTGAATATCTTGCGTGGAGGTTTGTTTGAGCACCATGTCGCGGATTTCATTATTCATTTTCAAAACTTCAAAAAGTCCCACGCGTCCGTAGTAACCGATTCCATTGCATTGCGTACACTCCACTTCACCGGGCCCGAAAAACTGCAGCGCGGCAAGTTTAGCAGGATCGTGCGGTTCATCCGGATGCAGTTTGCTCATGGCGGATTTCACCATGCCAAGCGTGTATTCATCCACTTGAATCGGCTTGCGACATTTGTCACAAAGGCGACGCACCAAACGCTGTGCAATAATTGCATTAATGGTCGCCGTCATAAGGAAAGCCGGCACACCCATGTTAATGATACGGGTCAAGGTTTCCACGGCGGAGTTTGTATGAATAGTAGACAACACCAAGTGTCCGGTTAGCGAGGCTTCAATGGCCACGTCCACCGTTTCTTTATCACGAATTTCTCCCACCATTATGATGTCGGGGTCCTGACGCAGCGCGGTTCGAAGTCCAAAAGCAAACGTATAATCAATGTCCGGATGCACTTGTGATTGATTAAGCCCGTCCATTTGAATTTCCACCGGATCTTCAATCGTTAGGATGTTCACATCGGGTTTATTCAAAATGGTCATAGCCGCATAAAGCGTAGTTGTTTTACCGGAACCGGTAGGTCCGGAAGTCAAAATAATTCCATTGGGGAGTTCGAGCGCATGCTGTAAATATTTGAGCGCATTCCCGGCGATTCCCAGCTTTTCAAAACTCGGAATTTCCTTGGATTGATCCTGGATACGCATCACCATCTTTTCTCCATTGATAGTGGGGAGGCTCGAAACACGAAGGTCCAGTTCGCGACCTTCTTGCGTGGTCACTTGGGCGCGACCGTCTTGCGGGATACGCTGCTCATCGATCTTTAAATTCGACATAATTTTAATGCGCGAAACCACCGCCGGATGAATGTTGGGAGGGTATTCCACCACGCGGCGCAAAGATCCGTCTATACGGTAACGAATTTGAACGGTGTTCTTCAGCGGTTCAATGTGAATATCCGAAGAACGCAGATCAATAGCATAAGAAACCGCGTTCATTACAAGCTGGGGAATGTTTCCCCCTACGATTGCATCCTGAAGTGCTTGTAATTTAGCGTCCATTAGATTTCTTGAGAGAAATAAGCGTTGATTTCCACTTGCACTTCATAGCTGCCGCCGAATGCTTCGGGGTACTGAATTTTCAAATCTTCCACGCTCATTAAGCGCACCTCGCCTTCAAGCGAGCCGGAGTTTTCAATGTATTCCAGGAATTCACTCAAGTTTTTCTTGGAAGTAGTAATACTGAGACGCAGTGGCACAGCGCGATAGTTCCCGGATTCAGTTGTTTTATAAGCATCGTAAGACAGGTTGCTTATAAAGAATGGATTCGTATCAAAATTATTGCTCACCGAAAAGTCGTCAAAGAGACGCGTAAGCGTAGTGAGATCCTCCTCGGTGGGGAAAACTACAGAAAGTTCCTGAGTAGCTGTTTCACGAGAGGCCGTCACCTCGACTTTTATAGCTTCATAATCCTCTTTTAATGCATTACTGGTTGCGGTTAAATTCAAAGCTGCCGTGTTCAGTTGATCGGCTTCCACGAGTAAAACCTCGCGTTCATTCCACTGAAATATCCCAAGGACCACCGTGCCCAAGAGGATTAAAATTCCAAGTATAAATTTATTTCGATCACTCATAGTTTATTTTTCAAGAGTTAAACTGATGCGGAAACTTCCCGTGTAGGTCTCTGCCTCACCATTTTTGGTGTAGGAACGGTCAAAAACATCTTTGAAATAAGTCGAATCTTCGTAAGCATCGATGAGGTCCGAAACCAGAGTGAAGTTTTTACTGTCATCTGTGGTGGTACTTCCCGTAACAGTCACCGTTCCGGTGGTGCTAAATCGGATTTCATCCAAAGTCAAACTGCCCGCAAACTCGGTGTTGAACAAAGGATCTACACTTTTAGTCAGCGTTTCAATCTCATCCAGGTACGTGGACCAAGCCACGCGTGCGCTCTTAATTTGACTGATGAGGGCCGTCACACTTGCATTCACTTCACTGAATTGGTCATACACATTTTCAAAGTCTTCATCACTGATTTTTGCCAGATTAATGGCCGTTACGAAAGCCTTAAAATCAGTCTGTGAAAGTAAAGTTTTTGCCGTCTCCAAATCCTGGATGTCTTGCAGCAAAGTTTGCTCATCCACTTGACCCTTTTGATCATGCAATTCCGAGATCAAAGCGTCCACAACGAGCTGAGCGCCCATCAAAGCTTCCGCACTTATTGCGGAACTGAAATTCTGTTGAATGTTTCCGAGTAAAGTCGTGAGTTCGGGTTTCAATTTTTCCACACGTCCTTCGTACTCCACCTTTTTATTTTCAGAACTGTACTCTGATTCAGACTGGGCAAGATTATAAAAATATTCATCCACCTTGCTCATATATTGATCGAGCAAAAGAGCGGCTTCCAGATGATTTTGTACATTCACATCCGCAGTAAGAGAGTCTACTCGATCTTGAGCTTGTTCCACTTTCAAAGCGGGATTCACCCCAAAAAACGAGAAACGACTGGAATTTTGACTCATCGCGACCCCAAAAGTGAGGATCAAAAGTAAAAAGGAGGCCTTAAGCAGGGCGACCCCGGGTTTATTAGGGTGTTCTTTCAGCGTTTTAAGGGATGCCGGCTCTTCTTGTTTAGGTTTACCTCCAAAAAATGAAGTCTTTTTATCCTGTTGGGCGGCCACGGTGCTCATGAGCCCAGAGCTCTTTTGGGAAGCGTCTTTACCAAAAAGTTCCGTAAAAACATTTTTAGATTCCTCATTCAAGCCGGCCGCCTGCGCCAAGGGCATATTAGGCGATTTTTCGCTACCGGATGCGGGATTAGTCCCTTCTGCCATACGTTTTATGTTTATTTCTATCTGATAAGTATAGCAGAAAACCGGCAGTTTCGCAACCTTCCAGCTATCTGTCTTTTTTAATGCGATCGATGATCAGTCGATACCCTCCTTTGCCATGATTAAGCCACTGCGCAATTCGAGTGATGGTGGCCGTGCTCACACCTGTACGAATAGCGATTTTGCGATAAGGGACCCCCTGGTCAATAAGTTGAGCCACCGCAAAACGTTCGGAAAACTCTTGCAGCTCCCCTAAAGTGCACAAATCCCGGAAAAAAGCTCGACACTCCGCAGGCGTTTTTAGGTGTAGGATGCCCTTATACAGTGCATCGAGCTTTTTCCGATTCAGTACCTGCGTTTTTTTCATGACGCAAGTGTACCTTCCTCAGGCCACATCCGTACAGACTGCAAGTAGTCTTTTTAACAAACTAGTCCTGATCATTTCAGGCAAAGAAGCATAAAAATCACTACTCTCTAAGTAGGGAAGAAATCGAACAGGATTCGGTTCATTTCCTTCTCCCGAGGGGCTAAGCGCATAAAGTAAAATCTTAGCTTCCATACATACTCTGGAGGTTTCAGGAGAAGAAATTCTCTTTGTCACTACGTCCAATAGCCGTAAAGATTCCTCCGTTATGTCACCATTTTGGATACTCCGTAAAATAGTTCTCCCGTCATACTCGTTCAGTGGCTCTGACGTACGTTCCAAAAGTTTAATAATAGCACCATAAGTGCCTTCTTTTAGGAGCCGATCTAAAAGTCCTCTGAAGAGATATCTCCGGTCGTTTTGTCCCGAAAGTCCTTCAAAAAGTATCAGTGCATCGTCTAACTCGCTTTTTTCACACAAACTACGAATAATTCCAGTTACAGTCTCTCCCCCTTCGAGTTCCCCTCCATAAGCCTTTACCAACTTACTCGCCAGGTTAAAATTCCTTTGTTCAATGAGACGTGGAAGCAACCTATCCAAGAAAGTCTTAAAAACTCTCTGTTGGTCAGAATTCTCCGGGACTAGAGGCATCTTATCCGCTAATAAGGAACCCGCCCTCACCATTTCTAAGAGAGGAAGACCCCATTCTCCACACCACCGCTCCGCCGCCTCTTGATTAAAAAAATCAGGATCCTGATCTGCCATAGGCGTGTCATCTATCGATAAGACACTGGTTATATCAAAAAGAGTTTCATTCCGCGCCTTAAAATTGTCTTTGATTTCTCGAGAAAAAAGAAGAGCTGTTCTAGGGAAGCGGAATGCGAGCTTTTGCACCATAATTTTTAAACCATCCGCGTCACTCTCAATCCATTCCATACCCAATTCTAACAAGTCTTCCCGAGCAACACGTTGCTCGGCTTTTCGCACAACCAAGTCTGCTATACAAGCGTCCATCCGACGTTTATCAACCTTCCCTTTTTGCTCCTTCAAGAAAGTCAATGCTTGATCTGTGAAAAAACTCCTGAGCAGAGCTCCACAGACAGCCTCTGTAGCCCTGGCTACAGATTCTCTCCCGTACGAGCCATTCCCCATTTCTTTTGCAAGAGCCTCCGCCGCATCTACATTGCCGCTTGAAAGTAACTCTTGGACTCGAACCCACCTCAGTTCATCCCCTAAGGCACTCTGAGGAAGTGACGTTTTTCGATCTTCTTTCGGTCTGGCAGGTTCAATGACCAAAGGAGGGGAGTCAAGGCTCCCTTCGCCGGTCCAAACAGGTAAAGCAATATCGTCTTTCATATAGAAAAATTTAGATAGGTAAAATAAAAAAACCGCACTTTTTGTGCGGAAAGGCTTCATTCAAGAATTAATATCCCCTATAGGGGATGCGCCCACCGCACACCGCCGGTGTGATGATGGATTTGGAAGTTGAAAGTGGAATTTATAGACTTCTTCATAAATACAAACGTATCAGCATATTAATACGTTAAAACAAGTAAGTCAAGCCAAAAAAGCCCCCGTTTCCGAGGACCTTTTAGAATCAACGCCGAAGCGCTAATTATTGCAATTCAACCTTAGCTCCGGCAGCCTCCAAAGCCTTTTTAGCTTCGTCAGCCTTGTCCTTAGGAGCATTTTCCATAACCATTCCGTTTGCGTCTACAACGTCCTTAGCCTCTTTGAGGCCGATTCCAGTGAGTTCGCGAACAGCCTTGATAACCCCGATCTTTTGAGCTCCGGAGTCAACGAGTTTAACATTGAATGAAGATTTTTCTTCCTCCACTGCAGCGCCAGCTGCAGCAGCGCCTCCGGCAGCGGCCATGGCCACAGGAGCGGCGGAAATTCCGTACTCTTGTTCCATAAATTTAACCACGTTGTTGAGTTCAACAACGTTGAGCTTTTCGAGAGCTTCGATGAGGGCCTTACCCTCCTTGGAAAGTTCTACGTCTGACATAATATAAAAAAGTTATTATTAAAGCGCTCGGCTATGCCGAGTGTTAAGCAGGCTTCTTCTCCGCGTAGCCTTGTATGGCACGAGCAAAAGAAGAAAGGGGCGACTGAATCGCTCCATAAAAGTTCTGAAGGGGAGCGCGCATGAGCCCGACCAATTTCGCAAGAAGTTCTTGCTTACTTGGTAGGTCTGCGATTTCTTTCATTTGAGCAATAGAAAGGATTTGTCCTTCCATAATTCCTCCCATGAGCTTGAGGACTTCCACCTCTTTCCCCATCTTTTTGATAATGCGGGGACCTGCAATACCGTCCTCATAAGAGAAAGCGGCACCAATGGTTCCCGGAAGAAGATCGTCTGAAAGTTCAAGACCTTGTTCTTTGGCGGCGAGTTTGAATAGAGTCTTTTTAGCGACTTTAAATTCAACATTTACCTCTCTCATTTGCTTACGCATTTTGGAGAGTTGTTCCATGGTCATTCCGGCGTACTGCCCGAATGCCACGCTTTTCGCACGCCCGAACTTGTCTTTGAGCTCTTGCAGAGTGACCTCTTTTTGTTGTCTGGTTGTTGCCATAGTGACAAAACGTTAGAGTGGCCCGAAGGCCTGATTTGAAGGTTGAGGTCGACCAAATCTCTCAACTTGCGTTGAGACGAACTTAGGGCTTCACCTATTTTACAGGTTGGCCTGCGGATCTACGTAGGATTTCTTCTTGGGCGGAGCCCAATCTGCTCCTGTCCTCGACACCCACGGTCTTCGAACGCAGGCGGATTCTATAAGGAAATAAAGGGTTTGTAAAGGGGATTGGGCGAACAATGGGTCTGAGTCCCCAGAAATGGCTTGCTGATGCCAATTGACAAAATAAATTTCGGTAGTATCCTTGAGGCAATTTAAACGATATACCATGGAAACTTCACCTCGAACTAGCGAACATTCATCCACAGGCACAGAGAAATGCTCCCTAACTGCCTTAGATTGCGTAGGGATTGGCGTTATTGCCCTTCTTGGTGCCCTTGCTCTGCCTACAGCTTTCTACTATGGACAAAGAGTTAGGGAAATTCTAGGGGATACCTCGCCCGTGGTACATCATCCACCCTATCTGGAGGGTCCTAGTAAGTAATTAGGCCTTTCTGCTCAAAAAACCCGTTGCTCCAGAGGATGCTTAGCCTTACACTCTGGCCATGACCGATCTGTATCACCATCTCACCCTTTTTCTTAGGGAGGTTAAGAAAACCGGAGAAAAGCCTTTGATAGTGATTTGCGGACCTACGGCGAGTGGGAAGACAGCGCTCAGTCTGAAGGTTGCGGAGGATTTTGATGGAGAAATCATTTCCGCGGATTCGGCGCAGGTTTATAAGAAAATGGATATTGGAACGGACAAAGTAACTATGGCAGAGCGACAAAAAATCAAACACTATTTGGTGGATGTGCGTGACATCAATCAGCCTTTCACGATGGCGGACTTTAAGCGCGAAGCCACTCACGCGATTGGGGAAATTTTGGCCAAAGGAAAACTGCCCATTATTTGCGGAGGGACCGGACTTTATATCAGTAGCGTGGTGGAAAATTATGACCTTCCCGTGGCGCCGCCGGACTTAAAAATTCGTGAAGAATTGGAACTCGAATTTCAAAAAAAAGGAGGTGAAGGTTTATACAATATGTTGCTCGATCTGGATCCGGTAAGCGCGAGCAAAATTCATCCGAACAATGTGCGTTATGTGGCCCGGGCGCTGGAAGTTGTTTTGTTAACCAAAAAACCGCGTGAAGCACGCAAGGCGGAGCGGATCTACAATGTTTTCAAAATGGCTGTGGATTGGCCTCGTGAAGTACTTTACGAACGCATTAATAAACGCACGGAAGAGCAAATTCAGCGAGGACTTTTAAATGAACTTAAGACCCTGCTGAGCGAAGGGTATAGCCCTCAGGCGCAAGCTTTTTCGGCACTGGGTTATAAGGAATATTTTCCTTATTTGTGTGGCGAAAAATCGCTCGAAGCATGTAAAGAAGAACTCAAAATGAACACGCGTAATTTTGCCAAACGGCAGCTAACTTGGTTTAGGAAAGAAGAAGATATATATTGGGTTTCTTCGGAAGAATTTTATGAGATAAGCGGACCCAAATCTATATGCATCTAAAGTTTAAAAATCTCCTCGAAATTTCTGAAAAACTCCGTGGGCCGGATGGTTGTCCGTGGGATAAAAAACAAACTTTGGACTCCTTGGCCCCCAAGGTTCTGGAAGAAGCTCAAGAACTTATGGAAGCGGTTCAAAAAAATGACCTCGAAAATATTGAAGAAGAACTTGGGGATGTACTTTTTACACTCATTATGATGGCGCAAGTTGCACGCGAAGAAGGCAAGTTTGATATGGGCACGGCCATGGAAAAAGTGGGTGAAAAATTCATATCCCGCCACACTTGGGTTTTTGGCGCAGACAAAGCCGGTACTCCGGAAGAAGCCATTGCGCTTTGGATGAAAAATAAACACGCTGAAGCGGAGCGGAAGCGTTCTAATAAAAAGAAAGTATGAGCATACTTGGAAAAAAATGGGTGCTTCGCTATAAAAGGAAGCCGGATGAAACTTTGTGGGCCGCATTATTGGAGGCACGCACTATTGGGGATCCCGATACGTTTTTTTCGAATGCAAGTTTGGATGACCTGCACGATCCTTTTCTTTTTTCGGACATGGAGAAGGCGGTGGATCGTCTGCAGAGAGCCATCAACAGACGCGAACGAATCGTGGTTTATGGAGACTATGACGTGGATGGACTCAGCGGCACTGCTTTGCTAATCCATACATTGCGCATGTTGGGAGCGGAAGTTTCTTATCGAGTCCCGCATCGTCGTGAAGACGGTTATGGTCTCCATAAAAAATATATAGAAGAATTGGCGGTTCAAAAAGTCAGTGTGCTCATCACCGTGGACCTTGGAATTTCCTGCAAAGATGAGGTGGCAATTGCGCAAAAGAGCGGCATCGATGTGATTATTACCGATCACCATACTTTACCGCAGACTTTGCCTGAGGCGTTTGCCACACTTCACCCCAAGCTTGCGTCCACTTATCCCTTTAATGAACTTTCCGGCAGTGGAGTGGCTTTTAAGCTCGCTTGCGCTTTACTTCAAAGAACCAAAAACGAAGATTGGATTCCGCATCTTACCGATCTTGCGAGCCTCGGCACGGTGGCGGATTGCGTTCCTCTCGTCGGTGAAAATCGCGCCATAGTAAAACTTGGCCTGGCTCAAATGAAAAATACACGTTGGGAAGGGCTGAAGGCCATTTTAAAAATAGCCGGTTCCTGGGAAAAAGAATTCACGCCGCAGACCATAGGTTTCCAAATCGGCCCTCGGCTGAACGCCTCGGGCCGCCTCGAAAGTCCTTATTGGGGGCTCCAAGCGCTGCTCGCCAATGCCGAAACCGCTTTGGAAAAATGTGAAAAACTGGAAGAACTCAACCGCCGCCGCCAAGATATGATGGGAAAAATTATTGAAGAAGCCGAAGTCGCTATAAATCCGGAGGATGCGATTTTGATCGCGGCGGGCCCTTGGTCCAGTGGGATAGTGGGGCTTGTGGCCGGCCGACTTCAAGAAAAATATGGCAAGCCCGTGTTTATTTTGGAAGACCGCGGTGATTCTTTAGTAGGTAGCGCCCGCAGCCTGCCCGGTTTTCACTGTGTGGAGGCTCTGCAAAAAGTTGCACCGCTTTTGGAAACTTTTGGCGGCCACGAACAGGCTGCGGGCTTCCATTTAAAAAAGGAAAATTACGAAGCCTTCAAGGCCACACTCTTAAAACACGCTCAGGAAGTTTTTGAAAAAACCCCACTCGAGCGAAAACTCAACATTGATTTCACTTTGAAAGGCGAAGATTTAAACCTGGAAAATTGTGAAAAAGTCGCCGATTTCGCTCCTTTTGGAGTCGGCAACGAGACGCCTCTCTTTTTGCTTGAAGAAGTCGAAATTCTAAGCGTTCATCCGGTAGGTAAGGAGGAAAAACACCTCAAATTTGAAGGCAAAACGGACGGAAAGTTTTTCGAAGGCATTGGCTTTCAATTCGGACCTTTTACAGAGAACTTACACGCCGCAAAGCAGCTCGTAGTCCATCTGGAAAAAAATGAATGGCAAGACCGCACGAGTTTACAACTTAGGTTGGTGGATTTTAGTTCCTAGAGCTACTCACGGAATTCACCGAGGTTGTAAATTGTGCGATCAAATAATTCCACCCATTTTTAAACCCAGCCCTTATGTCACTTTCATCGGGGATTCTTCTCATGGCACGTTCAATGGTGCTTTGAGATACATCAGGGCTCCTTCGAACTACGAAACGTGACAAGGCCGCAACGATTTGAGGGTCCAACTCCCCTCGTGATCCCATTGCGAACATTTCACCAAAGGCAGTATTGGCGGGAGAAGGACGTCTATAATACCTATTCCACTCAGTTAATGCGGCAAAAATATCTGCCGCAGTGACACACTGTACATATCTTGGGATATCCTCCCCACTGAGCCCGTCAGGATAACCCGATCCATCCAAATGTTCATGATGCATTTGAGCAACATCAACAATGCCCCTCTGTATTCCGAGTCGGGTCAATATAGTGGCGCCAAAATTGGGATGAAGGCGAGCCACAGCATCTTCATCAGAAGTTAATTTCCTAGGCAGCTCCATTACTGCGGCGACACCCTCTGCCATCTTTCCCACATCGTGTACCATTCCGCCTTGGAGTGCTAAAGTGCTTTCTTCTGGACTCAGTTCGAGCTCTTTAGCCACCCCGCCAGCCAAAAGAGCAACACGAAACTGATGTGCCGCAAGAGAGGGGTCAACGCGAGCAACCATTTCCAACACGTGAGAAGGAAGGATAACTCCAGAAGGGACTGGTAAATGGTCAGCCTGCAGGGACGCATAAGTCATAGGGTGTACTATACCATACAATCCTTTTTATGCAAGAGGTGACTATACTAAGAAGGCACCAGTTTTTTGCTAATGGGGTTGGGGATTTTGTTTTAGGGTAAGGCTAAAAGAGGTGTTAAATTTTGAAGAACCAACTTCACAATTCA
>JBAZQU010000003.1:0-64500 GCA_041645035.1 Candidatus Altimarinota bacterium | reverse complement strand
ACAAATGAAAACTGCGTGTGAACTTTTTCGTAGCTTCTCCATGCCTCCACTTTACACCACCACGAAGATGCGGGCATCCACTACATCCCTCGGGCTTACGCCCGGGGAACTACGTCAGTTGATTAGACTTCTTCTTTCATGCAAAGCCTTTTTGTAAAAGAGCACCTTACGGTAGCTTGCTCCGAGGCAAGTGACTATTCACCGTCACAACGATTCTATAGCTCGAAAGCGGAAAAAGAAAGACCGCCTTACGGCGGTCCTTTGAAGATAAAATTTAAGGAAAGAAAAGGTTCAAGTCTCAAGTCCTAACCCCTTAGCCAGCGAACCGCACCGCGATCAACATCACGATGCACAGGATTGTCATGGTTGACGTCCGTAAACTGAAGATTAGGATCGAAATCCACCACGCGCACAGCGGAACTTCTAGAGACATTTCCACACTCAAGGATAGCAGAACGCCAATCAGTTCCATTGGTGCTTCTTACGTAATCTTCACCCGACACAGCTTCAGAAGCGGCAACGAGACCTTTTTTAACATACTCTGGAGAGTCAGGAGGCAAATGATAGCCAGCTCCATTCACCGCTTGGCGAATTTCCCAGTAATCTGCAAACTCTCCTTCCCCATCTCGGATTTGCTGCATTACAGCTTCTCGATTGGGTGTATCCATCGTAATGGCGGTAAGTGCACCACCTTTAGGCGTAGCATAAATGACAGGTTCAGTCCCACGGTCTCTAATGGCAAGTTCTCCATTTGAATAAACGCCAACCAATCGTCCACGTCCTTGAAGAGCAGCCGCTTTTTTAAGAAGTTCACCGCCCTTAGCAAATAATCTTACCTTAATAGCCTCCCAACTCTGACCCGCTGTTGGAGTAGCCTCCTTTGCAGCCTTATACGCGTCAACATCGCCTTCTTCAGATACAACAACAATACCGCCGTCAAAATCCTCTTTTAACTGCGCGAGACATAGGGCTTCTGGAGAGCCCTCCTTTAGTTCTCCAGCCTCCCCTAATTCATCCGTACTTCTTGAGAGACCATCAGAATCTGCCTCAATGACATCTGCTACTGCTTGGCGACCTCTCATTTCAGCAATCACTCTCTTGAGGAAGGCTACCCCTTTTTCTCCTAACTTTGCTTTGACTTCGGGATCATCAAGACCAGCATCAGTTGTTTCCAGTAGACTTGGCTCAATGGGCTGAGCCGTCACATCGTCGTTATCTGGGATTGGAAGTTGTGAGTTATCTTCTACCATATTTTTAGATTAAATCGTAATAATTATAACACATATCCTGAACAATACAAGGCCGACTGCCTAACATTATAACAAAACCAAAAACGGGTTCATGCACTTTGAAAAAAACTTAGGATTCCAGAAGTAATCTCCGAGTGATAGGATAGATACATGAATTTATTGAGAAGACTTTTCGACTTTTTCATGAAAGGCAGGAATCAAAAAGTTTCCGATTTAGCCTGTCAGTACGTTGTTGAACACAAGAAAGAAATCATTGAACAATTTGCTGGGAAGATTCAGCCCGTATCAAAGGGAGAAACCCCGCTAGCCATCTTCATGGCTGGGTCACCAGGAGCTGGTAAGACTGAATTTTCAAAAAACTTCATCAAGCTCTTGCCCAATCTTCAGGGGAATATCCTAAGAATTGATGCGGATGAAATCAGGACCATCCTTCCCTCTTCTCTCTATAATGGCAAAAACGCTCATATCGTTCAAAAGGCCGCATCAAAAGGGGTAGATAAACTTGTAGATCACTCTATTTATAAAGATAAAAATTTCATCCTTGATGGGACCTTTACAAGTTTTGGAAACACTCATAGCAATATCGAGAGAGTCATAAAAAGAGGGTGGCACGTGGAGATTTGGTACATTTATCAAGAGCCAGACATCGCTTGGGATTTCACAAAAAAGCGAGAAGCTCTCGAGGGCAGACGTATTTTGAAGTCTGATTTCATTGAAGCCTTTTTTCTTGCAAAGGAAAATGTTAATAAAATGAAAAAAGAATTTGGTGCAAGCGTAAAAGTTAACCTAGCCATCAAAAATAGGGATAATATCGGCTTAGAAGACTTCTTTTTGAACATCGACAAAATTGACCGTCACCTTGAAATGAGGTATGATAGCAATCTGCTAGAAAAGTTACTGAAATAAGTTATGAACGACATCTACACCATCTCCGACTACCTAAAAATGAAATCTTCCAAAAAGAAGAAGTTCATTAAAGAAGTCTTCAAGGGAGCTAATAAAGACCAACAAGCTCTTGTAGAAAGATACGAGCAAGCCGTTGCCAACAAAGAGATAGCACCCGTTTCTTAGTCATTTCACTAATCTCCCCGCACTTATTGCAAAGTAATGGCGGGTTTTTGACTCGGAGAATCAATAAGATGTCGCACTCCCAGGGCTTCTGTGCTATCCTATCCGCACACTCAAATTCACTATGTCTGTTGTAAGCTTTCTAAATAAACTTTTCGGAGATCAACAGGGCAAGGATCTGAAGCGCATCGCCAAGATGGTGGAGCATATCAATGAGATCGAAGCGGAGTACCAGAGCAAGCTCACCGAAGCCGATATCCCAAAAAAAACCGACGAATTTAAAGAACGAATTCGCAACGGAGAAACCGTGGATCAGCTACTGCCTGAAGTTTTTGCACTTCTAAAAACCGCCTGCCGCCTTTTGCTGGGCAAGAGCTGGAAAGTACGCGGCTTTGACTACACTTGGGATATGGTGCCTTTCGACGTACAAATGATCGGAGGGATAGTGCTGCATGAAGGTAATATTTCTGAGATGAAAACGGGGGAAGGAAAAACTCTTGTTTGTACTCTCCCTATTTATCTCAATGCGCTCGAAGGAAAAGGCGTGCACTTGGTAACGGTGAACGATTACCTGGCCCAACGTGACTCTGAATGGATGGGCGGACTGTATCGCTTCCTCGGCCTGAGTGTTGGGACCGTGATTCACGGCCAAAATAAGGATGAGAAAAAATCTGCTTATGACGCTGACATCACCTATGGAACCAACAACGAATTTGGCTTCGACTACCTGCGTGATAACATGGCTCCAAGTTTGGAGGCTCTAGTGCAACGCGATTTGCATTATGCCATTGTGGACGAAGTGGACAGCATTTTGATTGACGAAGCCCGCACTCCACTCATCATTTCCGCCCCTGCGGAAGAGTCCACGGAGAAGTATCACCAATACAGCCAGCTCGTAAAACTGCTGGACGAAAACGTGCATTATAATATCGATGAAAAGGAACACACCGCGGTGCTCACCGAGGAAGGAATTAAAAGAATGGAAGAACTCCTCGGCTTGGAAAATATCTACACCGAAAAGGGTTTTGAAGAGGTGCACCACATTGAACAGGCGCTGCGTGCCCACGCGGTCTACAAAGCCGATGTGGATTATCTGATTAAAGACGGGCAAATTTTGATTGTAGACGAATTCACCGGACGTCTTATGCCGGGTCGTCGTTTTGGTCAAGGTTTGCACCAAGCGATTGAAGCTAAAGAAGGTGTGGAAATTATGCGCGAGAGCCGGACCCTCGCCACCATCACCTTCCAAAACTATTTCCGTCTTTACAAAAAACTGGCCGGAATGGCCGGAACCGCGAAGACCGAAGAGGAGGAATTTCAGAGCATTTACGCGCTCGATGTGTATGAAATTCCTACGCATCGCCCTGTGATTCGCGTGGACAAATCTGATGCGATTTATAAAAATGTGGATTCCAAATTCCGCGCCATTGCTCGCATGGTAAAGGGTCTACATGAAAACGGTCAGCCCGTGCTTGTGGGAACTATTTCCGTAGAAAAATCCGAAACGCTTTCTAAATTATTTAAGACTGAAGGCGTTCCGCATCACGTACTCAATGCAAAATTCCACGAACAAGAAGCGGAAATTATTTCCAAGGCCGGCGAGCGCGGTGCTGTGACGATTGCCACTAACATGGCCGGACGCGGAACCGATATCAAACTCGGTGAAGGAGTGACGGGACTCGGAGGACTTTGTGTGATTGGCAGCGAACGTCATGAAGCGCGCCGCATAGACAACCAGCTCCGCGGACGCAGCGGACGTCAGGGGGATCCCGGGCTCACACAATTCTTTGTTTCCATGGAGGATGATCTTATGCGTATCTTCGGCGGTGAACGCATGATGGGTCTCATGGATAAACTTGGTATGCCTGAAGACACGCCTATTGAAAACGGCATGATTAGCGGCAGCATTGAGAGCGCGCAAAAGAAAGTGGAAGGCCACAATTTCGACATTCGTAAACACTTGGTGGAATACGATTCCGTGATGAACATGCACCGCGATATTATTTACAAGCGCCGCCGCATACTGCTCGAAGAGCAGAATTTAAAAAACCAAATTATACTTTTAATTGAGCAGGAAGCGGAAAAAATCGTACTGCAGCATCCCGCAGATACCAAGGAAATTTTTGAAAGTGTCAGCGCCCTTCACCGTGATCCAAAAGCTCCTCTGGCTCGCGAATCTCTCGAGAGTCTCAGCCCGGAAGAGTTGATTGAAAAAATCAAAAACTATTTGCTCGGAGAATACCTCGAAAAAGAAAAGGAGCTGCCCTCCCCCGATATTTTGCGCAGAGCCGAACGCATGATCAGTCTGCGTACCATGGACATGCTCTGGATGCGTCACATTGACGAATTAAAAGACCTTCGCGATGCGGTTTCCTTGAGCGGCTACGGTCAGCGTAATCCGCTGATTGAATACCAGAATCAGTCCTTCCAACTCTTTGAAGAGCTCATCGATAAAATTGATCAAAATACGGTGCGCAGCCTCTTCCACGTGAAGATCAATGTCCAAGTTGTGAAGAAGCCGGAACCTGCGGCAATAAAAACCAACGAACAGCAAATTGAACAAAACCTGGAAGAACCAAGTTTGGAAGCGCCCAAAAAAGGCAGTATCAACCTCGCCGACGTTGGCCGTAACGACCCCTGCCCCTGCGGCAGCGGCAAGAAGTTCAAGAAATGTCACGGGGCTTAAGCTGTTTGCAAAACTTTCACCTCTTTCTCCAAACGGCCTTCCAAGAGGTCTTTTTGGATTTCCAGGTCATAGTGGGATTGAAGTCTCATCCAAATATCGGGGCCGGTACTAAAATAAAGTCCCAGCCTCAAGGCTGTGTCTGCAGAAATACTTCTCAGACCATGCACAATTTCGTTAATACGTCTTGGAGGAACATCGATGTCTTTTGCTAAACGGTATTGACTGAGCTTTAAAGGTTTCAAAAACTCTTCAAGCAGTATTTCCCCAGGATGTGGCGGTGGCATTTTTCGTTTCATAGAGATATTTTAGTGATAGTCGGTGATTTCAAGTTCATAAGCATCTCCTTCAACCCAGTAAAAACATATTCTCCACTGTTTGTTGATTCGTATACTGTATTGCCCCTCTCGGTCGCCCTTAAGCCGTTCCAGATGATTAGAGGGCGGACTCCTAAGCTGCCAGATAGTATTCGCAGCATTGATCCACCATAACTTTCGCAGAGCATTCCTCAGAATCTGTTCAGGGACTTTCCTGGAATACTCACAAAGGAATATTTCTTCTGCAGCCTTGTTTTTAAAACTTTTGATCATACAAATGATAACGTAACGCGTTACTAGTGTCAATGGAGCATACTCAGAATAGCGAAATTTTTCTGACAAATTCCTGAATTCTTTTCATTTGTGGGTGAACTGCGTAACTTACCCCCACAAATCCTAAAAAGGCCTCAGTTTTCCCAGTTGGGCTCTATTGACAAGTAGGTACACGGCCTCCCTAGTGAGAAATTTTAACCTGTAAAAGCCGGACCGGTCCAGTGCTCAAACCTGTAGAATAATATAACGGTATTTACTCGAAACCTTCGTTTGTAAAAAAGAAACCAACCCCTGGGCACGTTGGGATTGTAAGATTTTACAGATCACGAAAAAACTGGGGCCTTTTTAGCACAAATCCACTTGCCAAAATCGATCATTGGTTTTATGATTAGGTTGTATGAATACATGTGGCACTACTGACAACAAGAAGAAAACTCTCTAAAAAGGAGGTGATTTTCTGTTTGTCCGTTGTTACGCTCACCTCCTTCTCAGGAGGTTATTTTAAATTTTAAGCAAAAACATGTCTACCGAGGAACACTTACAGGACGAAGGGTTAGAAGCACTGGATTCCACCGATTGGATCGTTACCAAAATCGGAGGGCTCAATGCTTGTGATTTTCGTGGAAACTTCGAACGTATCGACCGAAACAGAATTTCAGGTAAAAAACAGGTGGTCGTTATTTCCGTTCTTCGAACTGGAGATTTCAACACAACCACCCATTTAAACGGGCTGGCACAAATTTTAATGAGGAAAGGAGAGGGCTACGCTGAGCGTGCAGGGCTTGCCATTCAAGAAATTGAACAAAAACTCAGGGGTATTATCCAAGAAAATGTTGAAGGAGAGTGGCAGCCTTCCCTTTTTCGAATACTGGAAACTTTTGTGGGGCAGCTATCTCACTATGTAGAAATGACTGAAATAGCAAAATTTCCCACACAAGGCAAAGACTTTCTCATTCAGTTTGACGGAGAAGTCTTCAGTATTTCAGGCTGGGGAGAGGATTTGGTTGAGGCGCTCTATAAAGCTTATTTTGCAGAAAAAGGAAAAATTGCAGCAGAAATTAGCATCGATCGTCAAGAAATTTATCGAACCCCGGAAGTGCTCCGCGAGCGCTACCATGATGCCGTGGCAGCCATTTTAAACGAAGACTTACTGATCACAGGGGGTTACGAAGCCGAGCTCGCAAGAACTCGCAGCTATTCCGATCCTAAAGCGGCACTCTTAACGGAAAGTTTAGCCCATCATGGGGCAAGGGCGGTCCTGGCAGTCGAAAAACAACAGCCCATCCTCTCTGCGGACCCCAGTATTCTCCCTAACTCGGCTGTTCCCATCCGTGTCATGAGCAGTAAATTTGCCGCAGAAGTATTTGGCGTCCTCGGGGCGGAAGCCGGTGCCCTGCATCCTCTCGTGCTTCCTATCCTCAATGGCAGCAACGCCAAAATAGTGGTCTTCAATCCCGCTAGACCGGAACTTGGGACTACCTGTATTTATGCAAACGCGGTTATGCCACCAACCACACTAATATCCAGAAAACTTGTCCCTACCATTCGCGTATATGGACCCATGAGTGACGAGAAAGGAATCGCAGAAGAAGTCATGCGTGCATTAAGCGAGTTCAATTTGGATCAAATTTATACCGCAGAAAACGAAGTGCGAGTGACATTGAGTGCTAACGGAGAAGTAGAAGATATTCAGAAAATTGGAAAGGGCTATACTCATACGATTCAAAACAGATCCGTTGTGATGTGCGTTTCTACCGACGACGAAATTGCTCGAGGAATCACCGTGCTTAGAGATCATGATATAAAAGTAGAATCTTCCAGCTTTGTGGCAGAAGTTGGAAATGATCCTCATGTGAATGTAAGTTCTTATGTGGTAGAACCTGAAGTATCGACCGCAGCCGTAACCCACCTTCATAACACTTTCGTAACAAAATATGCAGCCTAAACAAGCCTTCATCATTGCCGAACAATTTGGAACGCCGGTTTATGTGTACGGGGAAGAGCTTTTGAAGAAAGCCGCACGGGAGGCCCTTAGTTTTAAAGCGCCCTTCGGACTCACCGTTCTCTATGCCATGAAAGCGAATCCAAATCGCCGCATTCTTGAGATTTTTCAGCAAATGGGCATTCAAATCGATGCCAGTTCCGAATACGAAGTGCTCCGCTGTTTGCATTATGGAATCCCGGGCGAACAAATTTTGCTGACCACCCAGGAACTTCCCCGCGACCTCGCTGCCCTCATCCAAAAAGGTGTTCAGTTCAATGCATGTTCGCTGCATCAATTGGAAGCATACGGAAAACAGTTTCCGGGTACCGCACTCAGCATACGAATTAATCCCGGTGAAGGTAGCGGCTTCGATGCTCGCGTAAACGTGGGTGGGAAAGAATCCAGCTTTGGCATTTGGCACGAGCATATCCCACAGGCATTGGAGCTGATTGAAAAATACGAACTAACTATCAAACGTCTTCACACCCACATCGGCTCCGGCACTAATCCGGAAGTTTGGGCGAGGGTGGCGGAGTTCAGCCTTTCTTTTTTAGAGTATTTCCCTCACGCAACTATTCTCAATTTGGGAGGCGGATTCAAAGTGGCACGCATTCCCTCCGAAAAAGACGCGGACATGAACATAATTAGTAAAAAAGTGAATAAAGCCCTGCTCGACTTCGCCGAAAAAACCGGCAGAAAAATGCGGCTCGAAATTGAACCGGGAACATTTTTGGTGGCCAACGCGGGCGTCATTTTATCTCGCATTCAAGACAAAACTTCCACCGGCATAAACGGCTACACTTTTTTGAAACTAGACACCGGCATGACTGAAATCATCCGTCCGTCTTACTACGGTTCCCAGCACACCATGCAGGTGATTCAGCGCGAACCTACAGAGGATACCGAAGAAGTTTTGGTGGTGGGTCATTGCTGCGAAAGTGCTGACCTTTTGACTCCCAGCCCCGACCACGGTGACGAAGTGTTTCCTCGCCTCCTGCCTAAGGCGCAAATTGGCGACCTCTTTTTGATCGAAGGTTGCGGCGCCTACTGCAGCTCCATGAGTACCGCGAACTATAATTCCTTCCCACGCACAGCCGAAGTAATGATTCGTGAAAGCGGCGAGTTGGAATTGATCCGCCGAAGAGAAACGCTGGAGAAAGTACTGGAACTCGAAGAATAATTACTCTTCCTTCACGAACACGTCTCTGGGCTTACTTCCTTGTGCGGGACCAACCACACCTGCCTGTTCAAGTAAGTCAACGATGCGGGCGGCGCGGGAATAGCCAATGCGCAAGTAGCGCTGCAATGATGAGGTGGAAGCGGCCTTGCGGTTCTTTTTTAAACAGTCGACAGCGAGCTGGACAAGTTCTTCATCGCTCTTGGCTTCTTCAGGAATAGCGGGCACGCCTTGCAGGTATTTCCGGGCCGTTTCCTTGGAAGTGATGTCCTGTTGATAAGTAGGCTCATGCGTGAGCTTGAGGCGATTAGTCACCTTTTCAATTTCTCTGGAGGACACATAAATTCCCTGGATACGAACCGGTTTGCCCATGGCCCCGGAGAGATAAAGCATGTCTCCCGATCCCAGCAAATCCTCGGCACCGTTAGTGTCCAAAATGGTGCGGGAATCCACGCCGGAAGCAACCGTAAAGGCAATACGCGTCGGAATGTTGGCTTTAATCAAACCTGTGATAACGTCCACGGACGGACGCTGCGTGGCCACAATAAGGTGCATACCCACGGCACGCGCCATTTGGGCAATGCGGCAAATCGAAGCTTCCACTTCTTTTTGAGCGGTCATCATAAGGTCCGCTAATTCATCGATAACGATCACAATTTTTGGCATCTTTTCGGCGGTCTTACGGTCGACATTATAGTCGGAAATATTTCGGTGTCCGGCCTCAGCGCAAACCTTATAACGACGGTTCATTTCAGCCACCGCCCAACGCAGTGCAGTCGCAGCTTTTTCAGGATCCGTGATCACCGGCGTAAGCAAATGCGGCAGCCCGTTGTAAGTGGAAAGTTCCACCTGCTTGGGGTCGATCATGATAAATTTCAGATCCCTGGGTGAGTTGTTGTAGAGGAAAGAAATCAGGAAGCTGTTGAGTCCCACGGATTTTCCGGAACCGGTGGCCCCGGCAATCAAGAGGTGGGGCATTTTCGACAGATCCGCAACCATAGATCTACCGGAAACATCACGACCAAGTGCAATCTTGAGGTTGGATTTTTCTTTGATGTACTCACTGGTTTCCATCATCTCACGCATGTGCACGGTGGAACGAGTCGAGCTGGGGATTTCAATACCCACCAAGGACTTCCCGGGAATTGGCGCCTCAATACGAACGGCCGGCGCCGCCAAAGCTAGTGCGATGTCGTTTTTCAAGGAAGTTATTTTGGAAAGTTTTACGCCATCGGCCGGCCGCAGTGTGTACTGCACCACCGTGGGTCCCACATGTACTTCGTTCATGGACACGTCAATTCCAAATTGCTCCAACTTGGTCTTAATCATGTCTGCCTTACGCTTCAGTTCGCTTTCGTTGATTTCAAAAGTTTCCTTACCAATGTCCAAAAGATCTATCGGCGGAAAACTCCACTCCACGTTATCTTCCTCCTTCTTTTTGTCGCTCAACTCCGTCGAGTGCTTCCTGTCCAAAACAATCACCTCATCTTCCTCCTCTTCTTTCTTCATCACGGGCACACTTTCCTCATCCTCCGACTGAGCCGCCAAACGGTCTTCCACCTCCTTTAAACTCAATTCCTTAATGGTCATGCTGAGTAGTTCCTCCGCCTTGGCGATCGGTCCCGGACTCACAATGCGCAATTCATCATCGTCTCTATCCGTAGTAACCGTGAACTCGGGCGTAGCCACGTCAATAACCTTGCGTACCATTCTGGACGACGGCGTGAGCAAGCGGACAATGGCGCCTAAGCTAACTTGTAATGTGAGCAAAACTCCGATCAAAAACGTAGCCATAAGGAGTACATAGGCTCCGGTTCGTCCAAAAGCAGCCGTAAAGATAAAGCTGGAGACAAAGCCGATATAACCCCCTCCCTCTCCGCGCTGCGCGGTTTCAAGCAGCTCCGTTTCAAGAACAGACATATGAATGAACCCTAAAATAGAGACCGCCAAACAAAAAATTCCCGTCATGCGGGCCAGCCCCCAGGTTATTTTATTGGAGAAAAACACGGAGACACCCATGAACAAAAGGGCAAAGGGCACCGCTTCCAGGCCTATTCCAAACACCGGACGCAGGCCGGACACCCACAAATCGCCTAAAACTCCAAGCTGTTGATTGAGTGAGAGCCAGGTCAGCGCGGCCAGCGCCAAGTAAGCTACCGCCCAAATTTCCCGCATGATGTGGCTCTCCACCTCAAAGTTCAAAATAGGTGCAGATTTTCGCCGGCGAGTAATGCGTCTTTTGGCCATTCCAAAACAAATAAATCGAACCCCATGCTAGCAAAAACTTTACAGGTTCACAACCTATTGTAGTGAAACCAGCAATTTCCCCCATACCGTGAAATTCACAAGTGTAGTCATTTCTTCATCTTCATATTCACCATTCATATTGCCGACATAGATGCGAAGGCGCATATCTTGATTCTCGGAGTCGAGAACCAAGTCCTCCGGAGACATTTCATAGGCGTTCTTCTCGGAGGCATTCAATTGTTTTTCCAGCGCAAGTACGTCGAAAGAAACGGAGCTTTCTCCATTCGAAATAGTAATGGTCCCGTCGCTGTTAGCCGTCATGGACAGGGTTACCAGGCCATCTTCCAGGGTGAAGATCGTTGGGTCGATTGCGAAATGTGAATCATAAGTGACGTCAAATTCCACCATGCTGTCAAAACCCGTCACTTCGTAAGTGGACATGTAGGGCGCTCCATAGTCAAACCAAAGGTCGTCCTGCTGTTGGTCCCAAGCATAAGGTCGGTATTCCAGTCCTATTTCGGCCATAAAATTCTCAGGTATATAGCCCATAAGGGTTTCTCCAATGTCCTCGTTCAAATCCACGTCTGTCCACGCCTGCAGGTCGGTCAAACGATCTCTCCAGTACAGGTATTCCACAATCGAACTGATCGAGGTTACCATTTCCTCGCTTACTGCCGTACTGTCAACTTCAAGCAATTTTCCATCTTGAAGCGCTCCAATCTGTGTGAGCATTGTTTCAAGCTTTTTTTCCTGGCTGCAAACCGGTACCTCACTCGCGCCCCAAGGTCCCACCGCAAAAATAAAGGCGAAAACGGCAAGCGGAACGAGCATCATTTGAAGTCTCTGTCGCTTCACAAAGGCAAAATATCCGGACATGAATACCAAACACAATCCGAGTAGAATTCCAAGATAGCGGAGCTCCGTCAGTCCATACTGTTCAATACGCATATTAAGTGCGAGAAAATACATCGCCAAGAAAGGGAGCAGTGCCACAAAGAACCAGCGTTGCCAATTTTGACGCCAAGGATAAGAAATGAGGTAAAAGCCAAAAGTCACCAAAGACAAGAATAAAACCGGATAGGCCACTTGCCCGGAAGGCCACTCCCAAGTGAACAAAATCTTAAGCATGTAGACGCTCAAAATCCCAAAGAAAAGCAGTGAAATAGGCGTGAGTAAATAATAACTGACGGGCCTGAAGAAATCAGGATAGTTGGTGTTCTTTTCAAAGGATTTCCAATCTTGTGGCAAACCAATGTGCACAAAAACAGGGAGCACAAAAGAGAAGGAAAATAGCATCATTGTTTCGTTCCATCGGTAATCAATATCCAGCTCAAAAAGGTTGCGAATACTTTCAACGGCAAGCGTAAGCGAAAGTGCCAAGATCCCACTGCATACAAGACCCAAAATAAGTATAAAGAAAATTCGCGCGCAATAACTCCAGAATCCGTTGTTCTGGTTCTTTTTCCAGTGCGGCAAAAGGAACATCAAACTGTAAAAAGCAAATCCCCACAGCATAAGTTGTTGAATATCTCCTTGTGGCAGTCCGTCTTCCGTAGTGAAAAACAGCGCGAGACCAAGTATCAGACCCAAAAGTAGCCACCCTCGCCTCTTCAAAAACAGAGTGATAGCCGTAAAAATAGGCAACACTACCCAAGCAATTGCCGTAACTCTATCCAGCATCATATTTCTGCCACCCCAGGACTCCCAAAGCCAGGTGTTTAGCATCATGAGCGAAAAGGCCAGGACAATAACGGCCAGGCTCACCGGATAACGGCGAATCGTTTCCTTGGTCCTTGCAAGTAAAGATTTTACGAAGAGGGTAAGTTTTTTCATGATTGGCGGTTAATTACTGGGAGTCTACTATTAAATTCAAAAACTTAAAAGTCTATGCTATGATCATGACACTCTAATCAAACCTATGTCTTTCCTAGCTTTATTCACTCAAGAAGATGATGGTCGCTTTTCGGTCAGCGTTCCTGCCCTTCCGGGTTGTTTTTCACAAGGAGAGACCTTAGAAGAGGCTAAAGAGAACATCCAGGAAGCCATTGGACTTTATCTGGAGGATGACGATTTGAAAAAGGAAGTCTTCTACAACACTCAAATGGTAGTCTCCATCGACGTGCCGCTAAAGAAATATGCCTAAATTTTTCCGCTCAATATCTGGAAGAGAAATGGTAAAGCTACTTAAAAAATTGGCCTTTTTTGAGGTTTCCCAAAAAGGAAGCCACATAAAAATACGGAAAGAGTTTCAAACTCATGTTGAAACGGTAATAGTTCCGGACCATAAAGAGTTGACGCCTGGAACATTTAGAAACATTCTTAAAATGGCGAGTTTATCTTTAGAGGATTTCGACAAGCTTTCTGAAAAATAAAAACTATATCAAATATGATTAAAACCCGTTTTGCCCCATCTCCAACCGGTTACTTACACGTGGGAGGCCTCCGCACCGCGCTCTATTCCTACCTTTTTGCCAAGCAAAACAAGGGAATTTTTGCCTTACGCATTGAAGACACCGATCAAAAACGCTACGTGGAAGGAGCCGTGGAAAGTTTGGAAAATGTTCTGAAGTTTTTTGACCTCAACTGGGATGAAGGCCCGATTTTTCAATCCAAACGAACGGAAATTTACATGAAATATGCCCGCCAGTTGGTGCTGGCCGGCCACGCTTACCCCTGTTTTTGCACCTCCGAACGTTTGGACGAAATGCGCAAACAGCAAGAAGCCGCTAAGCAGCCGCCCAAATACGATCGCCTCTGCCTGAATCTGAGTCTTGAGGAATACAAAGTTCGCAGTGGGGCCGGTGAACTTTATGTGATCCGCCAGCGCATCCCCCAGGAAGATCTGTTTTTTAATGATCTCATACGCGGCGACCTGCAGTTCCATGGAAAAGATGTTGATGATCAAGTGCTTATTAAATCCGACGGCTTCCCCACCTATCATCTGGCCAATGTGGTGGATGACCACGAAATGAAAATTACTCATGTGATTCGCGGCGAAGAATGGCTGCCCAGCACCCCTAAGCACATTTGGCTCTACAAAGCCCTTGGTTGGACTCCTCCAGTCTTCGCCCACCTCCCCCTGCTCCTCAACCCGGATCGCAGCAAGTTGAGCAAACGCCAAGGCGACGTGGCCGCCGAAGACTATATAAACAAGGGTTACCTTAAAGAGGCTATGATCAATTTCATCGCTTTCTTAGGTTGGAATCCCGGAACCGAAGAGGAGCTCTTCACCCTCGAGCAACTCGTGGAACGCTTCAGCCTCGACCGCGTACAAAAAGCCGGCGCCGTTTTCAACCTGGAAAAACTCGATTGGCTGAACGGTCAGTATATTCGACAAAAATCCCCGGAAGAACTCGGCGATCTGATCCTCCCCTATTTGCGCAAAGAGTCCTGGTATAAAGATGATCTCGTCCTTCAACTAAGCCCCGAGCAAAAGAAAAGTTTTGTGCTTTCCGTACAACTCCGCATGAAAACTTTGGCGGATGCGGCACCCATGCTCAAGCCTTTCCTGGTGGACGCACTTGATTATGATCTTTCCCTCTTCACTAACGAAAAGATGAAAGTGGATAAAGCGATGGCGGTGCTGGCTTTGGAAAACTCGATTCCCGCCCTTGAAATTCTGGAAGACTACGACTCCGAAGAAGTTATAAAGGAATGCTTGGTCAAAGTGATTGAAAAACTGGGCGTTAAAAACGGCCAATTACTTTGGCCGCTTCGAGTGGCCCTCAGCAACGAACAGTTCTCGCCGGGAACTTTTGAACTCATCCACTTAATGGGCAAAAGGCTCACTATTAAGCGCTTAAAAGCAGCTCTTGACAAAATCTGCTAGAGGTCCTATTCTGATATAAGGCTTTTTAACCCAAGCTCCTATGTCTACTCCTACAGGTCCAGAACATGAACCGACAGAATCCGAGTTACTAGCTAAAGGTGCTGAAGCAGTCGCTCGAACGGGCGAAAGGATTGCTGAAGACCAGGGCACGGTTGATACCGTTGCGAAGGCGGTTTTTGCGGTCAAAGATTCCGCACCGTATCTGGTAGTAAAAGCAGCTTGGGAGCTCTTACCGGCTGGAACGCAAAGGAATCTGGCTATGGCGGATCACAATGCCCTGGGCGAATTCCTCTTGAAATATTTCCCGGCTGTCCACCCCGAAGCGTGGTTTCCACCCAGCTACTTTGCCGCAGGATTCATCTCATGTGGCCTGCTGAATTTCAAACTCACTAAGGAGGAAGAAGGGGAAATGGCGGCTCAATTGGGATCGGATGCAAGTGAAACGCAGAAAATGGCCTTCCGTGCTGAAAAGCAAAAAACTGTGATTGCCAAAGTTGTCATCCCCGGAGAAGGGTATATGGGAACGCTGGATAGCAAGCCTCTTAGAGCAGCTACCACTCTTGAACCTGAATTGGCACCTATTGTCGTGATCGGTAAAGCGGGAGGAATGATCCAAGGGGCTCGGGAGGGATTCTTTGAAAATGTACGCGCTCAAGTTCATGCTCTGGAAGTGGCGGCTCAGGAGGCCAAGGAAGCTGAAGAAGTGCCCACTGTGGCGACCACAGAACATGATGAAGTTGCCGCAGCAGATGTTCCCGCCCACATCCCACCTATTAGACCTGCGGGACGACCTGACGCGGGCGATGCGGCTCACATGTAGCTAATCAAAAAAGACTGGAATCCACGCCCGTTTTACGGTAGCATTAAGCGTGCTCTTAAAAGGAAAAGGATGAACTTTCATGACCTCAGAATCATTGTCGGACAGATTAAAAAGACCATGCGCTGTCAAAAGTGCGACGGCAAGTATGGAGATATAGATATTGAAGTGATCGGCAGTTTGAATTGTGATGAGAGCTTTTTCCAAGCTTTTTGCCCGGACTGCGAGACCGAATCTGTCATTCATGTAAATATGCAAGTGGAACCTCTGCCCGGGGAATTTCCCGTACGTTTGGGCACGGCTCCACGCATGGAACACATTTCTTCCAACGAGGTCCTGGATATGCATAATTTCCTCAAAAGTTTCAACGGAAGTTTCAATGATATGTTCAGGGACAAAGAAAAGAATCAAAACTTTTAATATGCGCCATTTTTTACCGTTTCTCTTCATCGTTCTCCTGCTTCTCCCTGCTTGTGATAAGTTTTCAAAAGCAAAAGAAGAGGCTTTGGACGGCGCGAATAATTTGAAGGAGGAAGCTATAGACATCAAAGAAGGCGTAGAAGAAACTGTCGATGAAATGAACCAAGCCAAGGATTCCGTGGTGGAGGCTACAGATGCAGTAGGTAAAGCGGTAACGGATCTTAAAGCCATTGGAGATTAATGGAAGCCTTCCTCCAGAGAATTTGGGCTCGAGCCAAGGAAAACCCTAAACGTGTGGTTTTTGCCGAAGGTAAAGAACCTCGTGTTTTAGAGGCTATTGAAATTATCAAAAAAGAAGGACTCGCCATCCCTGTAACTTTTGACGAGCCGACCAAAGACCCGCACTTCGAAGACTTCGTACAAAAATTCAGGGAACTACGTGGCACAACGGAAGAAGAAGCTCGAGCAAAAATGGCCAACGGTCATTATTTTGCCACCATGATGGTGCAAGAAGGGCTTGCGGACGGAATGCTCGCAGGACCGGTGGCAAGTTCGAAAGAGCGCATACTTCCGGCTCTGGAAATTATTAAAACCAAAGAAAAACTTCATAAAGTGTCCGGGTTCTTTTTTATGGTGCTTCCCTCTGACATCGATCCGGACGCGGCCAATGGAGGGGTGCTTTTGTTCGCGGATTGTGCGGTGAATATTGAACCGGATGCTCCTACTTTGGCGGACATTGCGATAGACAGCGCTGAAACTGCGAAACGCTTCGGCATTAATCCCGTTATTGCCATGCTGTCCTTCTCAACCGCAGGTGGTAGTGATCACCCTCTCGTTAAAAAAATTCGGGAAGCGGCAAAGATCGTGAAGGCAAGGCGGCCGGATCTTCTTATTGAGGGGGAAATGCAAGTGGACGCTGCTTTAATGGACAAAGTTGGCGCGCTTAAAGATCCGGGATCTCTCGTGGCGGGTAAAGCCAATGTGCTTATTTTCCCGGACCTGGAATCGGGAAATATCAGTTACAAACTTGTGGAACGTTTGGCCGGTGCCAAGGCCATTGGACCTATTTTGCAGGGCTTACGAAAACCGGTGAACGAAGTGTCACGAGGCAGTGACGTAAATGATATTGTGAACTTGGCGGCAATCACTTCGATTGAAGCCAGCGAAAAGTTTTAACTTCACTCGGATCATCCCCCATTTCCGTGATGAATTTTTGATGATCCACAATTTTCTGTTTGAGCATGGCGATAATTTTATCTTTCTTTTTTGCGACTGCCTTATTACGTTTGGCGGCCTGCGTAATCATGTCCATGGAAAGGTGATAAAAATCCACTTCATTGATGACTTTTAAGTCAAACGGCGTAGTGGTACTACCACGTTCCTGGTAACCGTGGATGCTAAATCGTTTGGAGTTCACGAGGGGCCAAAGGATCTGCTCCATATCGTTGGTATAACCATGATAATTAATGACCACCGGCCGATCCGCAGTGAAATATTTGTTCAGAGACGCATCGCAATGGTCCCCCACGCAAATCCCCGTAAGTTCCGAAATATTCACGTAACGAATTTTCATTTCCGGCACGAGTTCCTTGCACAGTTGCACGGCATGCAAAGCTTCCTGCGTCATATAATCTCCGGCGGAAGCCAATACCACGTCCGGATCTTTGCTGGCCCGGTGGCCACCCACCCATTCCCAAATTCCAATACCTTTTTTAGCTTGTTCGCGCGCCTCTTTAAGGGTGAGCCATTGAGGCACCTCACGCTTGTCAGCCACAATTACATTAATGGTGTTTGGTTTTTGAAAAGCTTCCTCAAGCGCGGCTAAAAAACTATTCGCGTCACACGGATAATAGACTTGGCAAAACTCTCCGTGCTTTTGCAGAAGATTGCTCACAAAGCTGGGATTTTGATGTGAATAACCGTTGTGTTCCTGTCTCCACCCCACGCTGCCCAAATGATAAACCATCGGTGGAACCGGCTTGCGCCATTTTATTTTGAAACTTTGCTTCAAAAATTTTGCGTACTGATCCACCATGCTCGCAATAATAGTGAGGAAAGCCTCGTAGCTGGAAAAAAATCCAAAACGGCCTGTGAGGGTGTAGCCCATCATCCACCCTTGCAACGTATGCTCCGAAAGCATTTCTAAAATGCGCCCGTCATATTGCATATGTTCATCATTTTTGTTGAGCGGCCACGTGAACCCACGCCCCGTGCTTTCAAACACCGCCTTAAACAAATTTGATTCAAGTTCATCCGGACAAAAAATGCGGAAAGTTTTTGGATTGAGTTTGATAAGGTCTCGCAAAAATTTTGCTCCCACCGGCGTGCTTCCCGATTCTAATTTCCCCCGTTTATTGACCTTTAAAGCGTACTGTCCGAGCGAAGGAAGTTTGAGCGGTTTCATAATGTTTCCGCCAATCGCGTGTTTGCACATTCCAATACGTTTATTGCCTGTTGGCACGAACTTCACCACCTCAGGTTTTGGCCGTCCTTGGCTGTCTACAAGCTTCTGAATTTTATAAATCTTGAGCCAACTTTCAATGGCCTTGAGCGCCACGGGATCTTTTTTAGGATGATCCACCGGAACGCCGTGCGCATGGAAGGAACCCTCCACACTATGTCCGTGAAATTTTTGAATACCTTTCCACCCCTTTGGCGAACGAAGTAAGATCACCGGCCACTTGGGTTTTAAAAGACCCTTTTTATTACTGCGCGCCTTTTTCTGAACACTACGAATCATTTGATAAGCCTTCTCCATTGCCTCCATCGTTTTCTTTTCCAAATTGGGCTCTTCCACAATAAAAGACTCATAACCATAGCCCACAAAAAGTGAACGGAGTTCTTTGTCGTCCATGCGTCCAAAAATCGTAGGGTTGGAAATTTTGTACCCGTTAATATGCACGATGGGCAGCACCGCACCGCTTGTACGTGGATTTAAAAATTTATTACTGTGCCAGGCGGTTGCAATCGGTCCTGTTTCGGCTTCGCCGTCCCCCACCACCACGGCAACGATCAAATTGGGATTATCCATCGCCGCACCATATGCAGTAGACAAGCTGTAGCCCAATTCACCTCCTTCCAGAATGGACCCGGGCACGCCCGGCGTCACGTGGCTGGGAAACAAAGTATGCGGCCAAGAAAAATCATGAATAAGCCGGCCCATCCCTTTTCCGTTGCGCGGAAACTCCGGGTAAAATTCCCCCATGGTTTTTTCCGCAAACAAGTTGGCCAAAATGGCCGGCGCCCCATGTCCGGGACCGGTCACCAACAACATTTCACAATTATGTTTCCAAACAAGATAATTCAAATTGGCATAAATAAAATTGAGTCCCGGCACTGTCCCCCAGTGGCCCAAAATGCGCTCTTTAATGTGTTCGGGTTCCAGTTTCTCTTTAAGAAAATAGTTGTCCTTCAAATAAAGCTGAGCCGCACCAATATAATCGGTATAGCGCAAATATTTTTGCAGCCACAGAAGGGCTTTCTGATCAGTGGTGGTCATGGCGAGAAGTAAAACCGACTTCATCTTACTGAAAACCTGGAGAATCCTCAACAGGTTTCATCCACATCTATTACGTTTACCTATCAACTTCGTCTAAGGAATAATCTTTCAAAAGTAAGATACTACCTTCCTTTTTAACAGCTTGATAGTACTTTTGATCTGCAGTGACAAATATCCCACGACGTTCAATAGCCAAAGCATGGTAGAAAGCATCGTAAAAACTAATCTTTGGGTATTTTTTCATAAGTCTAAACGCACTATTTAAAAGCTCTAAACCAAGCTGGCAAGGTCGAAGTTCACTATTGATTATTTGATGTATGAAAGAAAAAGCCAATAAAGGGACTTTACGAAACGCTATGTTCGCAATTTCAGAATGAAAATGGGCGGGAACAAAAATTGAAATCCTTTTATTAAAAAAATCATCAGCCAGTTTATGAGCTTCTTCCGTACTGTCCTCAGCTGGAAGCACCCACTTGAGAACAACTGAAGCGTCAACAATAATAGATTTTCTATTTTCGCCCATCATCTCTTGTTTGTAAAATTTCTTCAGTCGAAACGTGAATCTTATTCATTTTTCTTAATTTTTTAATTTCCTCATAAGCCTTGCGTCTTTTGAAATCAACGAGAGCTTCTTCGAAGGCCTCATTCGCAAAATTACTGCGCTCCCCCTCAGGAACATATGCTTTAATTTCCAAAAAGAGAGATCTATCGAGCATAAAATTAACTTTCTCTCTTCCGAGCTGTTTAGAGTTATGTTTGGTCATAGGGGTAATTTATCTACCCCTTAATCCTACCCCTTTAATTTTGTTCTGTCAATGGTTCCAATGACCGGCAAAACATGCTAAATTGTACTCACGCTATGTCCATTCTTATCCTAAACGCTGGTTCTTCTTCGCTCCGCTTCGCGCTGTTTGACGGGAAGTTTAAGCGACTCTACAAAGGCCACATCGACGCCATTGGGCAAAAGCATTGTCATTTCCGACGCTACTTTGACAACGGCACCGAAGAAAAAAATTCGGTAAAAACCAAAAACCACCAAGAGGCGTTGGACTATGGCCTCAAACGCCTGCAATTGGACGGCGCTATTAAACATCTTCGTGAAATTAAAAAAGTCGGTCACCGCGTGGTGCATGGCGGCGAGAAATTCAAAAAAGCCGCCAAACTTACGCCTTCCGTAATTGCTGAAATTAAAAACCTCTCCGTGCTCGCACCATTGCACAACCCCGCCAATCTTTCGGCAATTGAGGCCTCCAAAAAACTCTTGCCCAAAGCCAAGCACACGGCAGTTTTCGATACTGCATTTCATCAAACCCTTCCACCAAAAGCCTTCCTCTACGGGCTGCCCTTTTCGCTTTACCAAAAAAATAAAATTCGTCGCTACGGTTTTCACGGCACCAGTCATCAATACGTCGCTCAGGAAGCTATAAAAATTCTCAACGACAAGCATGCCAGCCTCGTCACCTGCCATATCGGCAATGGCGTGAGTCTTTGCGCTATTAAAGAAGGTAAGTCCCTCGATACCTCCATGGGTTTCACTCCGCTCGAGGGCCCCATGATGGGCACCCGCTCCGGCACCATTGATCCCGCCATCATCTTCCATTTACTCAAAAAAAAATCCCCCACCGAGGTCCATCAACTTCTAGAAAAAGAATCCGGATTCAAGGGTCTTTCCGGACTCGGCTCGGACATCCGCATACTGTGGGCCAACAAACGCAGCCCCGGGACCAAACGCACCTTCGATGTTTTTAGTTACCAAATGGCCAAAATCATTTATAGCTACTTTGCGGCGCTCGGCGGTCCTCCCGACGCCCTGGTCTTTACCGCCGGAATCGGGGAAAATGCTTTTTATCTCCGCGAACAAATTTGCGCATACTTTAAATCCTTCGGCCTCAAGCTCGACCCTAAGGCCAACAAGAAAAATATCCTGCAAATTTCGCACAAAAATTCCTTCATAACCGTGTTGGTGATCCCCACAAACGAGGAGCTACAAATGGCAAGACAACTTTAATCAACTCACTTCCCCCACAATGAAAATTAATCCATTCATACTACTTGCAACGGGTATCTTATTGTTTTCAGCTTGCAGCCAAGAAATAGTGGACACGCAAATAAGCACCGACCCAAATCTTGTTGTGAGTGTTTACGATAGCGAAAAGGCCTCCAACGGCACCACACTTTTCACCGACGGGCACGACAAAACGCACCTTAGAGTGGTGGAAATTAATATGGAGGGTGGAATTCTTTGGGAATATGTTGTCCCTCAAGAATTGATAAAAGGCCAACCTGTGGGTTTTGATGCGGAACTCTTGGAAAACGGGGATGTGCTTATTGTGCTCTCGGGAAGCGGCGTCTACGAGGTGGATCGTGATGGAAACATAGTTTGGTCCTATGAAGATCCCAAGGTCTCTCATGATGCAGACCGACTCGCCAATGGGAACACTTTGATTAATTTTGGAGCCAATGACAAAAAAATGGATGCCGTTATTAAAGAAGTCTCCCCCGATGGAGAGCTTGTTTGGGAATGGTACGCGGAAGACGTTTATGGAACCCCGGAATTCACTAATTTGGAATCGAAAAAAGGGTGGACGCACGCTAATGCGGTTCAGAGACTGAGTAATGGAAACACTATGGTGAGTTTAAGAAATTTCTACCTCACCACTATTGTGGATAAAAACGGCCAATTGGTGGCGGACTTTGATTGGAGTAGCTTTGGCGCGGATACCGATCCGCATGAACCGGAAATTGACGAAGCCGCAGGCACGCTCCTCATTTCTCTCCAAAACGGCTCGCCCTATGTAGCGGTAGAAATCGATATGGACACGGGAGAAACTTTATGGACTTATTCAAATGACGAGTTAAGAACCGCTCGCGATTGTAATAGACTCAAAAACGGAAATGTTCTAATCGTCGCAGTTGGTAGCGACGATACTTCAACCATGATTGAAGTAAGTCCTGAGGGAGAAATCGTTTGGCGTCTCGACCTCGAAAACTTCCCGGCAAAAGGAAGTCCCGGCTTCTTCTTCAAGGCTCAAAGGATCGAGGAATAAAAGTTACTCATTGAAACTCAGTTCATACAAGGCCTGCGTGGTAACAAGCACGACTACATTGCGATCTTTATCAAGGTAGAAATCCACGAGCGTACCTTTGAGGTCGCTGAACACATACTGCGCATTATAAGTGAGGTCATCACTCTTGGTACTCTTATCAAAAATGAAGAGCCGTTCATCTCCGGGATCGAGCACATAAACCTGGCTGACTTCCAACTCGGTGTAAACTTTGGTAGACCCGTCCATGGAATTGAGCGGGGCTTTTTTAATGCTGTATTCCACCGCATTCCCGCTCAAATATTTGAGCAACGAGCCGTCATTTTTCAGCACCCACACGCTTCCATCCACTGCAAGCGAAACTGCTTTACTCAAATCCGTTTCAGCGGAAAAGTAACTCTGTCCACTACCATAACCATCCGTACCACGTTGATAGCGCCAAATCTGATTGGAAGTTGGATCCAAGATATAAACTTTATTGGAATAGGTGGCCATGCCAACTCCCGTATGCCAGTTCACGTCTACCGTGTCGGCAAACTGAGCATTCCCATCGGTGTATTCAATTAAATCCCCACCCGCCGTCACCATCACAATAGTGTCGTAGTCATCAAAAAAGTCTCCGGCGAGCACCTTGTCGCTCGCGTTCAGTATGTCCGGCTCCTCAACTTGGTCCAAAAGAATTTGATAAGCGCTTTGCTCGGTGTAAACCACCACGCGGTCCCCGTAAGGCTCCACTCCAATGAGCTCCGCCCCGGCTAATTGTGAGCCAAGATCTGCCACCAAACGAACCTGTTCATCCACATATTGGACATTATCGAGAGAGTTCCTTTGAACTTCCACTTCATCTAAAATCTGACTCGCCTCACCGCCGGAATAGCCGGAATTCAAAACTTCAATCGCCAAATCTTCCGCTTGATTGAGCAAGTCATTAGCTTTGGCTTTATCAAAAGTACCTTCGGTCTGTGCCTGGGTAATATTGTCCTGCGCAAGAGCAAGTTTGCTATCCATCTCCTGCGCCGTTTTCTGATTTCCAAGCACCATGGTCATAAGGAAAATGCCAATGACCAGCACGGCAGCGACGCCGGCGAGAGCCATGAGCAGTTTTCTCCTATCCCAAGTACGAACATTTTCCACAAAAGCCCAAGTTTCTTTGTGTTGAACAAATTTTCGCAGCACCGCAAGCCCTTTATTCACCCGGCCTTCTGAAGGATGTTCATCCTCCGCGTGCAGCGATGACGAGACCGAACGTTCTTCCTCGTCCCCTTCCGACTTCATCACAGGAGCCGCCATTTCTTCCGTCTTTTCCAAAACTTCAAAAGAAAGCAGTGCCATCTGATCCTCCATGTCATTCTGCAAAAGATCATCCAGTTCCTTCATCGCTTCGCTCAGTGGCTGCTCAGAAAAAATCTTAGAAAGATCATTGGGCGTCACATATTGAATCAACGGACCCGTTACAAACATCATAGTATCCCCCACTTCAAGTCCTCCGCTCGCAATATTCTGGAAAAGTTCCTCTTTATTCTTTTCATCATAAAGTCCTTCCGTAATTGAACTCACATGACGCTTGCGAATCAAATAACCCGCCGCTTCCCCTCGTTGAGAGAGAAAAACCATGTCTTTTTGAATCACTCCAATAATCACATTCACGTTGGGGATGAATTTGAGCCCCAGTTCCTTCTCTTTCTCGGTGATCATGCTGTTGATTTCACGCAGCGCACTTTCAAAACGATCGTAGGGATCTCCCGAAAGATCGTCTAAAAAGTGATCCTGAAGAAGTTGAAAGGCTTCTTTAGCCACCTCCGTGCCCGGCACTTGCGTGCTACCGATAGAAATGAGTAAAAAGAGAGCGATCTTATCTTTTCCCAGTCCATCGTCCCATTCCGTATAGTAATGTTCGGTGAAACCTACCGGTCGGCGTCCGAGGACGAGAGATTCTTGTTGAAGTTGTAGAAACATAGTATGTCGATTCTTAGGGTTACTCTACAAAAATTTAACCTGATTGGCAAGGGACTATACTAAAATATTGCCCTTTAAGCAATGGCCTCCTTCTTGTCCACACGTGGAAAGGTTTTGACAAAAATGAAAATTCAGCTATGGTTCACCCTATGTTTACATTGAGGCATATAGTGCCAGAACTGAATCGAGTAGTGGCAGGAGCTGAAAGAGCCCAGACTGCACAGGGGCAAATTTTGGCACTGGCTCGAGAAAGAGGTCCGCTACTGACTGCAATTGTTGAAGGTGGTCTTGCAAACATCGGCGAAGCTGTAGAGGGTCTGTTTGCTGCACGACGGGCAAGAGGAAAGGCTGAAATTGATAAAATCTTTGTTAGTCGTGAAAGCGGGAATACGGGGTGGAGGGTATCAAAAATAACTGCCGATTTTGGTTGGGTACTGGATTTGAGTACAACCGGCTCCACGCTTGAGCCCTCACAAATCCAGGCATGTTTGGACGATCATGCATTTAATGTAATGCTTAATCACCTATGCATTGGTAGATTTTTTTATAACGAGGGTAGAGGCCCGGGTCTATTTAAGGCCGGGGTACAAAGAGTGGGGTCTTCTTGGCTCTATAGTGGCAGTCGTAAAGTAGAGTTCGAGCCAAGTGGGTTCAGGTTCATGGGGAAAAGAGCCCCTTCCACGGCTTCCATCTTGAATAGACTTCAACCTGATGGATCCCGCTCTATTGGAGCAAGCGTTCCCTTAAAAGAACCAATAGGAACTTTAGAGGACGTGTCTGATGGGAGACTACTTGCTGCCTTGCGAGGGGCAGACCAATTTGGAGAACCGGAAGACTGGGCGAAAAGTAGTCAACAACGGATATTCCCCGTAAATTACGGTATAGACCTTCCACCTCGTGGAGCTCCGCGAGTACATCTCTGCAGCCTTGGAGGTTTCTCAGGGCAGGGCTAAAACCTGTTGACTTTTCCTAAGCCCCTCCCTACAATCACTCAGCTTAAAAGCACTTATGTTAGGAAAATTAAAAAGACGCAAACGAGCTCGAACCCATGGCTTCTTGAAGCGCATGTCCACTAAAAATGGGCAGAAAGTTTTGAGTCGTCGACGCGCTAAGGGCCGCCATCAACTTACGGTATCCGTACGTCGTGTTGAAACGAAGTAAAAGAATTCAGGGGAAGCCTCTTGTACAGGCACTTTTAAAAGAAGGGGCGTCTACTTCTCATCCTTTTTTTATCCTCATAAAAAAGGAGAACGGTCTCGATCGCACTCGCTATTGCATCATTATGAGCAAAAAACTTGAAAAATCGGCCGTGAAGCGAAATAAAAAACGTCGCCAGATCTATGAAATTATTCGCATCCTTGAAAAAGAAAGTCTCGTGCCAAGTCAGCCCACCTTTGATATAGTGCTCATTGCTCGCAAACCGGCGGTTACCGCCTCCTTTGATGAGCTACAAAAGAGCCTCCGTGCTCTACTCACAACCCTTGCATGAAAAAGCCTAATTTATTACCGTACATTTTCGTCTTTCTTGCCACCTATTTAGTATTGCAATTTTTTAAAGGCGGCACGGTGGACCCCACGCTGAATAGTGGCGACATTGCCCTCAAAACCCTCAAAGATGCGTATGCCGTAGGAAAAGATATTCGCGTGGAAGTTCAAAACAACACGGCGGAAAACTACATTCTAAAATACCCATGCACGGATACCGGCAGTGAAGAGGAGCTTTTATTGCCCCCCTTCAAAGTATTCAAATACGAAGGAGAAGGCTTTGTGGAAATTAGCAGCGACCACCTACCGGAATGTACGGAAGACCTGTTGGTAACCATCGAACCCGGAAAAAAGAAAAATATTAGTCTTTTAAACTATAGCTACTCCTATTTTGGAGAACTGGGGCGCTATAAATTAGAATTGGATACTTACGATTCGCCTGAATTTGTGATTCAAGAACCCGGGTTGATGACAAAGCTTTGGCGTACTGTCATTTATCAACCCATTCTCAATACTCTCGTCGGGCTTTTGATTTTTATACCCGGTCATTATTTGGGACTAGCGGTGATTTTGCTCACCATTATAATTCGAACCGTTCTTTTGATCCCCTCCCAAAAAGCGATGAAGGGCCAGCAGCGCATGCAAGAAGTGCAACCTAAACTTGAAGCGTTGAAGAAAACTCATGCTAATGATCAAGCTCGGTTGGCACAAGAAACCATGCTGCTTTGGAAAACTCACAAGGTGAATCCGCTTTCCAGTTGCCTCCCCCTTCTCATCCAGCTCCCTATTTTGATTGCCCTTTATAGTGTGGTTCGAGCAGGGCTTTCGCCTGATCGAGGCCTCTTGATTTATGATTTTATGCCTAGCTTCTCTCTGCATGAGATGAATCCGAACTTTTTGGGTTTCAACCTCCTTGAAAACAGTTTGATTGTTTTCCCCATCGTGATTGGGGCCCTGCAATTTCTACAAATGCATCTGATGCAGGCTAAACAACGCAAAAAGAAGGCCGCTACAGCAAATGCGACAGAAGAAAAACCAGCCTCAAGCGAAATGGATATGGCCAACAAAATGATGAAGTACGTCATGCCGGTAATGATCGCTGTGTTCACGGCTCAGATGCCGGCCGCCGTGGGTCTATACTGGGGAACTTCAACTTTCTATGGCATACTCCAGCAACTTGTGGTAAATAAAGGAGGCTCAAAACCTCAGTCCCCTGACGATGAGGTCCAAATTAAGGTCATTAATAAACACCATGGAAAAGCAAATTAAAAAGCTCGTATCTGAATTTCTTGTAAAGCTCGGCATCGACTTCACTGACATTGAGGTAGAGGAGGCCGAAACTAAAAATTACCGCGTAAACTCCGTTTCGGAAGAGCCTAGTTTGCTCATCGGCCACCACGGAGAAAATCTCTTAGCTATGCAGAAAATTCTCACCGTGATGTTTCACAAACAATTCGGCGAAGAGGTCACCATTTCCTTTGATGTCGACAACTATCGCAAACGTCAGGAAGAAAATGTGCTCACCATTGCAGAACAAAAAATGAAAGAAGTGGAGGCTACCAAAATTCAGGCCGCACTTCCTCCTATGTCTCCTTATTTCCGCCGTCTCGTGCACATGATGATTAAAGCTAAAGGTTACGAAAATTTGACCACCGAAAGCATCGGTGAAGGAAACTATCGTCAGGTAGTGATTAAGTACAAACACTCGGCGTAGCCGAGCATCCCTGTCTGTTCCCCATGAAACCCCTTGCCTTCTTAGGCACAATTCTACTCTCTCTTCTTATAGCACCTGGCGTTACTTCCGGGTCTTTGAGCAGTTGGTACACGGATGTGCCCGATAATGACGCCTATTACGACGGCATTTACTATATGACCCAAGCCGGCTTCGTGAACGGCTATGAAGATGGGACTTTTCAGCCAGTCAGTCCCGTAAGCCGCGTGGAGGCGCTTAAAATGATTTTGGCGGCCGGCGGCGTGACACTTGGATGGGAGGAAACCGTAGCTTACCCCGATACCGTTGCGGATGAATGGTACATGGAATATGTGAATACAGCCGCAAACAAGGGAGTCGCAACGGGACATGATGATGGAACTTTTAAACCACTGGACACGGTCAATCGCGCCGAAGCCCTTAAAATGCTCATACTCGCCAATGATATGAAGAGTGAACTCCCCGGAGTGGCCAGTGACACTTGGTACACGGCTTATCTCCAATATGGCATCGAACACGCTCTCATTGCTCCCGATGCAAACGGAGATTATTTGCCCGGAAACTCCCTCACCCGCGGTGAGCTCGCCGACCTCCTCTATCGCTTTAAAAATGAACCCTACACGAATCAGGTGGAGTACGGTATCGCCTCCTACTATGGCTACAGTTTCGACGGCCATAACACCGCCTCCGGGAGAGCCCTTGAAGCCTACGGAAACATGGCTGCCCACAAAACTTTGCCCTTTGGAACTATTGTGCGAGTCACCAACTTGGACACCAACACCTACGTGGACGTGGAGATTGTGGACCGTGGCCCCTACACGGAAGGCTACATTATTGACCTCACTCCTGCCGCCTTTGAACAGATCGGAACTTTGTCTACCGGCATTTTGAATGTGCGAATGGAGGTTTTAAAGTAGACTGTGTTTATGGACGCTCGCTGCAAGCTATCCGGTAAATCGTTTTCCGTTTCGGCACACGAACAAGAACTTCGAGAAAAATTTGGTTGTGGAGAAACTTTGCCCACCGTATCACCCAAATACCGTTTCCGAGAACTGGGGGCTTTTTGGCCACACTGGAATTTACATAAAAGAACTTGCGATAAAACGGGCAAACCGATTATCTCCATATTTCGCCCGGACTGTGTCTACCCCGTTTGGCAACGCGACGAATGGATCGCGCACGCCGCACCGCCTTCAGCAGAGTTTGATTCTTCTCGGCCTTTCTTCGAACAAGCCTGGAGCTTATTTCAAAAGTGCCCCATCCCTCATATTTTTCAAAGCAATAACCAAAACTGCGAATACACCGACGACTGGTATTACAGCAAAAACTGTTATCTTTGCCATTCCGGCCAAAACAATGAAGACTGCCGTTACTGCTACGGTTGTGACAGTATTAAAAACTGCTATTATGCCGTCTTCTCCTTTGACTCCGAACTCTGTACCGATCTCATCAATTCCTCGAGCTGTTTTAAAAGTTTATTTTTGCTCAATTGTAAAAACGTTTACGACTCCGCGTTTTTATACGACTGTCGCGATTGCAGCGACTGTCTTTTTTGTTTCAATCTTCGCAACAAAAAATATTGTTTTGCGAATCAACAGCTGAGCAAGGAGGACTTCGAAAAAAAGAAGTCTGAATGGGATTTTTCTTCCATAAACAATTACCGAAAAGCTAAAAACTTTTTTGCGGAAATGATGAAGACCACAGCCTGGCATCGCGCACTACAGATTGATAGATGCGAAAATTCTACGGGAAACTTTATCCGCAATTCTAAAGACTGCGAGAATTGCTATTTGCTTTCGCTGCACGAAGATTGCGCTAATGTCGCTTTCTGCGGACCCAATGCAAAAAGCATTTTGGATTCCATCGGAACTGTGGGGAGCGAGCTTGCTTTTATGTCTTCACTGCCTGTCTACACTTACGAGTCGCGATTTTGTTTCAGCGTGGATCATTGCCGCTATGTGCAATATTCCGCTTACCTGCAAAACTGCCGATATTGCTTCGGCTGTTGTGGGCTCGTGAATGAGAAATATTGCATTTTCAATAAAAAATATTCAAAAGAAGCATATGAGGCTTTGATTCAAAAAATAACCGCGCACATGCGAAAAACCGATGAATGGGGTGAGTTTTTTCCCCCACATTTTGCTCCGAACCCTTACGACGAAAGTTTTTCCGGCTTCCATTTTCCGCTTACTAAAGATGACCTCGGAAAATTCAGGACCGCACCCGCCTTAGAAAAAATCAGCATAAAAACCGCCGAAATTAGTGAAATCCCCGACTCCGTTACTCTTCTCAATAAAGAAAAGGAAGGATGGCTTACAGGGCAAATTTTTTGGGATGAAAGTTACCAACGTCCCTTTCAGCTTCAAACAGCGGACATTGAACTTGCCCGACAACTCAAAGTGCCTCTCCCTTGCACCTATTACATTAACCGCATGCAGGCCAATCTGCGTTGGATGCCTTTTAATGGAGAACTTCGAGGAACAAAGTGTGCGGTTTCAGGCAAAGTCCTCCAAAGTAATTGGCCATCGGAGTACGATGGGCGAATCCTCAGTGAAGAAGAATATTTGAAATTCATCAAATGAGTTGTACAATGCCCTCTGATGATGGATCCCCTCACACGTACTGTTCGTCCTTTCAAGTGGAAGCGTAGTCGCAAGCCTCTTTCTCAAGAGATCCAAACTACTTACCGCGTTTTGGTAATCGCTTTATTGTTCCTGGGCACGGCAAGCACCGGCACTTACCTGTACACGAACAGTCTGCAACCGGCAAAAGGCTATGAGCTCAAACAATTGCAAATCGACTATGAATTCATGCAGTCCGACCTGCGCAAACTTGAAAGAAGCGTGGTAGAGGCGCAAAGTTTTATCAACCTGGAACAGAGTTCCATACTGCAAAAAATGCGTCCTGCCGAAAACTACGATCTTTCTTATGTGGAAGGTGGTAATCTAGCGGAAAATTACGATGCTTCTATAAGTACTGATGATTGATTCTCTCCTTAAAATACTCGATCAAGTATTTCCAAACCCTCAACCATCGCTTCGCCACCGAAGCGTTTTTGAACTCTTGCTGGCGGTGATTTTATCCACACAGTGCACGGATGAACGAGTGAACAAAATAACTCCATTACTCTTTCCAAAAGACCGCCCTTGCACGCCGGAAGATATCCTGACCCTCGGCGAATCAGAGGTAAAAAGGATCATTCACCCCTGCGGCTATTTCAACAGCAAAACCAAAGCGATTATGGGCTGCGCAGTCGCTATCCAAGTCCGAGGCGGCGGGGTACCCAGCAATTTTTCCGAACTCACTTCTCTCCCCGGTGTAGGGGCAAAAACGGCACAAGTAATTCAGTCGCAATGGTATAAGCTGCCAGCCTTCCCCGTGGACACTCATATTCATCGCGTATGCAACCGCTTGGGCATCGCCAATTCCGGCACCAACCGAGACAAAACCGAGCGCCAAGTAAAAGCCGCCGTACCTAGAGAACGTTGGTCCAAACTTCATCTTCAACTCATTTTCCACGGACGGAAAACCTGTACGGCCTACAAGCCAAAGTGCCAAGCCTGTCCACTTTATGAGCTCTGTCAATGGCCTGATAAAAGATTATTTATGCCTCTTCGCGTGATGACGACGTCTCCAAACCGAAACGATCAGGATAAGAACCAGGACCGGCCACCCAAAGATTGCTAGATAAATAACGGAGTCGGTTAAGCCTTGAAGGAAAACCACCCATTCACTCAGGGCCTCACGGAAAGTGCTCAACGGTAGCCAAGCCTCCTGAGCGGCTGCGACACTTTCATCTTCAGTCAACGCGAGACTAATCGTGGAGTAGTCCACATTGCTATCGTAATATTTGAGTTGTCCTTCAGCACTTTCAATTTCGTAACGAACCGTGGAAAGGTAGTCCGTGACCTGCAGGATCTCCTCTACCGTTACCGCTTTATCCAAGATTGCCAGGTACTGTTGCTCCTCTTCCTTTAAGTTATTAAGGCGCGCCTCCAAGTCCATATAGGCCTCGGTAATATTGTCTGCATTGGTGTATTCGCTGCTCACGTAAAGGGCTAACTCCTTCAAGCCACTCATAGCACTATCAAACTGTTCGGACGGCACACGCACCGTCATGTCTGCATAATAAGAGTTGTCATAACGGGTCACATTTGAATTTATAGTATCACCGCCCCACTCGGCCACTTTGGTCTTAATAAGTTCCACCCCTTCTTGGACACTTTCCATATGCAAAGCCAGCGTCCCCGTCTTAATCACCTTTTGTTCCACTCCTTCCACATAACCACTTTCATCCTGCGCCACTATCGACTCACTCTCCATCATGGACCTATCCGCGGTAACGGAATTCTCCGTCATCATGTCGTATTCCGGAGCAGGTACGCCAGAAGAAGAAAATTCTCCGCTTTGGGAAGATTGGAAAGAACTACATCCGGCCAAAAGGAAGAGTGCAAGAAGAAGAATAGCGATTTTTTTCATAAATGTGGTGAAGGTAGGGTCACTATAGCACCCTCCGGAGGCATGAGAAAATATAAAACGATAGTATGGTGATCCCACGGAGAGTCGAACTCCGATTTACAGGATGAAAACCTGTTGTCCTAACCGTTAGACGATGGGACCTCCCTGGGCGAAACCCAGTTTGCCCTAAAAAAGCTGGGCTTTAAAAGAGCTAGTTCAGTATATTGAGAAGCCTTTTGAAGTCAATAGTGAAGATAAAAGCCCAATAAAAGTTCCAAAAAGGAAGGCCTATTTCACAGGTTGGCTAACCTGAAAAAGACCACAGTCTATCGATTTAGCAAGGCGATGCGCTTCCCAACCTGATAACAGGTTACTATAATCGACTCAGTTTAACCCTAACCCCAAACGTTTATGGCTTACACAGTCACAAACAGCAAAGGTCAAACCTATTTCCTTCACGGAAAAATGGTAACCCTCCGCGGAGGACGCAAGCAACAAATTTATTACTTTGCTCGCAAAGAAAAGGCTGATGCGATTGCTGGTCTCCCAGCCGGATACAAGGTGACCGAGAACAAACGAACCGGACTTCCTATGCTCAAGAAGTCTTAATTCCTTTGGTCAAACTAAAAAGAGCCGCCCTCGGGCGGCTCTTTTTTTAACTATTTCATTTTACTCACTCACTTCCACGGTGCTGCTCGGGCTCAACTCATCCAGGGTGTAAGTGTCTTGCTTATAAAGCTCTACCATAATCAAAGCACAAAGTAGAACCAAGCCCACCATCCACATCAAAGTATAAATTAGAATCTGGAACCCGGTCATGTGAGTTTTCTTGTCTTGCGCGTAATAAAGAGGAAAACCAAACAGCAGTAATCCTTGAACGGCCAAAAGGATAATCACAAAGAAAACCAAAAGGAAAAGATCCATTTGCACTACTCCGTTATTATTCAACCATGTTCCAAGATGCGGAAAAACATAAGTAATAATACCCATGCTAAGCAGCGAAATTGCTGCGAGTACAAAACCGATCATGGCCGTCTGACGATGTGAGAGCGTTTTACTTTTGAAGAACAACATGCGTGAAGGAGGCTAAGGATATAAGGAAATCCGACAATGACTAACGCAGTAAGAATGAGGTAGTACATGGCGGATCTTTACTGTATCTTAGCTCTGTTTTTTCTCCACCGCAATGACTCTACCCAACATTTCTCCTCTTGAATTTCTTATTTATGCCATTTTAATTATTCCCACTTGCTACGCCATGATAGCGGGCGCACCTTTTGTACCTACTGAAATGGCTCAGGTGGAGCGCATGCTGAAAGCGGTGGAACTCAAACCGGGTATGAAAATTTATGATCTCGGTAGTGGCGACGGCCGCTTGGTACACGCCGCTTCCAAACAATACGGTGTGGATGCAGTGGGTTACGAATTCTCTCCACTCGTCTGGGCCTGGTCCAAATTTCTTAGCCTCTTTTGGTGGCGCAGCAAAGCCAAATTAAAATTCGGTAATTTTTGGAAAAAAGATCTCAGCGACGCCGACGTAATTTTTTGCTATTTGCTCACTCATTCCATGAAACGCATGAAGAAGTACCTTTTGCCGCAACTCAAACCGGGTGCGCTCATTGTGTCTCACGCATTTCTGATTGAGGGGGTGGAACCTTGGAAAAAAATCCCTCGCCTTCGCGAACAAAGGCTCGCACCAGTCTGGATTTATAGAAAAGAAGCACCAAAAAAGAAAGTAAAAACAAGATAAATAAAAAGCCCTGCAGACTAAGCGTGAGAGGCACGTCTGCGTACGGCACTTTAGCGAGCAATCTGGTGCTGAGAATAATTCCTTTTAAATAAATACTCGCTACAATCGCCAGAGGCATCCCGCCCACCAGCGAAAGTCCTGAAAAAAGCATGGAGAAAGGAAGCAGCGGAGCCACCACCAAATTTGCCAGTGGAGAAATAAGGGAAAGGCGTCCAAAATAAAAGACTATAAAAGGAAAGGTCGCAATTTGAGCGCTGAGTGTGAGGAATAATGATTCTGCCAAAAACCCTTTTTTCAACGGAAGCACTTTTTCGAACATTGGCGAAAAAACCAGGAGGCCCAAGGTGGATGCGAAAGAAAGTTGGAAGCCAATATCAAAAGCCAGAATCGCCGGATTCCACAATGTCATCGCTACCGCACTCCAGAGCAATACGAAAAAGGCCTGGCTCCGCCGCCCCGTGTAGAGTGCCCACATTCCAAGACTTCCCATAATCCCCGCACGCACCGCCGCTGCCGACGCGCCAACAAACAAAACAAACAGTGCCACCATAATCACGCTCAAAATCACTCGCCGCTTCATCGGCAAAAAAGAAAACAACGCAAAAATACACGAAATCACCAGGCTAATATTGTAACCGGAAACCGCCACGATGTGCGTGAGCCCCACTGACTGAAACGCCGCCGTGAGTTCCTCGCTCATCCCCTTTCGGCTACCCAAAAGTAACCCGGAAACCAAGCTTGCTTCCGGTTCAAAATACAATCGATTGATCTGCCGTTGCACAATCGATTTAAAATCATACAAAGCTCCGCGCAATGAAAATCCCGCCACAGAAATCACCTCTACATTCGCCCTATCCATGCTAAACAAAATCCCATATCGAAATAAATAATTCGCGTAGGAATCACCCGCTTCCGGCTGTTCCAATTCACCCGCAATTTTCACGTGGTCGCCATAGCTCAAATTCTCGTAAGCTCCCGCCTTCACGAGCACCAGCCCCGCCTCCGTTTCCACCGTGATTTTTTGATGATCGCTGCGCACATCCACTTCCTCCACAATCACCCCTTCCAGTTCGGCCCATCCCACCTTAAACGAACTTGCCAGGCTGTCTTCATAAATCCCCACCCTTAAAATTCCGAAAAAGAACGCCAGAAGAATGATCGCCACGCCCTTCTTCTTAAAGAAAAGTAGCGCCACTAAAATCCATGCCCACTGCGGCACGGCACAATCACTAAAAGTCGCCAGCAGCACCCCGGCAAAAAAACTGAGTGCGGAAAGAAGCGGAAGTATCATTCCACCATGCTAACAGGAAATTTCTGACAAATTCCTGAATTATTTGAAAAATTTTACTCAACCGAAAGCAGATCGCTAATTTTATTAAAAACCTCCTCTTGTTTTTTTCCGGAAATCTGCGCGACCACCCGTCGAATAATGTCTTTTTTTAAACTGATCATCTTATCCGCTCGAATATAAGAGGTGAGAGGTAAAGATCCTTTTAAAAGATCACCCATACCCAAAACAACCTGAGGTTGCTTGCCCCGCTGGCTGGTGACTCCACACAGAATGCAATCCTCTCCTCTCAGGCTAGAATTTGAGACTACCAATGCCGGACGAGTCTTCACAGAAGAAAGATCGCTGTAGGGAAAGGGCACAAGTACTAAATCACCTTGCTGAATTTTCATAGTAATTTTGATAAATATCATCCTGAGGGTTGTCCCAAAACTCAAAACTGGGCTCCGCTAATTTTGCGAAATCCTCTAAATCTCCCTCAATTACCCTTATTTCTACCGGCTTTAAAGTGAAGGTTTTATTTTTTACCTCAAGCAAGCACTTTTGGTACTTAAATTTTTCGCGTTCACTCACCGGAATGGTTATCTGTCCTTTCGGAGACACTGTTAGGAGGTAAGAGGCCATAGGTAGAAGTAAAATTATTTTACTTTTTTACTTTACACTATTTTTAGAAATTTAAAAGATTAAGTTCCCCCATAATAACACTATTTTTCTGACAAATTCCTGAATTATTCGAAGGTTTTACCCAGTCCCCTTACCTAATTCCACTTGCTTTACGAGATATTTTCGTTTAGAAACGAGTTGAAGGGAATTTTCTTCTTACAATAACAATATGAAGAAAAAAATTATCGGAGTATTGGGAGGCATGGGGCCGGAATCAACGGCAATTTTTTATCATGCTCTAATTCAACAGTGTCAAAAACAGTACGGCGCTCAATACGATGATGATTATCCGGAAATATTTATTTACAACCTTCCAATTCCTAACATTGTTGAAGGCTTGGAGAAACCCGAAGAAACGCTCGCACAACTGGTAAAAGGCGCTAAAAAAATTGATTCAATAGGAATAGATTTTATGGTTATGCCCTGCAATACAGCACACTACTTTTATCCAGGAATGGCAAAATCAATTTCCATTCCTTTTATCTGCATCTTTTTGGCAACTGCAAAAAAAATCAAAGCAAAAGGTTATAAAAAAGTTGGTTTTCTCGCCACGGAAACAACAATTAAGTACAAAAGTTACGAAAAGGATTTTGAGAAAAATAACATCAAATTGATTTTGCCAGATCAAAATGACCAAGAAAGTCTAACAAAAATCATCATGAACATTCTTGCAGGGCACAAACTTGATGCCGATAAAAAAGCAATGAAGCAAATTATTGAGCGCCTTAAGTCTAAAGGAGCGAAAGCAGTTGTACTCGCTTGTACTGACTTGCCCATTCTGTTTAAGCAAGAAGACATGGATATAGAAGTTTTTGACACTGTCGAAATTCTTGCAGAAGCAACCGTTCAATACTCTATAGGTAAAATAGGGAATGAAATTTTGGAGCAAGAAGAAAATTCCCCTATGTATTTTAAAAAATATAAATCCGACATCATATAATTAAAATGTATGACAAACGAAAAACTCATTAAACTGGCGGCATCTGTCGTGCATTCTAAAAAGATGGGTGATAACACATCCGGCGACGTTGGTTGTGCTCTGCTTACCGACAAGGGCAAGGTCTATACCGGGGTCTGCATTGATACCATATCAGGCATGGGGTTTTGTGCCGAACACGCCGCCATCGCTGCTATGGTTACGGCGCGCGAATATAGAATCAAAAAGATTGTTGCAGTTTGGAAAGACAAGAAACGGAATGTCCATGTTTTGCATCCTTGCGGTAGATGTCGCGAGTTTATACGTCAGATAGATAAACGTAATATGGAAACAGAGGTCATACTTGGCAAAGACAGAACCGCAAAACTGAAAGAACTACTTCCCTACCGGGATGACTTTAGCAAAGTGTAATTATTTTTATCTCATCCTATGGAATATATCGATCTCACGCATACGTTTAAGAAAGTTATGCCAGTATATCCCGACGATCCGGAATCGGAGCTGGAGCAAGTTGCCTTTATTGATGAAGACGGCTGCAACGGTTTTCAAGTCAAAACCGGTATGCACGTTGGCACCCATATGGATGCGCCGCTGCACATGCTTAAAAATGGCAAGCGGCTCTCCGAATATTCGCCTGAATATTTTTTCGGGAAAGGTCATCTCATTGATGCACGGGGCAAGCCCATCGACGTTGATTTATTGGATGAAAAGACAATTTCACCGGGGGAGATTGTCCTTATAATGACGGGGTTTTATAAAAAATTCGGCACATCCGAGTATTATGAATCTTATCCGGAAATCACTGAAGCCTTCGCCCTGAAAATGATTGAACTTCAAATAAAACTGGTTGGTATGGATACACCGGGTCCGGATCGACCTCCTTTTGCCATCCACAAATTACTTTTAGGAAAAGACGTGTTGATAATCGAAAATCTCACGAATTTGGAGAGCCTGTTAGGATGTCCGGATTTTACTATTGTCGCTCTGCCGGCAAAATTCGATACGGAAGCGGCCCCGACAAGAGTTATCGCCCAAGTGGCATAAAAAATATGCTTAAAAAATTGAAAAGAAAGTTGGGGTATATAAAAAGAGGATTGCTCGGAATTTTCCAGAATAATTTTATTAAATCACCCGACGCTCCAACGGAACTGTATTCTTTTCTCATAGGAAAATCGGTAAAAGAGCAGCCTATCAAATGTTTTAAAATTGGAAACGGGAAGCGCAAATTGCTCTATGCTTTTGGAATTCACGGCAATGAAGTTGGAACGGTAAAACTCGCCCATTATTTTTTAAACTGGGCGCATGAAACCAGAGCACAATTACAGGATTTTACTCTGTTTGTTATCCCATGCATAAACCCGGACGGATACAGCCTGGCCTATAGCGATCCGGGATATTTCGAAGGAGGCAAAACAGGACGATTGAATGCGAATGATGTGGATCTTAATCGTAATTTTGATACTCCAAGTTTTAAACAAAAGTCAAAATGGTCATTCGGCGAAAACTATTCTGAAAAATCAGATGTCTACTGTGGCAGTCATGCCGGATCCGAACCGGAGATTCAAGCGCTTACGAAATTCATAAAAATTGAGAAAATACCTACATTATTCATGTTCCACAATGCAGGCAAAGACGTGATGCCAAATTCCATACAACCGGCTCAAAAACTGGCGAAAATATATTCAAAAAAAACCGGGTTTAGACTTGTAAAAGAGGGTCACTGGAAAGTCTTACGGCAAACAGGCACGGCAGCGGAATGGTGCGACATTAACAATATCGCCTATATTGAAATCGAAGGCTCCACAAGATGGGGCTCAGACTGGAAAAGACAAAAAGAAGCTATCAAGGCATCGATGTTTGAAAGCCTTTAATCTAAAATGAATGTATGAAGTTTAGAATTGATAATAAAATATTTGAGCAATTCCCGTCGCTAAACATTGGAGTGGTTGTAGCCAAAGGAATAGATAATACGGGCGAAAGCCTCGATGTTCTTTCTATGTTAACGGAGCGATCAAATGGGATTAAAACGAAATACAGTCTCGAAACACTAAAAGAGGAGTCAAGAATTCACGCATGGAGAGATGCTTATAGCGCTTTTGGAGCCAAGCCGAAAAAACACACATGCTCTGTCGAAAATTTATATCGCAGGGTTCTTGAGGGTGTTCAACTGCGACATATCAACAAAGTCGTCGACATATACAACTACATTTCATTAAAGCATATGGTACCTGTTGGCGGCGACGATATAGATAAAATTGAGGGTGACATAGTATTACACCTGGCAAAAGGTGACGAACTATTTATCAAACTAAACTCTGAGGAGAATGATCATCCCAAGGAGGGTGAAGTTGTATACACCGATGACAAAGAAGTTTTATGCCGCCGGTGGAATTGGAGAGAATGTGATAAATCCAAGATGACGGAACAAACCAAAAATATAGCACTTGTTGTAGAGGGGCTCGCACCCGTATCGAAAAAGGATGTTCAGGAAATAGTGGAGGAGCTCGGACAGTTAGTTGAAAAATTTTGCGGTGGAAAAATTACCACTCATGTTCTTAATACGGAGAATAAAGAAATTGCGATTTAAAGTACCTTCTATATTATTACTCTTTAATCTCGAAATAAAATGACGCCAATAAAATTTGTAGCCGTTCTCAATAAGAAAATCGAAGTGGGTAAAGTAATGAATGCACTAGCGCATATGACCGTCGGTCTGGCTAACTCATATCCGGATAAAGACATGGGTGTCATTAGCTATATGGACAAAAACGGCGGTAATCATTTTGCCTCAAAATGGCCTTATATCATTCTTCGAGCAGATAATTCAAACAAAATCAGAACATTAAGAAACATTTTGATAGAAAAAGGTATCCCCTTTGCTTCATTTACAAATGCTATGACAGTCGGTGGCTGGGAAGAACAAGTAGAGAGATCGAAGGCAACACCAGAAACGGAATTGGAATATTATGGTATTTGCATGCTCGGAGAAAAAAGTGAACTAGATGAGCTGACTAAAAAGTTCTCGTTGTGGATGTAAAAATGTAAACACTTACCATCTTCACTACTTAATTCATGCTCAACACCAGAAAAAAAGCAGTCATAGCATTGATTCTAGCCACGCTCATTTGGGCGAGTACGTATTCGGTCGCAAAAATAGGACTGGAGGACATAGCTCCATTTACTTTGGCGCTGGTTAGAGGGGTTTTGGCAACGATCATTCTTGGAACATTTTGCGTCACTAAAGGGCTATCAAAGGAAGTTCTTAATTTTATAAAAAAACATTTTTGGGTGTCGCTGCTTTTTGGATTACTTAGTATGTTTCTACTGCAGTCTTTTCAAAATTTTGGACTCAAGTATTCCTCTTCAATTATGGGTGGCATTTTAATCAACGCCAGTCCGATTTTTATATTGGTTCTGTCCATTTTATTTCTGAAAGAATCCGCGAAGCGCAACAAAATTCTAGGTATAATTTTGGGCTTTGCGGGAATACTAATTATGACATTGGTTGGAGAAAACTTTTCCGAATTTAGCGTTCAAAATACTTTCTTTGGCAATACAATGTTATTGGGAGTGGCACTGTGTTGGGCCGTATATTCAGTGATCATCAAAAAATTCCTAAACGATTTTCACCCTCTAACGCTCACTTTTGTTTCTTATCTCATGGGAACGATACTTTTTGTACCGGTCACGCTCATGACGGAAGATATTACCGTGCTGCCCGCTTACAGCCTTACTTCGTGGACTATTATTTTGTATCTTGGAATCTTCGGGTCCGCCGCCGCCTATTTGCTTTGGAATTACGGCGTTAAATATATTGAAGTTTCAAAAGCCAGTATTTATCAATACCTGTCTCCCACCATCGCCATTTTTATAGGCTTTCTATTTTTGCATGAAAAAATCGACCTTTTCGATATGTTAGGGATTATTTTGATATTCGGCGGTATCTACATTTCCGAACGAGCCGACGTTAATCAAAGTTGAATAACTGGGACTCCGACTCTTGCCATTTCGCTCAAGTGCACTAGAATACCAGGGCACCTTTTTTGACATGAACTCTTTCGAAACAAGATCCATCCAGCCTCACCATGAGGGGCCGCTTCACAAGAAAAGGGGCATCGGGGCCTGGGCGAAAAGTCATATTTTTTTGAGCCTTATTATTCTTGTTTTGGGCTTTTTCACGCTTAAGGGAGTCTTTGGCACCATTGCCAATGGAAATCCTTTCTCCGTTAAACAGATTTTTATTGCAGCGGTGGGTCAGGAAGTGGAAACGGATGCCTATGGCCACACGAATATCCTTCTGGTTGGAGTGGGCGGTGAAGGACACGATGGAGAGAATCTCACGGACACGATGATGGTGGCTTCCATAAATCACGATACGAATACCGTTTCCATAATTTCAATTCCCCGCGATTTGTACGTGGAAAACGCCGAAGTGGGTTGGGGAACGCGCATTAATAGCATCTATGAATATGTGCTGGACGAAACTAATGATCCCGTTTATGCCATGAGCCAGCTTCAAGGCGAAGTTGAGGAAATTTTTGACATAGACATTCACTATTACGCAAAGATCGACTTCAAGGGTTTCACGGAAATTGTGGATGCGTTGGGAGGAATCACCGTGGTAGTGGACCAGCCTATTTATGATGAGGCCTACCCTGCACCGATCGGCTCTGATTATTTGTATGAACCTTTTTATTTGGAAGCAGGCCAACAGGAATTCGATGGAGAAATTGCACTGAAATATGTACGTAGCCGACACAACACCTCTGACTTTGACCGCGCGCGCCGCCAACAACAGGTGTTAAATGCCCTAAAAGACAAGGCGATGAGCCTGGGCGTGCTCACGAGCCCCGGCCGCATTAAAGATTTATATCGAGCAATTGCTTCAAATTTTGAAACGGACATGGGGCTGGATGAGATGCTCTCACTCGTAGATTTTGCGGAAGGACTCACGGGCGATTCCATTTCTTCCGCCGTGATCAGTGACGATGCCACTGTAATGGGCGGCTTCCTTTACACTCCACCTCGGGAAGAAGGCGATCCTTACTATCTCATTCCTTTCGCAGGTGACTTAAATTTCGTTGAACTGCAATTATTTGCACAGCTCTTTCTTTATCACTCTGAAGTGTATGTAGACCAAGTTCCTATTGAAGTTTTAAATGGGACTAAAGTGGAAAGCCTGGCCGGGCTTACTAAAATGTATCTGGTTCGTTACGGCTTTAACGTGGTGAATTATGACAACGCCCTGGATCGCGAAGTCGCCGACACTCGCATTATTTCCCGAATGATCGGCAACGAAAATACTCTCGACCTGCTCCCCACTCTGACTTTTGGTGAAATCACCAGCAACGTGCCCACCGAATATCTACCTGAAAACTGGCCCAGCGAAGCGGAAATAATTATTGAACTGGGTCAAGACTTTGGCGAATTCTATGAAGAGCACGGTGAGCTCTTTTATATCGGGATTTACTAGTATAAACTGGTCACATGTTTCAGAGCCTCCTTTCTTTTCTTCTCGCCAGTAGCCTTAGTTTAGGATCTTTTGCATCTGATGGAAGCGAGGCCTCTTTTAACGATAAAACTTTGCTTTCAGTTTTCGCCATACCGGTCCAACAGGAGGAATTTGTGGCACCTGCCACTATGAGCGGAGAGGCTATTTTAGCCGTGGATCTTGAAACTCAGGCTACTTTGTACGAGAAAAATGCAACAAATCGCGTGCCGATTGCCAGCCTCACCAAACTGATGACCGCAGCCCTGGTTTTGGAAGAGAATGATCCAAACGCTGTGGTGACTGTGAGCGCTAATGCCGCAAGCGCCAGCGGATCTCGCATGGGGCTCCGTACGGGAGAAGAAATCACGGTACGCAATCTTTTGTATGGACTTTTAATTGAATCCGGCAACGATGCAGCTCTCGCCCTTGCAGAATACAACGCCGGTAGCGAAAGCTCTTTCATTGAAAAAATGAACGCCATGGCAGATAAACTTGGTCTGGACGACACTCACTATAAAAATGCGGACGGCTTGGATAACACCGGCGCCTATTCCTCCGCGCGTGATCTCGCCGTGCTCACCACGCATCTGCTCAAGGACGAAAGTATCCGCGAAATTGTGAATCAAAGTAAAATCACTGTGAGCAGCGAAACCGGCGATGAGCATGAACTTATCAACACAAACATTTTACTGGGCCAACTGGGAATCAAAGGATTTAAAACGGGGAAAACACCTTATGCCGGAGAGTGTCTCGTCGCGCTGGCGGAAAGCCCGGATGGACATGAAATTTTGAGCATAGTATTGGGCAGCGGAAATCGTTTTGCAGATACAAAAATTTTAGTTGATTGGATTTATAGAGCCTATGTTTGGTAACTACTTCCCCATTACAGACACCGTGCATCACCTCGTATTGATTGTAGGTTCGGGATTTTTGGCTTTTATAATTGCCTATATCTTGGCAGAGCCCTTTATCGCTCTGCTTCAAAAGTGGAAACTTGGTAAAAATATTCGAACCGTAGCCAGTAGCGGAGAAAGCGCCGATCTTTATCACGCGCTCCACCAAAAAAAAGCCGGCACCCCAACTATGGGAGGGATCCTGATTTGGGGCAGCGCTTTACTGGCGATTTTATTTTCACGCGTAATCGCCTACCTCGGAATCTTCGAACACTCACTGCTCAGTCGTAAAGAAACCTACCTCGCCATTTTTACACTTGGCACCGTTGCCCTACTGGGCATAGTGGACGATTGGTTCAATATCAAAGGGTTTGGGAAAAGTAAGGGGCTCAATATAAAACCCAAGTTTTTTTGGCTCACCCTCTTTGCGCTCGCGGGAGCCTTTTGGTTTTATTTTAAGCTCGGCTACAACGAAATTCACATTCCCGGAGTGGGTGATTTTGTTTTAGGTCTTTGGTATATTCCCCTTTTTGTTTTTATTATTACGGCCAGCGCCAATGCCGTGAATATTACCGATGGACTCGATGGCCTTGCGGGGGGACTGATTATTATCGCTTTTGGCGCATATGCCGGCCTTTCCTACGCACATGGCCTTATGATTCTATCCGCTTTCTGCGCCGTCATTTCCGGCGCTACACTGGCCTTTTTATGGTTCAATATTCCGCCGGCGCGTTTTATTATGGGGGACACCGGTGCGCTCGCGCTGGGCGCAACCTTGGGCGTAATTGCCATGCTCACCGACACGGTACTCATCCTTCCTTTCCTTGCCTTTATTTTTGTGGTTGAAACCCTTTCCGTCATTATTCAACTCGCGTCCAAAAAATTCTTTAAAAAGAAGGTCTTTCTCATTGCCCCACTCCACCATCACTTCGAACAGCTCGGCTGGCCCGAGTCTCAAGTGGTGATGCGTTTCTGGATCGTGGGAGCCTTATTTGCCACTATGGGCCTGCTCCTCGGATTGGTGGGAATGGGAAATTGAATTATTCCGCAGGCCCCGTCACCACTTCCTCAATTTCAATAACAGGGGTAATTTCCGTGTTTGTAGAATCTTGAATCTTATCCTCCACAGATTTAAATTGCTCAGTCAGCCCCTCGTCAATCTCTGTATCTTCTTTTAGGCGGTTATATACGCTGTACTGAACGTCCACGTCGTAGTCAGTATTCTCAAAGAAAGTGGAAAGATCTGAAAGTTGCTGCTCTTTGAGGGAAAGAACCATCATGCTCATTTGTTCAAGCATTTGGGTATCGATGCTCACCGATTCAGAGGTTTCCGGCATACTGGCAATAACGCGCAGGCGTTGAATATCTTTGAGCTTTTGATCGAGTAAAGTGGACACCACCTCGCCCCGTTCTTCCATCGGCACGTTTTCGAGCTCCGTCAGAATAGAAAGCGATTCTGCCTGGTAAGCTTCGAGGTCGCTGATGGCTTGATCATATTCACCATTAGCAATGAGGTCCGGCACACGATCAAGTTTCTGGGACGCGGATAGCATTTTAACCTCGGTTTTACCTTCCAGACTGGAAGAAACCAGTACAGAGGATAATGCCAAGTGATCTTCCAGGAGCACGGTATTCTCATCCACCTCTGCCGCCGTCAGCATTTGTTTTTGGGTCACCTCAAGTTTAGCGAGCAAAATGGGATTATCCGTATCAATAAGATCTTCCTCCACAGTCGTCTGATAGTCGTTCAGTACTTCCGTGGCGACTTCCGTTTCGCCCTGGGCTAAAAGAACTTGTGCTTCATCGAGACGGTTTCCGGCCTGTTGTACTAAAAGATCTTCCTTGGCACTAGAGGTAAAAGCTAAGGAAACTTGAACGTCTTCACGGAAAGTCTTTAAAAAGTAGAGCAGATCGGTGGGCAGAATGGCGGCATGCAAGGTCGTTTGTTCCTTATATTGCTCATCCAGCACTTGAGCATAGGTGTTTCCGTAAGTGTAATTAAACTCCCACCAAATATCTTCTTCACGCTCTATGGGGATTGCTTCAGTTTGGATAGAATCCCCATCCTTTATGATTTCTGCCCCCTGTCCAAGGGTCCCGGCGTAGGCCGTTTCATTGCCACTGAGGCTCAAATCCACCAGGTTACGTGCTACAGAAACACGGGTCTCCGCGTCGCTCACGGCAATATCAAAACTTGCACGAGTATCCACCTGAACTTCTCCATCCGGAAAGGTCACCAAGAAGTAAGACCCATTGGAAGAAACCAAATTGAGTACCTGGACCCAAGCCCGTCCGCTTTCTTGGTGAACGGTTACCTTGGTATCAGCACGATTAAGAGGGTTCAACTCGCTGTCCACAATGTTCACCGCAGTCTGAGGGGCCAAGGTCATACGGCTATCATCCACAAAATAAAGATGGGCCATGGAACCCTCTAAGGTTTCGATGCGATCTCCTTCTTCGATGATACGGTCATCACTCACCGGAACTCCATTCACCAGTACCTGCCCTTCCACCACCTCAAGCATATTCACGGAAGAGGCGGCTGCCATTGGGGCTTTTTGGAGAACGGGTAGAAAAATCACGGAAAGCACGGCAAGTAGTGAACCCACGCTCCAAATGCGACGAAGCGAAAAGGCCGGCGCTACTCGATCCGGCAAAATATCCAAAAGACGTTCTTTATACTGCACTCGCTTCAAACGTGAAACCTCCGGAGAGGAAGATTCTTTAATTGTTGAAAGCAAAGACTGATACAAACTCAGTCCCCTATCTGGTAACTTGCTTTGCAGCCTGTTCCAAATTCGTTTTTTTGCATTTTCGATGTCCAGTTGGTCCATAATAAGCATTTAGCTGGGTTTACAACGGCTTGAAACGGGATTCATTACAAAGTTTCCCGTTCGAGCCCTTTTTTGTTAAGAATACTTTTAAGCTCTTTGAGCGCACGGAATTGAATCACACGTATATTCCCCTCTCGTTCATTCAAAATTTCTGCGATTTCAGCGTTCGAAAGGCCAATTAAAAATTTGAGCGTAACCACTTGTTTGTAAGGTTCTTTGAGCTCATCCACAGCGCCGCGAATAGTATTCGAGAGCATGTTCTTCTCGGTGAGTTCCTTGGGAGCCGCCTTATCGGATTCATCTGCAATTTCCTCCTTTACTTCGAAGAGCGGACGATGAGAACGACGATGATCAATAATGGTGTTGTGCGCAATTTTAAACAGCCATGCGGAAAAATTCACGTCGCGTTTTTCATATTTTTCCAAGTTCATCCACGCTTTTATAAAAATAATTTCTACCAAATCGTCCACTTCCGAAGGATTCACACGAAAATACACGTAGCGGTAAATACGATCAAAAAAATGATCGTACAGGTAGGCAAAGGCCTCTTTATCACCTTCTTGAGCGGCAAGAACCCAGGCATCAATATCAAAATTGGCGGACGCAGAGAGTGGCATGAGTGGAATTGAAAAAGCGCTGGCTAGAGCATACAGCATCTAAATAAATTTGCCAGAGTGGCTTCACACCGCTTAAATGAAGACGCTAATGCGGCTTACATGGAAAAGGTTTACATCATCCTTTTAGTTCTCGCGGGTTTCCCGTGGATGCTTTATGAAGTCCAGGCGGACACGGAGATTTTGGAAGGGGTAATTTTAGTGGAAACAAGTGCGCCTATTACGAGTGCACCTATGGAGGAAGCCCCCATAGTGGAATTAACCGAGGAAACGGCAATACCTTCGGAGCCCACTTATGAAAACACTTTCATTTTGGTAGGGGAAGGCGGAGACAATGGGGACATGTTTCGTTTTGCCGCCGAGACATATCAGCGCCAATACAGCGGAGAGATTTACGAAGTGCATAGCGGAGACGAAGCAGTAACGGCTTTTCAAAAATTCATCGCTGCGCATGGCTCTATCGGTCACTTGGAATACTTTGGTCATGGAAATGAAATCGCACTCTTTATGAGTCAAATTCCGGGAGAAAATGGCGCCCTCTATGCCAATGATCCGACCCTGAATGCCGATTACATTGCGGCCTCCATTTACGATCTCAGCCCCGGCCTTTTTAGCGAAGGCGCCATCGCCAAATTCAATGGTTGTAATGTGGCCTGGGGGCACCCGCATAATGACTCTTTTGCGGAAAAATTTGCGAATTATTTTAATGTGGCTGTTGTGGCGCCCATCGGACCAACGGAATTTGTGGAAGACGGTAGTGATGTGTACTTGCTTCCCACTTACGATGTGCGTGGCTTCATCACGGTAGAATCCGCTGCGGTGAGCTCAACCGGCTACTCGGACGTGCACGCTGATGAACTCTATGAAACAGCCGTGAAAGAGCTCACCGCACGAGGCTTTTCTTTGGATGCAAACGCAACGGAATTTAAGCCCTATAAGGCTGTAACCTACGCAGAGGCTCAGAGTTTTTGTAGCTTCGCCAGCGGTAGTAAAGATCTTTGCTCATTCACTTCTAATACCAATGAAAACATTCGAAATTTAAGCGCGCTCAAAATGCTGGTGGATGCCTTTAAAGTCGATCTTCCCTATCACGAAATTTGGTACAAGCCCTACGTCACATGGGCGAGTGAAAATAATTTGCTCACGGAAAATTTTACCGACAAAGTCACTTACACGCGCGGCGAAATGGCGCAGTTAACATGGAACTTAATGCAGCATTTTGCTAAATAGATTTAAGCGCTTTTTCACAACGTGCAACTTCTTCTTTTTTGCCGAGGAAAATAGGAGTGCGTTGATGATACTCGCGGATCTCCACGTCCAAAATAGAACACTCTCCGTTGCTGCCAGCCCCGCCCGCCTGTTCCATTAAAAAAGCCATGGGGCCACACTCATAAAGCAAACGTAGCTTCCCATCCGGCGCGGAAGGCATGCCGGGATAAATAAAAATGCCACTGCCCTTTTTAAAAATGTGGTTAATGTCCGGCACCATGCCACCACTATAGCGCAGTGTATATTGTTCTTTCATGTACCAATTTACGAGCTCCAAATAATCTTCACGTTCTTGCGTGGCACGCAAATTTCCGGGCGCGAAATATTTCTTAGTACCACTGAGCCGCACATCCTCATTCAGCAATTCCCAACCATCCTCCGTAAATAAAAATTCGTGCACTCCTTGCCCAATCGTAAGCATAATTGTGGTGCGCGGCCCATACACGGCGTAGAGCGCCGCCACTTGTCCGCGCGGTGTTCGGCCAAGTACATCAATGCCTTCATAAATTCCAATAATCGTACCCACGGAAAAATTCACGTCGAATAAACTGGACCCGTCGAGCGGATCAAAAAACACGCTGTAGAGTCCCTCGCCGACAACCTTTTCAAAACCATTAATTTCTTCACTGCAATAACCGGCCACATAGGGATTTGTTTTAACATAGCGAACCAAAATATCATTGGCCAAAATATCCATGGCGATTTGTTCTTCGCCGGATGCATTAATGCTACCTGCTTTTTTGGTGCTGGCTTGAATGATAGATGTGGAAATTTCCTCCGTCGCATGGCTAAGTTCCACGAGAAGTTCCATGAGGGAAGTGTGAACGTTTTTTTTCTCAAGAAATTCGAGAAGCAGCATGGGAAAAGGGTTAAGCGGTTTGTTCACTTTCCAAGGAATATTTTCCTTGAGAAGCCAGGCCATTCATACGTGCGCGATGTACCAAAAGTTTTTGCGCTTCTACAATTTGAGTGCGATTTGCGGCCCAAGCTTTGAGCGCGGGCTGTTGAATACCACGGCCGTATGAAAAACTCAGCGGCCATGGCAGTGTTTCACCAAGTTGATGCATCAAATTGAGATGCACGGTAGATTTTGCATCGCTTTGTCCGCCGGATAAAAACACCACGCCGGCAATATTTGCCGGCACATTTTCTTTGAGACATTTTACCGTTTGAGTGGCCACTTCTTGTTCGGTAGATTGTACCGCTGCATCTTTACCGGCAAGCACCATGCTCACTTTTAAAATAGTACCTTCCGGTGCCACGCCTTGTTCGGCAAGTTCGGCAAACAATGCTTGTAGAACTTGCGCCGTCACTTCGTAACAACGTTCAATCGTGTGAGTTCCCTCCATCACCATTTCAGGCTCTACCATGGGCACCATGTTCGCTTCCTGACAAAGCGCTGCGTAGCGCGCCAGTGCATGCGCATTGGCCTTTATACAAGCGCGACTCGGCAAACTGTCCGAAATAGTAATTACTGCGCGCCATTTGGCAAACTGCGCGCCAAACGAAGCATATTCAGCCAAACGCTCGCGTAGACCATCAAGGCCTTCCGTCACTTGCTCTCCCGCATGCAGGGCCAAATTTTTAGCCCCCGTATCCACTTTGATTCCCGGAATGATTCCTTTGCTCTTTAAAATATCCACAAAGCGGCGCCCGTCTTTTGCGGACTGACGGAGCGTTTCGTCGAATAAAATCATGCTACTGATGGTTTGCTCGATTCCGGGCGCCGTCACCAGCAACTCGCGATATTCTTTGCGCGTTTCTTCCGTACACTCCACCCCCAACGCCTCAAAACGCTTTTTACAAGTGCCGGTACTTTCATCAATCGCCAAAATTCCTTTCCCGGGCAAAACCATAGCCTCCGCGGTGGCTTTTAAAATCGAAAGATCCATAAGTCGAAAATTAGAGGAAGTGATGAGACTATAGCAATGGACGGACCTCTTTAGCAACGCTTGGTTTCTCAGGCTAATTATGGTATAATTATAAGATTTAAAACAAAACTATGCTCATCTGGAAATCAAAAACCGCCTTCGAAAATCCCTCTTATCGAGTATTTTTGGATAGTGGGGAGCGCTTCACCAATGAAAGCACGGGAGAATCCACTCCACACGCAGAGAAAGTGGCAACTTCCTACGAACGCATGAATCTCTTGGACAAGGTTGGGAAGAACCTTCCTGATAGAACCACTTTAACCATGAGCGAATATACCGTCGAAAGCACCGACACAAAGGGCGTTCTTAGAATCCTTCAAAATAATTTGGACGGAAGTCACAGGCTGAAAGAGCCTAATTTTCTGCGCCTTTCGTACGATCACATGTACAAACAAAACAGGCAGATCAATCTCATTGAAACCGGCGACAAAGTGAGCGTGAGTAATGGTGTTCTCACTATTTTTCGCCATCCCAGAAGTAGATTCAACAAACTTGAGGTGACTATTTACCCTTGGACAGCTACTGCACCAGCAATCATCGCCCCTAAGTTACCTGGTGCGCCCGCTGCTGGAATGCCTGTTCAATTTTTTTAGGCGCCTTGATTAGCGCTCAATTTTAGTAAGTCTAGTACTCCAGGTGCCCGACTGCACTCGTTCACACAAATCGCTTGTAGAGATTTCAGCACGATAGCCGGAAATTGGTTCCTTAGTAGTTCTTCTACCTGTAGCCACTAACTCGAGAGGCTCAGATGGCGAGCAAGTATAAGGTCTCATAGAGACGTTTTTGCCATCGTCACAAACCGTTTCAACTACAGCCGTTCCACCTTCTTCACTTGTACAATTCAAAACTGCCAGAGCATGAACCTCACAATAAGTAGGGTCTTTAAATTGCATATTTTTATCGTGACAATCTTCAACTGGATCCAAAACCGGTTCTGCTCCACCTACAAAATAGCTGAACACTCTACCGCTCAACCCCAAGTTTTTCCGCAAAGCTACTTCATTTTCCGCTAAACTCGCACGAGCTATTTCATTTATACTCTCCTCTTGTCCCCCTAATCTTTGCATGAGCTCTGCCACGTCCGTGGCAAGCTGTGCATCTACCTCCTTTAATCGAGATTGAGCATATTCATGGATCTGTTGAGCTAAAACTGACGCAGAAGGAATCGCGGCAAGATCCGCTTGAGCCTTCTTCTTAATCTGTCCTCGAGCCTCTTCAGCTGTTATTTCTAAATTTTTTCGCTCACGTGCAAGGGTAGCTTCCTGAGCCGCGAGATTCCCTTGAAGGCGATCTAATTCTCCCTGTACTGCTGCGGGAGATTTTACCCCTTCAAAATCTACTACTTCTCCCACTCTACTGAAGTAGCCTCCTTCGTTTACGGAGGTGCTCCATTCACCCTCCGCATCCGAGAGAGCTTGAGCCCAAGGTATGCTGCTGAAATCGTATTCTCCGTCTTGACCAACTATCGCTTTCAGTTCACTTTCTGACAATATGGTCGCCAGGGCTGCTCCAATGGCGTTCCCCTTATAACTTGGTTGGTCTACCTCAACCTCCCATGCATCCACTACTTCTGAATGCCAATTTTGAATCCCAAGAACATTTGACCGCCGCCTCTCAATTTGTTCAGGGACTGCCTTTAGTCCATATCTTTCGTCAGCCTTCACAGAATTTCGCTTATTCCTTGCTCTACTTAAAATAGAACGCATAGGGGACCCTTCGGGGTAAGATTCTTCATCTACAAGTCCTTGCGCACATTCGGCCTCATATTGAGCGACTGCTGCTTCCTCTTTTGCAACCTCGCCCAGCCTTTTTTCTTGGACTGTTTGAACACGAGCATCACTTGTTGCCTTTCCTCTATAAGCAGCTACATGAGAATCCATGCCAACCTGTAAATCACCTCCAATAAGTTCATTTCTGTTCGTAACAAACAAACCAGCAAGCGTAGCAAGCGCTAATAGCGTAGTTGCACGCAGATTACTCCTCAACCTTGCCACTTCACGATTTTGAGGAATTGACCCGGAAGGCGCAGAAATCTCCGGAACTCGAACTCCAGGTGAAGTAGGTCCAGGCTCTCCAGGTGCAACATGTATTTCTGCCATAAAAAAGTATGATTGAAAATAAGAGGCCATTTTATACGTTATTCCGCTTTTGTCAAGAGCCAAATTGCAGCACAAACATAAAACCCCCCATTCCTGGAAGGCTTTATGGATTTCCCCTTAACCCCTTTAGGGTTTCATAGTTTAAGTAAGACCCTCCGCTTACGCTTCGGCCTGTTATTCAAAGGCGTTTTCTTGATTTTGAGCAACCACACTGATCGGCATCACATAAGTAACCACTTCAGGTCGGACCATATAGGCGACTTGAGCCTCAATAGCATCCATGGAACGGGCGCGGAGCATGAGCATCTCGGTAATTTCTCCGTCAGAGATCAGCTCCTGTCCTTCATTTTCCAATTTGGTGAGTAAATAGCCCTTCATAGCTTTATCATTCAGCAGGGTGAGAGAGATGACCCCCATAATAATGAGCGAAAGTAACATGACTCCTCCGAGTGAAAGCATGCTGAGCTTTTCATTACGAAGGAAAAGGGTTTGAAATGTGGTGGTGAATTTATTCATAACAGGGGCAAACTCGGCTACGCCGAGCGTTCTGCCGCGCGAAGCAGGGCGCTGCGAGCGCGGGAATTAGAATGGACTTCCTCATCGGAAGGCCGGATCGGCTTTTTATTCAGGAGGGAAAGGCTCTTCGATCTTAGGACTCTGCGACCAAATAAATCAGTAGGATCGCGGAGGTCTGTGGCGAGTTGCTTGAAGGTTTGCTTCACGAAGCGATCTTCAAGAGAGTGGTAACTGAGCACAACCACGCGTCCTTGAGGGGCTAAAAGCTCAATCGCTTGATTGAGACCAAGCTCCAGGGCCATAAGTTCCTCATTAACGGCGATGCGTAGCGCCTGAAAGATTTGAGTCGCTCGGTGTTTACCGGGCTTCCCTTTTCCTAAGACGCGCTCCACAAAGGCCGCAAACTGTAGTGTTGAATGGAAAGGTTCCTTTTTTCGATCTTGAATGACTGCGCGGGCGAGCTTCCGAGAAAACCGTTCTTCACCATAGTGGTAGAAAATGTCGGCAAGCTCTTCTTCCGTTGAAGAGTTGAGCAGGTCGGCGGCGGTTTTACCCGTAGAAGCATCAAAGCGCATGTCGAGCGGCCCTTCTTTTAGGAAAGAAAAACCGCGGTCGGGGTCGTCCACATGTGGGGACGAGAGTCCAAGATCAAAGAGAATAGCATCTGCGTGAGACGCCCCTTCCCTCCTGAGCCGATCTTTCAAGGAGCTAAAGGAATCGTGGAAGATTTTGAAGTTCTTCCCGATCTCTGAGAGTCGCTTTTCAGCAACTTTTAGGTTTCTTTCATCGCGCTCGAAGGCGTAGAGAAATCCTTTTGGCCCAATGGCTTTAAGAATCTCGCTGGCGTGCCCTCCGAGTCCAAGCGTGCAATCTACCGCTATCATTCCGGGCCTAAGAGCCAAGTACTCGAGGCACTCCCTGAGGAGAACCGGCTGATGAGTACTGGGGGACCCTGAATAAGTTTCTTGCACAAGAGCTAAAAGGTGAGACAACGCTAGGCCCCCCTAAAACAATCGTCAAGAATAATGCAAAAATGCTTGTCTTCTTTGTATACAAAAGTTGTACACACTTTGTCTACAGCGCTGGTTTTTTGATCTGTTATTTGGGGGATAAAATTTTCAATTAAAAGCACTTGCCTTCACCCTGGTAGCATTGCGTAATAAATGTATTCACAAAGTGGCTTTCGTGGATCACATTTAGAGCAAATACGATGGGTAGTGGTGAGGGTGTACTCAGCGCACTAAACGTTCTCAAGTTCCGCTATTTTCTTATCGTCCAGATATAAAATCAACAGGCCTATAAAGATTGCGATTAAATTGCCGAGTATGGGATTCTCGGGAAACAAGAATTCATCTATTAAACCCCAAACTCCTTTCCAGAAGAGGATAACAGCTACTGCGGTAAACATAATGGTCCAAACATGGTGGAAAAAACTTTCTTTTTTCCTGATGAAAAGGTTGAGAAAACTCATTTGGTGTTCATTAAATCCTAATATTATATCACATTTACGGCACTTGTGCTAATAAAAGTAAGCTTGCAACTTTTCCTCTCCTCCGGCTTTAACCTTCCTGTATTCGGTTAAATTAGTCGTAGAGTTTGCCCCATCCAGAAAAACGTCCGTGTAGGGGATGCGTCGTTGGAGTCCTTGCGCACTGTCTGCGACCCAAACGCCATCCGCGTCAAAAGAATAAGCTACAACTTGATGGCCAATATTTACGTCTCCGGAATAATAAGGGATGTACAGAACCAGAGGCTCCCCCATGGCAAGTTTTTTAAGGAAGAACTCTGCAGAGCCATCGTAGCTAAAAACGATGTCATAATTGTATAGAGCGGCAAAATTGGAAGATTCCGCGTCATCCCATATAAAGGTACCGTCCCAGCCAATAGCCGCCTGCACCGCAGCAATGTCTAAGATTTCTCCGTATTTATATTCCACTAAATTTTTAGTGGCGAAACTATAACAACCGTAGGGCCAACCTGACTGAGAGTGACTCGGGAAAGTAGTTTCGGGAGGTATAGCCGGGGCCAACCCCAGGTCTAAAATTTCTTGATAGCCGACGTCCGTGTCGTATTCGTAAGACCAGTTGTCCACGACTTCCCCTTCCTCAAATTTCATCGCTCTGTAGAGCAAGGTGCTCATTTGTTTGCGGCTAATAAGTTCATGAGGGGAAATGAAAGCGTCTAAAGTATCCAAAAGCCCCCGTTCTTCAAAGGACATAAGGTCATCCCAGAACCAGGCCGAGCTGTCTTGATTGTCGTAGAACCGGCTGCTTCCTTGCTCGTTCAACAGCTCCCACTTAAAGGCTTCCCGCATAATTTTGATCGCCTCAGAACGAGTGATATCATCATCCGGCTTGAACTCACCGCTCCCGTACCCTTCCACCCAATTCCATTCTTTTGCTTGGCATACATACTTCGCGTACCACTCGGAATTTACGTCCGAAAAACAGTTTGCATAGACATACTCGTCCGGAGTTTCTCCCACTACACCTTCCACAATCATTTTAGTGAATTCCGCTCTATTTATGAGTTGGAGAGGTCGGAAAGTGCCATCTCCATAACCTTCCACCACACCTTCCTCGGTGAGATATTGTAAAGCCTCTTGAACAGGATCATTTGGATATACGTCCGAATAATTATTCGTGCCCGCAAACGCAAAAGCCAGAACAATGAAAAATATTTTTTCTTTCATAAGCGTGTACGTAAAGGGTATAAGAATCAAAAAAGAAATCAAGACGACCCTTCCTGAATCTCAATCTTCCCCTGCCTTACCATCCGCACTTTATCCCCAATCACTTCCACTATCGTCGAAGGCGGATTTCCGCCAAGGCGGCCGCTGTCTAAAATAAAGTCGGGCACCAGTCCCTGGTCGAGCATTTCTTGAACGGAATAGACGGGGGGCTGCATGTGAATATTGGCGCTGGTGGTAGTGAGCGGACCCCCAAAGGCCTCGAGAAGTTGGCGAGTTTTTTTATTGAGACTCACACGGAAACCCACCGTCGGACAAGCAAAATTCACCAGCTTAGGCAGTGTGGATTTACGCGGCACAATAATAGTGAGCGGCCCCGGCCAGTATTTGAGCGCGAGCTTAAGCGCAGCCGCCGAAAATTCTCCATAGCGCTGCGCTTCATCCAAATCATGCACCAAAATACTCACGGGCTTATCGAGCGGCATTTTTTTTAAATCATACAAACGTTCAAGGGATTTTTTTTGAAAAATATCCGCGGCGAGGCCGTAACACGTTTCCGTGGCGTGAGCTACCACACCTCCCCCGTGCAGGGTTTTTACCGCATTTATCAAGCCTTCGTTCATGCCGCAAGCTTAGCATGTCTTGCACCCCACCTAAAAATCTTTTAGGCTGGTGGCACCACTCTACGCATGAAAAAGCCAATTTTATTAGGGGGCGCGAGTCTTCTTTTCTTCCTTCTCACGCTGAACAAGGGCATGGAACCCTCTTATTCGCCACCCCAGTTGGACACCGCTTACGCAAGCGTACTCAGTCTAAATAACGTGGAAGCCCCTTTCACCGATGAAGAGCTGCAACCCCTCAAACCGCTCATGGAAACTCTGCTGACGGAAGGTTTTAAAATTGAAGTGGAAGGCGTCACGTACTCCTTTCCCGCACAAGAAAAAGATTTGGTGTTAGAAAAAGTGGGTGAAAAACTTCGCCTGAATTTCACTCCGGAATTTTTGAATTATATGCTCACGACGGTGAGTACGTCCGTGAATGTAGCTGCAGAAAATTTCACGCTTCTGGAAGCGGACCCTAGCAAAACCAGTCGCGTAACTTTTGAGGGAAAAATTGCAGACGGAAAAGAGTTGACTCCGGATCTCACGGAAGAAATGATCCTGGCTGCTTTGGAAAAAAAAGAAAGCACCGCGCGGGGACTCATACGTATTGTGGAAGGTCGCATAATAAACAAAACGGGCGTGGACCTCGGTCCGCTTGAATTCTTGGCCGAAGGGAAAACTTCATTTTGGGGGTCTTCGCCCGAACGCGAATTCAATATTAGAAAAGCGGTGAATGAACGTTTTAATGGAATTCTCATTCCACCTGGCGGTGAATTTTCTTATGTAGAGTTTTTAGGAGAAATTGAATACGCGGGATGGAAAAAAGCTTATGCCATTTTTAAAGGAACCCAGTTGGAACCGACACCGGCGGGCGGTGTTTGCCAGGTCTCAACCACAATGTACCGTGCCGTTTTAAACGCCGCCCTGGAAGTCACCGATCATCGCAGCCACAGCCTTTACGTGATCTATTATCAGCACTTTGGCGATGGACTGGATGCCACAGTTTTCCCCGGCGAACAGGATTTTAAGTTTGTGAATAACACGCCTAATTATCTTCTCATGGTGGCCCAGGAAGAAGGTTACAAAGAAGCGGTGATTCGTTTTTACGGCGAAGACGACGGACGCAGCACCGAACTATGGGGCCCCTACACCGCCAGCAACCAAACGGACGAAGTGGAAGCCGGCGTGGGCGCGTTCCTGGGTATTGGCCAAATTGCATGGAAATACATCATTACTCATCCGGACGGAACCGTGGAAACCGAGTGGCTTCTTTCCGATTACATGAATCCGGCACAACAACATCGTGGTGAAACCGTGGACGGGCCTTTGGAGTACTAGTTGAATACACAAAAAAAATCGCTATACTCCAAGCGGACCTAAAGGGTCTGCGAGCAGAGGCGAGTGCCTACGGCCTAAGCAAGAACGTGGCATAGCCACAACCTAATTAACCCCCCCACTAAATGCGCGTTGCCATCAATGGTTTTGGACGAATAGGCCGGCTGGTCTTTCGCGCCAATTTAATGAATCCAAAAGTCGATATCGTCGCTATAAATGATTTGGGTGATCCCGTTCAAACGGCTCACCTTTTGAAATACGACTCCAACTATGGTGTTTTGCCAATGGACATTAAAGGCGAAGCGGGCAAGCTCACTATCACTCGACCGGATGGCACACACGACAGTGCACCTAAAAAACAAGAGGTGGTACTGGTGCAAAATCGCGACCCGGAACTTTTGCCTTGGAAAGATCTCAATATCGACCTTGTGATTGAATGTACCGGAGTTTTCACCACTCGTGAAGGAGCCGGCAAACATCTTAAAGCGGGCGCCAAGCGCGTGATGATTTCCGCTCCGGCAAAAGACGAAATCGATCATACTTTTGTGATGGGAGTAAACCACACTGAATACGATCCGACTAAACATTTTATTGTGTCCAATGCCAGCTGCACCACCAATGGACTCGCGCCGGTAGCCAAGGTGCTGAACGACAGTTTCGGCATTAAGCGCGGGCTCATGACCACAATTCACGCTTACACCAACGATCAAAACCTGCACGACAACGATCATAAAGATTTTCGTCGCGCCCGCGCCGCCGCCCTCAACATGCTTCCCTCTTCAACGGGAGCCGCTAAAGCGATTGGCCTTGTGATCCCCGCACTCACCGGAAAACTAAATGGCATTGCCGTTCGTGTTCCCGTTCCGACTGTTTCCCTCATAGATCTAACCGTGGAGTTGGATAAAGAGGTCACCAAAGATACCGTGAATGCCGCGATGAAAGCTGCCAGCGAAGCACCCGCGGAAACGGGCGGTCTTCGTGGCTTCCTGGGCTATTCCGAAGAACCTCTTGTCTCTTCCGACTTTAAGGGTGACGCGCGCTCCAGTATTTTCGACGCACTTGAAACTCAAGTGCTCGACGGTCATCTCATCAAAATACTTTCTTGGTACGACAACGAGTGGGGCTATTCCTGCCGCTGTATCGACCTCGCTGCCTATATGGCCACAAAATCATGAGTGAAGATCGAAAAAATCTGATTCTAAGTGCCATTATTGAGCACTTTGTTCAAACGGCGGAACCGGTGGGTTCTAAAACTATTATTTTGACTTACAATTTTAAGGTCAGCCCGGCTACGGTGCGCAACGATATGGCCGAGCTCGAAGGGCAGGGGCTTATTATGCAGCCGCACACCTCCGCCGGGCGCGTGCCCACCGATAAAGGTTACCGTTTTTACGTAGATGAACTCGCCGATTATGAAGTGGCTCGCAAGCTCGCCCATCAAACCCTGACCAGCCTACGCGACCAAACTCGAGCCACTTTTGCCAAACAACGTGTCCACGATGCGGTTTCACTTCTATCCCGGGCGACACCCAACATGGTTTTTGCCACCATTCCGGATAGCACAAAAACTTTTTTCATGGGTTTTTCTAAAATGCTGCGCCAACGCGAATTTTTAGAAGCTCCTCTCACCGCCAGTCAGGTTATGGAGGTTATTGAAGACCGTGATCATTTCTTGAGCAGTCTCGTGGACTTGGACCTGGGTAATGAACCCAAAATCTTCATTGGTGAGGAGAATATTCTGCAAGGAATTGACAGTTGCTCCCTCATCGTTGCAAGCTACCAATACGACGGCTACGAAGGCGCTATTGGAATTATTGGACCCAAACGCATGCCTTACGCCTACAACTCCGCTATCCTTATGGAAGTTCGTAACCTTCTAGAAAACAATCAACTATGAGTGACGACCAACAACTCCAAGAAGAGCTGGCCAGGCTGCAAGCCGAACTGACTGAAATGACCGAAACGGCTAAGCGCGCCATGGCCGATTTACAGAATTTCAAACGCCGCACGGAAGAAGACCGCAGCGAGATTCAAGTCTACGCCAACATGCGTCTACTCGAAGCCATCTTCCCCGCCTTGGATAATTTTGCTCGCGCCTTTGAGCTGGTGCCCGAAGATTTGGAAAATGAAGAATGGGTAAACGGCATACAGGTCATTGAAGCCAATCTAATGAAAGCGCTCACAGACATGGGTCTGGAGGTGATTGACCAAATCGACGTACCTGCCGACCCCAATCGTCATGAAGTACTCATGGAAGGTGAAGGTTCTGCCGGCCAAGTCGTGCAAATCTTTGAGAAGGGCTATTCCTTCAACGGCAAAACCATCCGTCCCGCAAAAGTAATGGTGGGTAAAGTTTAAGACTACAATGAGTTTCACAAAAATCTCTTGACCCCTCTAAATTAGCACACTAATATAGCGAGTGCTAATTTGCTAACTTTAAAAATCTTATGTCAAAAATCATTGGAATCGATCTCGGGACCACTAATACCTGTTTCGCCGTCATGGAAGGCGGAGAGGCTACGGTGATCGCCAACGCGGAAGGGAAGAACACCACGCCATCCATCGTGGCGGTAAAAGACGGTGAGCGTCTCGTGGGTGAACCCGCTAAACGCCAAATGGTGATGAATGAACGCAGTACGATCTTTTCTGCCAAACGTCTGATCGGACGCAAATACGACGAAGTGAAAAAAATCGTCGACCGTTTTCCGTTTGAAGTGAAAAAGGCCAAAAATGGCGAATGTACGATTGTCCTCGACGGTAAGGATAGAAAGCCCGAGGAAGTGGCTGCCATGGTGTTGCAAAAAGTAAAAGTCGATGCGGAAAAGTACCTCGGCTCCGAGGTCACCCGTGCCGTGATCACCGTGCCTGCTTATTTCAACGACTCTCAACGTCAGGCAACAAAAGATGCCGGTGAAATTGCCGGGCTCACGGTGGAACGTATTATTAATGAACCTACGGCCGCAGCCCTCGCCTATGGGCTCGACAAACATGCGGGCGACAAAAAAATTGCCGTCTTCGATTTGGGAGGAGGAACTTTTGACGTTTCTATTCTGGAACTCGGTGAAGGTGTTTTCCAAGTGCTGTCTACTAATGGAGATACTTTCCTCGGAGGAGATGATTTCGATATTGTTTTGATGGATTACCTCGCCGATGAATTCAAAAAACAAGAAGGCATCGATTTAAAATCAGACAACGTGGCGCTGCAACGTTTGAAAGAAGCTGCTGAAAAAGCGAAAATTGAACTCTCAAGTCAGCATGAAACGGAAATCAATCTGCCTTTCATCACAGCCGACAAAAATGGTCCCAAGCACATGGTGATGAAACTCAGCCGCAGCAAGCTGGAAGATCTCACGTCCGATCTCGTCGAGCGCTGTGTGAAGCCTTGCAAACAGGCTATTGAAGACGCGAAAGTTTATATAAGCGATATCGCAGAAGTGGTGCTCGTGGGAGGTATGACGCGTATGCCCGCCGTGCAAGACAAAGCTAAAGAAATTTTTGGAAAAGAACCTCACCGCGGAATTAATCCGGATGAAGTGGTTGCGCTTGGCGCCGCCATCCAGGGAGGAGTGCTACAAGGCGACGTAAAGGACATTTTGCTCCTCGACGTGACTCCCCTTTCACTGGGAATTGAAACGCTCGGTGGTGTGATGACGAAGCTCATTGAACGCAACACCACTATTCCCACCAGCAAGTCACAAGTGTTTTCAACCGCAGCCGACAGTCAGCCTTCGGTGGATGTGCGCGTATTTCAGGGTGAACGTCCTATGGCTGCCGATAATAAGTTGCTCGGTAATTTCCAACTCGATGGCATTCCTCCGGCCCCTCGTGGAGTCCCTCAGGTTGAAGTGACTTTCGACATCGATGCAAACGGAATTTTGAATGTAAAAGCCACTGACAAAGCCACCGGAAAAGCTCAACACATCGCCATCACCGGTTCCGGCGGTCTCAGCAACGAAGAAATTGAAAAAATGCGAAAAGAAGCCGAAATGTTCGCCGAAGAAGATAAGAAAAAGAGGGACTCTGTCGAAATCCGCGTGAATGCCGAAAGCCTTGTGACCCAAACCGAACGCACTCTCAAAGAACACGGTGAAAAAATCGCTGCGGACGTAAAGACCAGCGTGGAAGGAAAACTCAAAGATTTAAAGGATGCGCTGGCGAATACTGAAATTTCTCCCGAAGATTTGAAATCCAAGCACGAAGCCCTCGCCGAAGAAATCCAAAAGATCGGCGCTTCAATGTATCAACAACCGAACGCAGGTGCCCCAGCTGATGGTGGCGAAGAGTCTGCGCACGCAGACTCAGCAGAAGATCCGGATGTAAAAGTGTATGAAAAAGGAGAGAAGCCGGAAGACAAGCAGGAGGAATAAATTTATCAATATGTCTCTCTTCACTCCGTTTGTCTCTTTCCAAAATTGATGTACAATAAACACACTTTAAGAAATCTCCCATGATGCAATACGAAGTCAAACATGCAGGCAAGTGGGTAGTCTCGAAAGATGAAAAGGTCATTGCTGCGGACACAACTTTGAGCAAATTGAAGGAAAAAATTAAAGATCGAAATGATTTTGCCGAACTTAGATTTGCACTCATACCAAAAGGTTATATAGCAGGCTAGTTTAATGAAATTTCAGTACACAAAATTCAACATGCCGGATGGTAAAGTAATTCTAAATGGTCCAAAAAAAGAGTTTGAGATTGCTAACTGAATAATTTACCCCCAATTCATGGTTCGGCTCTGCACGGTACAAGAAAAAGGCAAAGGAAAGTACGTACTGGTCTATGTATTCGTAAAACAAGAAGCCGACGGAGATACCCCTGCAATGAAAGAACGGCGAGTGTCAAAAGAAATATCCAGAGAGGAGCTCAAGAAAATTCACACCTTCCCTTCTCGTCAGTCAAAAGTTCCCACTCAACTTGCTCATTTGAGCGAAGCTCAAGTCGAAAAATATTTCACCAATCAAACATGAAAATTCAACCCATCGAATATGCTCTGTTTTGCGACTATGCATCTATGTCCATAGACGGGAAATTGAATCTTGTCGGGATTTTTGAACGCATCATGTCTGAGCAAACACCGGCAATACATTCACAAATGTTTGTAGTTTCAAAAATTCTCATTCCCAAGGGAAAGCACAGCATCACCTTCTCGCTCATGCAGCAGGACAAAGTGCTTGCCAAGTCCACTATCGAAAAAGAAGTCGAAAAACCGCTGAGCAGCCACACCCATTTCTGGGGAGTCCAAGGTCTCAAAATCGAAACGTGGGACCCTATTGAGCTCCAAATTCTGTTTGAAGGAAAGCAGGTATATATAAAACGTTTGCCTGTAGTGCAGGTGCAAAAGAAGGCCAAGAGTTAATTCCTCCTAGGGGAAACACTATGCTCGATCCAAAAATTATAATTCAAAACCCGGATGCCGTGCGTGAAGCGGCTCGTAAGAAATACATCAATTTTGATGTGGATCATTTTATTGAAGTGGATGAAAAGCGCCGCGCACTACAAGTGGAACTCGACACGCTGCGTGCTGAGAAAAATAAAGCGTCTGAAAAAATTCAAAAACTGAGCGGCGAAGAAAAAAAGACGGCTATCGCGGAAATGCGCGAACAGGGGGATGAAGAAAAATGTGTCAGCGAAAAACTCAGCACGGTTGAACAAGAATGGCGCGCGCTTTTGCTGCGCGCGCCCGGTCTCATTTCTCCCAACGTCCCTGAAGGAAAAGATGACACGGAAAATGCGGAAATGTACACATGGGGCGAACTTCCTAAATTCAGTTTTGAGCCAAAAGACCATATCACACTTGGAAAAGCGCTCGATATTATAGATATTGACCGCGGGGTAAAACTCAGCGGCAGTCGCAGTTATTTTTTGAAAAACGAAGGAATGCTGTTGGAACTCGCTATTTTGCAGTACACACTCAACAAATTAGTGACTAAAGGTTTCACGCCTTTTCTCCCTCCTCTCATGGTGAACCGCGAAGCCATGGAAGGCACCGGATATTTCCCGGGCGGCGAGGAACAAGCCTATCTACTCGGAGTACGAAATGCCGAAACCGGTGAAATGGAGAGTGATGAAAAATATTTGATTGGAACCAGTGAAGTGGCCGTGGCCGCTTACCATAGCGATGAAGTTTTAAAAGAAGAAGAGCTCCCCAAATTTTACGCCGGTTATTCCAACTGTTTTCGACGTGAAGCAGGGACATACGGGAAAGATACACACGGTCTCTACCGCATTCATCAATTCCAAAAAATCGAACAAGTGGCGCTTTGCGCAAACAGCATGGAAGAGAGCAAACGCATTCATCAAATTTTACTCAAAAATGCGGAGGAGGTTCTGCAAGATCTCAAGCTCCCCTATCGCGTGGTTGCGGTTTGCAGCGGAGACATGGGCCAGGGCCAATACTACAAAAATGACATTGAAACTTGGATGCCTTCTCGCAAAAGTTACGGCGAGACGCATTCTTGCTCTACTTTCCTCGACTATCAAGCGCGACGCCTTAATATCCGCTACAAAGACAAGGACGGAAAAATGCAGTTTGTACATACTCTCAATAATACTTGTATCGCTTCCCCACGCATTCTCATCCCGGTTCTGGAAATCTACCAAAATGCCGACGGTAGTGTGACCATTCCTGAAGTGCTCAGGCCCTACATGGGCGGCCGCGACAAAATTGAAGCGGATTGATCACGTTTTGACTGCACTTAGGAATTTATCGAAAGAAAGTAGTATGAAGTCAAGAAGCAGTTACGGGCCTAGCCCCACTTCACCGGCTCTTTGCCGTTCCACTCCAAATATTCATTGGTTTTGCTGAAATGTTTGCAGCCAAAAAAACCACTGTAGGCGGAAAAAGGTGACGGATGCGCGGCACGCAAAATGAGATGTTTTTTTTCATCAATCACGGCACCTTTTTCTTGCGCGTAACGTCCCCACAACAAAAAAACAACGTGCTCTTTTTCTTCGGAAACTGCGCGGATCACTGCATCCGTAAACATTTCCCATCCTTTCTTTTGATGTGAACCGGCCTTCCCCGCTTCCACCGTAAGCGTGGCGTTTAAAAGCAAAACTCCCTGCCGCGCCCAGTAATCCAAATCGCCGGACTGTGGAATGGGCAGGTCGAGGTCGTCATGAATTTCTTTAAAAATATTTTGCAGCGAAGGCGGCATCACAACGTTCTCGCCCACGGAAAAACACAGCCCGTTTGCCTGATCTTTTCCGTGGTATGGATCCTGTCCCAAAATTACTACTTTTACGTCTTCGAATGGACACAGTTCAAACGCTCGGAAAATATGCGAGGGTGGTGGAAAAACTTTTTTATTCGCATATTCCGTTTTCACAAACTCAACAAGTTCCTTGAAATAAGGTTTTTCAAATTCCTCA